>JAUIAC010000492.1 GCA_030425545.1 bacterium | reverse complement strand
GCGCCGGCCGCACGCGCGGCGTTGACCATCAGGCCGTCGAAGACCAGGACGTCGATGCGCGGCTCACCGGCGAAGACCTCTCGGATCATGGCCTGACGCGCCTCGAGGTCGAAGAGGCCGGTCTTCGACACGTTCTGCGCCAGCGCGATGATCACCCGGTCGAAGACCTTGAGCCCCCGCTGCACGATGTTGACGTGGCCGTTGGTGATCGGGTCGAACGAGCCGGGATAGAAGGCGACGCGGGCGGGGGTCTGCATGGATGGATGTCCTCTCGCGGTCCGTTGTGCGCGGACGAAGTTCGGTGTGGCGCCGCCGCTCAGTCCCGCCGCTCCCACTCGTCGGCGAACTCGCCAGCCTCCCAGAGCTCATCGAGCACGCTGGTCGGGTTCGCCAGCTCGTCGATCTCGTCGACGACGAAGGCGTCACCATGGTCGTCTTCGAGCAGGTCCGGGTCCAGCTTGCCGCGGGCCTCTTTGCGGATGCGCTCCTGCTCACGACGATGCTTGCGGCGCTCCTTGCGGATCTCCGACTTGTTCATGCGGGTGAAGACCTTGCCCTGGGTTCGGGTGGTCTCGAAGGTGATCCACTCCAAGAAGTGGATGGGGTGAAAGTGGTACAGCACGCCGTCCCACTTGTCACCGAACTGCAGCCCCACGTGCTCCGCGACCTCCTGGGTCAGCCAGATGTAGGGCGTAAAGCGTTGAATCTGCCGGGCAAAGAGCGTCTTCAGCAGGCGGCCCTGGTCGTCCTTGAGCAGGTTCTTCTCGATGGCCTTGCCCACGTCCTTGTCGTCCTGAGCCTCCGCCAGTGAGCGGAACCAGTCGACCTGGTCGCTCCACTCCGACACGTGGCGCGTGATGGCCTTGCGGAGCCGTCGCTTCAGCCGCTCGGCCTCTGGCCCGGTCTCGCCGTAGAACTCGCGGATGGTCTCTTCGTCGACGCGGCGGTCCTCGCTGAGAAAGTCGCCGCGGATGACCCGGCCGCGCTCGTCGTCGCCCTGCAGCACGACCGCCCACACGTCGTCAGTGTCGATCTGCAGGGTTGGGTTGGGATCGGCGTCGAACTCGAGCCAGTGCGCCCCGTGCTGGCCGACCAGGTCCACGGCGTCCCGCCACCGACCGTCGGCGAACACCTCGACGTGCACCGCGCCCTCGCAGGACTCACCGCCCTCACCGAGCAGCGGGCCGACATGGCCGAGCACCTTACCGGCCTTCACCAGCACAGCGTCCGCGCCCTCGGTCGGCAGGAGCGCCACGCTGCCGGCGCGCAGGGCCGTGGCGCCCTCGCCGTTGGTGTTGGTGACGCGGGACAGGTCCGAGTCGGCGCAGCCAGCCATCTCCTCGTCGGTCACCGGGCCGTCGATGTGGCCGTCCTCGTCATCTTCGTCGTCGTCGTCGCCGAAGTGGATGTCGTCGTCGTCGTCGTCGTCACCCTTGTCGGCAGGCTTCTTCTTCTTCGCCTTCTTCTTCTTCTTCTTCTTCCGGCGTCGCTTCTTTCGCTTCTTCTTCTTGTTGCCCTCGTCGTCGTAGTCGTCGGCCTCTTCGTCCTCTTCGTCCTCGGGCAGCTCGTCTTCGCCCTTGTCGACCTTGGCCAACATGGCGAACCACTCCGGCATGCGCGCGAGCCCGTCCTTCAGCTTCTTGGCCTTGAGCGTCTCGGGGTCCATCGCGAAGCGCTGCAGGTGCATGTAGAGCGTGTAGAAGACGAATTTGCGCTCCTTGTCTTCCCTGGGGTCGAAGTCGATCTCGTGGCGAAGCAAGACGAAGTTGTTGGAGCCGCCCGCCGGGATCGGGCCGTTGCGGGCCGCGACCACGACGCCGTCCAGCATGGCCCGCACCTGGCCTCCGACGCGGATCGGCAGGTGGATGCCGCCGTGCCAGGTGGCCTCGATCCCCACGGGAAAGAAGCCGCCGCTGTCGTTGTTGATCTCATTGCGCTTGTAGTACTGCGCGGCGAGCCGCTGAATCTCGCGCTTGTTGCGCCAGTTGGCCCGCTGCTGCTTGCGCGTCCACGTCACCGGGAAGGCGTTGCTGCGCCCGGTGAGACCGCTGACCAGCCGGCGCCAGTCGAAGGCCGGGCCTGGGTCGGCCTTCTCAGGGCTGATGTGCCAGTGGCCGTAGATGCCGACCTTCTCCGCACGCCCACCGCCGTCGACGTCCGGGATGAAGTGGGGCACCACCTCGCCGTCTTCCGTGACCGGGACCGCGAGGTCGATCTTCGGGTACTGCTCCTTGAGCGTCGCGATGAGAGCGATGACCGCCTCGTACTGCTCGTCGGTGTAGCCGACGCTCATCCAAGGGTTGCCCTGGATCTCCATCTGCGCGGTGGGGCGCTCGCCCTTGCCCTTGTTGGCGTTGGGGTTGCGCAGGTGGTTCACGAGCATGCAGTTGAGGTCGATGCCGATGGAGCGGTTGTTCCACGGGCCCGCGTGCATGGTCAGGCTGGCCGTGTCCGACCACTGGTAGATCGTGCCGTCCCAGTCGATGCCAAAGTGCGAGCTCAGGCCGCGGTTGTAGAGGACGCGAAAGCACTGCGCCGAGTCATGGGTGATGTCGGCGTGAAGGATGATCATGTCCACGCGCTCGCGCACGTGCTCGGCGGCGCGCGTGCGCAGCAGCCCCTTCTCGGTCTTGACCTTGCGAGGGCGCGTCAGCTCACGCCCGCTCTCCTCGCCGATCTTGCCTTCAAAGCCGTCTCCGCCACGCTTGAAGGTGACGATCTTCACGTCGGGGATGAACACCTCTTCGCCGGAGACGATGATGTGTCCGCCCTTGCCCTGGTGGGAGTTCGTCGCGCTCACTCCTCCCCTCCTCGCCTGAAGATCCGGCCTAGCAGTCGGAAGAACCCGCGCACGACCAGGAAGAAGATCAGCAGCGCGATCAGCCCCACGACGACGAGGATGGCGATGCCGACGATGACGTAGACGTCGTAGCCCAAGGCCTCTTGCGCCGACACCAGCGCGTCGATGACGCCGTCCTTCACCATCTGCTTCCAGCCGTGCTGCTCGGGCACGCGCGTCTTCATGACCTTGGAGGCCTTCTCGATGCGGCGGCCCTTCTCGTCCGCGCCCTTCACCTGAATGCGAAAGCCCGCCTTGTCCGCCACCTCATCGGGCGCCGGGTGGGTGAAGTCGATGACCACCTGGCCGAGCAGCTCGTTGCCGAGATCGCCGATCTTCTGGGCCAGCCGCGCCTCGGTCCGCGCGACGCGATAGGTGCCGCCCGTCTTCTCAGCGAGAATTCGGAGCCGCAGGAGCTCGTCGGGCCGGGCGAGCGGACCGATGCCGAGGCTGTAGACCTTGATCCCCGCGGCGCGGGCGAGGCCGATCCACTTCTTGGCCTTGGCCGCGAACATCGCCTGCTCGAGCGTGATCCGCTTGTCGAGGGCAGCCTTGACGCACTTGCGCCGTCGGCTGCCTTTGACCTCACGGCACCGCCGCGGCGGGCGGCGCTTGCACAGGTCGATGTCGTCCAGGTAGCCGTCGTGACCGTCCGAGATGAGGATCAGCGCCTTGTTCTCGCCGTCGTTGCTGTCGCGCAGCAAGATCCGCAGCGCCTCGTCCATGGCCGAGGTGTTGAAGTCGAGGCGCTCCCCGGACTCCGCGCGCTCTTCGCGGTCACGAATCGTTCGCTTGAAGTTCTTGTCGTTGGGCATCAGCGAGCCGTCGCCGAAGCCCTCCAGCCGGTCGGTGGGGATGTCGCAGTAGCGCGTCGGGTCGTAGAAGGGCTTGCCGAGGTTGAACAGGCGCGGAAACTTGCCGCGAAACGAGGTCAGCGCTCGGTCTCCGACGATGTCGGCCAACCCGCCCGCGTCTGCGTGCAGGCCGCACAGGTCGGTCCCCGGCTCGAACTCCTTGCCCTTGGGCCCGAGCTCTACGGCGCCGCCCGCGACGGCGTCCGCCCGGGCCTGAGCGCACTTGGTGCGGACCGTGGTGCTCTCCAGGTCCTGGAGCTCGCCGTCCAGAGAGGCCAGCTTCACCGCGGCGCGGATGCGGTCGCCCGCCCACAGCACGTTGACCCGGTCGGTCTTGCCGAACTGCTTGAGGAGCAAGGTCACCGCCTCTCGCAGCTGCGGTCCGAGGCTGCCTCGCTTCAACGCCGGGTGTTCGTGCCCGACGACCACGATGACCGCCGACGAGGCCACGCCCGCCTTGCTCGCGACCCACAGCTTGCCCTCGCGCGCCTGGGTCGCCTCGAGGTCGCTGTTCTTGACCAGCTTGCCGTCCTTGAACGCGGCCAGCGGCGGCCCCGCCGTGGACTTGCCGGAGCGCACCTC
>JAUIAC010000491.1 GCA_030425545.1 bacterium | reverse complement strand
AGACCCACGCGCTCGAGTCGGCCATGGAGGCGGAGCTCGACGCCTTCATCCGCGAGGAGAAGCAGCGCCTCGGCATCCCCGACGACCCCGAGCACTGGAACGACCCGGGCTGCCGCGCCTTCACCCGAGGGGAGCGCGACAAGGTCACCATCCTCATCAGCGGCCTGAGCTGGAGCCACGACCTCTTCATCCAGGGCGCGCTCGCGGGCATCGGCTACCGCGTGCAGGCCATGGACGTGCCCGACTACGAGTCGCTGCGCTACGGCAAGGAGTTCGGCAACCGCGGCCAGTGCAGCCCGACCTACTTCACCGTCGGCAACCTGGTGAAGTTCCTGTGCAAGCTGCGCGAGTCCACGGGCATGAGCTCGGACGAGATCGCCGACAACTACATCTTCCTCACCGCCGACGCCTGCGGGCCCTGCCGCTTCGGCTCCTACAAGACCGAGTACCGCAAGGCCCTGCGCGACTCGGGTTTCGACCGCTTCCGCGTGGTGACCTTTCAGCAGAAGGGCGGCGACGACGACCAGGACCTGAGCGCCGTGGACGTGGCCGCCGACAAGCTCGGCGAGGTCGCGGCCAAGAGCCAGGGCCTGCCCAGCGCCAAGCTCGAGATGGCCACCGGCGACGGCCAGACCGGCCCGGGCCTCGACGTGGACGGCCACTTCTTCAGCCGCCTGGCGGTGGGCGTCATCATCGGCGACGTGCTCAACCAGCTGATGTACCGCATCCGCCCCTACGAGGTGGTGCCCGGGGCGACCAACATCGCGCTCGAGCGCTGCCGGCAGGACGTGCTCGACACCTTCAGCCAGCAGCAGACCACCAAGCGCTTCTTCGCCAACGTGCCGGGGCTGCTCTACCGCATCCGCAAGACCATGGGCGCGGTGGAGGTCGACCGGCTGAACCCCAAGCCCAAGGTCAGCGTCATCGGCGAGTTCTGGGCCATGACCACCGAGGGCGACGGCAACTACAAGATGCCCGCGTTCCTGGAGTCCGAGGGCGCGGAGGTCTCTGTGCAGACCATCACCGCGTGGGGCCTGTACAACGTGTGGGAGGTCAAGTGGGACACCCTGCGCCGCATGAAGCTGAGCGGCGAGGACGGCGGCCGCTGGGGCCTCAAGGACAGCGACGGCGACGGCCACAAGCTGGTGTGGACCATGTGGGCGGTCGACAAGGCGCTGCGTGGCGTGTTCCAGACCTTCGCCTGGAGCATGGGCCTGCACGGCTACCACCTGCCCGACATGGACGAGCTGGCCGAGGTCGCGGGTGAGGCCTACCACCTGGAGAACCGGGGCGGCGAGGGCCACATGGAGGTGGCCAAGCTGCTGCTGAACACGGTCAAGGGCAAGGCGACCATGACCCTGAGCATCAAGCCATTCGGCTGCATGCCGAGCTCGGGCGTGAGCGACGGCGTGCAGAGCATCGTCACCGCGCGCTACCCGGACGCGCTCTACCTGCCGGTGGAGACCACGGGCGACGGCGCGGTGAACGTGTACAGCCGCGTGCAGATGGTGCTGTTCAAGGCGCGTCAGCGGGCCAAGGCCGAGCTGGAGAGCGCGCTGGAGGACACGGGCCTGACGCTGGAGCAGGCGCGGGCCAAGGCCAAGAAGGACTGGCGCGTGCGCGCGGCGCACTGGTTCCCGAAGAAGATGAAGGGCGCGAGCAGCACGGCGGCGCAGGTGGTGCGTATGGTGGGGTGACGGCCCCGCAGCAAGCCTGACAACGACGGAGCCCGTCGCCGCGGTTTGTGGCGGCGGGCTCTTTGTCCTCTGACCTTCGATGCACGGAATGTCGTTGACATCGACGTGGTGGTTGTCGATGGTGGTCGCATCGCCATGACAGACGGGAGGGTTACCATGAGCCTCGCCTCGCCTCGCCTCGCCTCGCCTCGCCTCGCGCACCTGACGGGCTGCCGTGGCCCACGTTGATCGCGTTGATCGCAGCGCAGATCGGAGCTCCCTCGAGCGCGACCGCCGCGCCCAAGCCGGTTGACGCCGCGAAAGTGTCCCCGTTCAAGGTGAAACCGACCCCGCCCAAGGATGGCGCTGCTTCGCGTTTCGCGGCAACGCCGAGTCGGGGAACTCTCTCTCTCTGGTCGCGGAGCGCCGCTGTTTCGGCGTCGAGTCAAGCCAACGCCGCATGCGCAACGCACCTAGAAACGAGCCATAAGTACGCGCTGTGCAAGGCCGATTCCACCACAGGTCCACCGGCCGCGCCGTTGAGCAGTACGGCTGGGGCGCAGCCCCTGTCGGGCGGTGGCATGGCGCTGCTCAGTTCGCCCGACATCGACGGCTGCGTGAACGCGTCACGCACCTTGTGCGTATGGGACGAGACGCACCATATGCACCACTGGGACCTCTACGCTGTCGGCGTAGGGGACCTGATCGAGGTAGACACCAGCGATCTGAAGACCCTTGGCGGCAGCACTGCCGATACCGTGCTCTATCTGCTGCGGTGCGACGACTCCACGTGCGCCGATGGCGACATCGTAGCCTCCGACGACGACGGCAACAGCGCTACCTCTGGCGGAACCTACGACCACCTCGACTCAGCCATCAGCTTCACGGCCACGCAGGCGGGTATCTATCGCGTCATCGTCACCAACTACGAGCACGGCCGCGAGGGCACCGCTGACGTGGAGATCGCGGTCAACTCCACGGTCTTGCTGTCGCTGGACGACAAGGTGTTCGGGGGCTGGCATGTACGCGGCAAGGAGCTCCGGGATCGGGATCAGGTCTTCGTCGGCAAGAACGGCAACGACTCGCCAACAGCCGGGCTGCAGCAAGCGGACTACGCCGACAGCAAGATCCTGGTCTTGAGCACGCTCGCCGTGG
This sequence comes from bacterium, assembly GCA_030425545.1. Classification (GTDB taxonomy): domain Bacteria; phylum Myxococcota_A; class UBA9042; order UBA9042; family UBA9042; genus UBA9042. The sequence goes on along the minus strand of JAUIAC010000491.1, from coordinate 1,446 downwards.
ACTGCGACACGGGAACCTGCGGCCGCTTTCAGATGAACGATGACGTCAGCTGGGGCGGCGCGACCGTCCGGGTGAGCCGCGTCACGCTGGACGGTCCGACCATCACCGCGAGTCGCATCATCGTCGGAACCTATGATCTGGCCGACGCGCCGGGCTACGTGATGAACGCGCGGCTGTTCCACCGCCGTACCCATACGACCGACAACGGAGCATGGACCCAGGACGATCAGCGCGATGACGACGGGGATGGCCTCACGCGCGAGCTCGAGACCACACTGGGCACCTGCGACTCCTACACCTTGGACACGGGCGTTGACCTGGTGTGGACCGGCGGCAACTGCGCCGACGTGAGGGGCCTGGTCAACGGCGTCGCCTCCGACCACTCGGTGAGCTGCGCGGGCACGGCGAGCGACCCAAGTGAGTGTTGGTCGCCGAGAGACTCGGACAACGACGGCATGGAAGACACCTGGGAGCTCTGGGCCGCCGCGTTTTCGTGCACCAAGGTACCGGCGGAGCCAACGAATGACGCTGGCACCTGTACCGCCATCGATCTGCTCGCGACGAGCCCTGCGTGCCCGGGCGCATGGTGCGTGGCCGAGCCGCTGTCTGCGATGACGAAACCCGATCCGAGCGTGCACGACGTCTACATGCAGATCGACACCCTGGGCTGCGATGCCAGCTCCAGCACCTGCGCGGCGCTACACCCCGGCGACCCAAGCCACGCCCACCTGCTGACATCGGCCCAGATGAGCTGGGTGAGCGAGTTCTGGTCGCAGTGGCCGAGCACATGCTGGGACGGCAGCAGTGCGCCCTGCCCGCACGCCAATGACCGGCGCTACCGCATCTCGGCCCACCTGCTGCCGCAGCATACCTGGCGACTGCCTGACGACGACTTTGGTTGGGAGATCTTCCCGGACTGGCATCAAGCCAGCACCTACTTCAACCGGCAGTTCGGCGGCATCATGCGCTATGGCGGCATCGCGCACTATGTGCTGGGCACGCACACCAGGGGCGGTGGGCAGACCGGCAACAACGGTAGCGGTTTTGAGCGCATCGCAGTGTCGGCCGCCTACGTCTCCGGCGACGCCACCGAGGATCAGAACCGCCTGGTCGATCCGCTCTTCCATGAGGTCGGGCATCAGCTCGACCTGCACCACTCTCACGGCAAGAACACCTGCAGCACCGGCTGTGGCACAGCCTGCACTGACCTGCAGCGCTCCTGCTACGGCGGCTCGTGCCCCATCCCCTGCGACACCGTGCAGCACCACAACCCGAACCACCCGTCGATCATGAGCTACAGCTATCAGGACAGCGCTGGATTCCTGCCCAAGTCGCCGACACCTCCGTCCGTCACAGCCACGGCTTGGAGCGGCTGTGAGCCCAGGCATGCCAACTTCTCGAAGGGCATCAACCCTCCACTCGACGAGAGCGCGCTGAACGAGACGC
>JAUIAC010000036.1 GCA_030425545.1 bacterium | reverse complement strand
TGAAGCACGCTGCCAGCAGGAGCTACGATGACAAACTACGCGACGAAGACTGGGCGTTTCACCCTCACCGGTGCGCTCTTGGTCGCCCTGGCCGCCTCGGGCTGCGGCAAGGCGAAGGAGCCCGCGAAGCCGGCCGCGAAGCCGGCCGCCAAGGCCACCGCCGACAAGGCGGCCCAGGCCGAGAAGGCCAGCGACAAGGGAGCCAAAGCCGCGCCCGCCAAGGCCGCGCCCGCCAAGGCCGCTCCGGCCAAAGACACGGCCGCGCCGACCTCCACCGCGCTCGCCGCGCTGCCGGACGGCTGCCAGATCGCGATGCGCGTCGACACCGCGGCGCTCTTCGCGCTGCCCGACGTGGAGAAGAACATCGTCCCCGCCCTGGACAAGGTCAAAGCCGCGAAAGACGGCGAGGCGGCCAAGTTCAACAAGATGGCCGCGGCCATCGGCTGGGATCCGAAGACCGGCACGCGCGAGGTCGCGGTGTGCATCCTGAACGCCAAGGCGAAGACGCCCGAGGTCGCGGTGGCGATCGCAGGCACGTTCAAGAAGGACACCGTGGTGCCAGAGCTGATCAAGGCGAGCGCCGACAAGCAGCCGCTCTCCAAGGCGACCATCGGAGGGCTCGCGGTCGCGACGCCGGCCGACCGGAGCTTCTACATCGGCCAGCGCGGCGAGCTGGTCCTCTTCGCCACGTCGGAGGCCCTCTTCGGTCGCATGTTGAAGGCGCACACCACCGACTTCAGCGCGATCCCCACCGACAAGGTCGCGGCGGTGCTGATGCCCGGTCATGCCGTGCGGGACCTGCTGAAGGACGACGCCAAGAACCCCTTCAAGGCCCACACCGACGTGATGAAGCACGCCGTCGTGTCGCTCGACGCCAAGACGCTGAACGTGCAGGCGCGCATCGAGATGCCGACGGCCAAGCAGGCTACGGAGCTCGCCGGCGTGGCCAAGATGCTGCGGACGCAGATGTTGGACGACCTGAAGGGCCAGGACCCCAAGGGCATGCGCGGGCCCATGGCGGCGGCGCTGCCCATGGGCAAGAGCACCAAGATCGACAGCTCGGGCACCGCGGTGGTCGTCGACGCCGCGCTGCCGGCGGACCTGGTCCAGGGCGCCCTGAAGGCCGCCGGTGCGGGGCTGGCGGCTGGCTCGAAGTAGCCCAGCCGCGGCTGCTCACGGCGGGGGCCGCTGGGGCAGGTGCTACGGCGATCAGTCGAAGGGCCCCTTCTCGCCCGGCTTCTTCGGCTCCAAGCCACCGCTGACCACCTGCAGGCCCCACGGTGGAGACGGGTTCACCAGGACTCCCGGACGGCACTTCACCGCGACGCTGCGGACGCTCGTTCCGGCCTTGGTGGCCGAGAGCGTGTAGTCGCCAGGTGGCACGTTGAGAAAGAGCACACCGCCGTCGTGGCTGGTCTGCTTTAGCCCCTTGTCGGGGAAGATCACGTTGTGCGACACGAGGTTGAAATACACCGGGCCCTCGTCTGCGCGCCCGGCGGGGTCGATGGTCACGGTGGCGTCGGGCTCCCCGTGGGTCCCGTGCCCGTCGTACAGGCTGTGGCCGCGGCGTGTGACGGTCGACGCGATCTGGCAGCGCTCGTCGGAGGGGGTGAGGTCGACCAGGCTGGCGAGCACCGCGAAGAGCTTGTCGTCGGGGACCTGGAAGGTGACATCGTCGGTGCTGGCCTCGTAGGCCGTCGTGCCGGTCTGTGTCGTTCGGAACCCGTCGGCGGCCACCACGAAGGTGTAGGGCGTGCCGGCCTCGAGTCCGTCGAAAGACCAGTGCCCCTCGTCGTCGGTGATCTGCGTGCGCGCCGGCTCTTCGAGGATATGGACCCTCGCCCCGTCGAGCCGCCCGCCCTCGGTGCTGAAGCGAAAGGCGTGGCCGCCGACGGTCACAGGGGCCGGCGCCGGGTCGCTCTCGCAGCTGCCCGCCAGGACCGCGAGGACCAGGCCCGCGACTCGAGCGCTCGCCCAAAGCGACGCTCCAGCGGTGGCGCGTGACGCGTTGCGCCTGGCGGCCTCGCCCGGTGCGGGTGTGTGGAGGTCCTCAGGAGGCGACACGAGAGGTCGCGGTGGCGCTTCGTTCACGGCGGGCTGTCCGGTCTTTGGTGTGCGTGTTGGGGCGGTCGGGCTCGACTGCCTCCCAACCTAGCCCGAAATGGAGGTCTTGTTGGACCTGAGCGAGAGACCCACACCGGTCCCAGGGGTCCATGGAACGCCAACGGCGTCGGTCTATTACTGCGGGTCGGAGGTGTCTCCCTGGTTGTCGTCCCAGGGAGCGACCATCCAAGCGAATCGGCTTGCGAGGGGATCAGCCTCGTTGTCGAGGGCGCCGTGGAGCGACGAGGGCTCGCATCGCCCGCTACGCCTGGGCATGTGGAGCAGCGACAGGTGCACGGTGTCGCGCTTCAGGCGCGCTTGACGCACGACTGCGCCGGCCGGGCCCGACGCTAGCGTGAGCATCTTGCCGCCCTTGCCAACGCGGACGTGGGTCAGTCCGTGGCGTTCATGCAGCCTGCGCTCGAGGCTGACTGCTTGCCAGGCGTCGATTGGCGGTGCGGCAGGGGCTTCAAGTCCGAGACGCGGCGTGAGGTCTCTTGTGGCTCAGCACGTCCGCCGGACGGGGGACAGTTCTCCAGTCCATGTCCCGTCCACGCACCAACGGTCAGCAAACGCCGGTCGTTCTCTCACGTCATCTCGTTCAAGCGATTTGCCCTGCACTGCATGGCGTGCCCAGCCCCGCTCCGGTCCGGTGGCCCTGCCGTGCGCTGACGTCCACGCCGCCCCGCAGACCCTACAACACCGGCTCAAAAGTGAAGGCGAACACCACCGGCAGGGTCGGCGGCAGCGGCTCGCCTGCTGGCAGCCCGAAGACGCTGGCGATCAGCGCTGAGGCGCCGGCCTCGTCGATGCCGCCCACCTGCATCATCATCGCCAGGAAGGCCTTGGTCGGCGTCGCCCCAGCGATGGTCAGCGAGCTCAGCTCCTGCACCACTCCGCCCTTGGCCTTGAGCACGGCGGTGAACGCCGCCTTGAGCAGGCTCAGGTCCCCCAGGCTCTCCCCCGCGGCGCTGAAGACCTCCAGGCTGAACGCGCTGGTGACGCCGGTGTAGGTCTCGCCGTTGGCGGCGCACGAGACGCTCTGCTCCGAGTCGCCGTCCGGCAGGCCGTTGCTGTCGTTGTCGATGCCGACCTGCAGGGTCAGCTGCGCGTCCTGGTCGCCCGAGAGCGTGGCGCCGACCAACATGCGCGGCATGAAGCTGGAGAGCACGTTGCCGGCCAGCGGGTGCTTGGGCTCCTGCAGCGTGGTCTTGTCTTTGTCGGTGACGAAGAGCGCCGCGGGCTTGTCGGTCCAGGCCTGTTTGCCGGTGCCGTAGGTCTTCTTGATCAGCGACGCGAGCTGCTTGTCGCGCCGCACCCAGAAGTGCCCGGTGCTGGTCTGCTCGATGTAGCCAAAGGGATACGATGTCAGCGTCTTGGGCTTCGGCCGGGCGAGCTGCGCCACCGGGTAGCGGTAGTCGGCCTCCTGCGCCTTCACCGCTTTGAGCACCGCCTGCGTGATCCCCTGGGCCTCCGCGAGCTTCGCCTCCGCCGCCGCCAGGGTCTTGGCCCGCAGCGCCTCGTCGGCCTTGGCCCCGCCCGCCGCCTCCGCCGCCAGGGCGTCGCGCCACGGCCGCATGGCCACCACAGCGCCGTAGAGGGCCACCGTGTGCGCCACCCGCTTCACGTAGAGGTCGTAGGTGGTGTGGAGCTCTCGGTAGAGCCGCTGCTGCTGCGGCGTGCCCTCGCTCAGGGTCTTGGGCGCCTTGGCGAAGGCGTCGGCGTAGGCCACCTGCATGTCTTGCAGCTGCTGAAAGTCCCCCGCGACCCACGCCGCCCAGGCGTCCGGCTTGTAGGCCAGCACGGTGTGAAAGGCCGGCTTGGGCCGACGCGCCAGGATCCCCGCCTGTTGGCCGATCTCGTCCTGCGCCAGCTCACCGGCGATGTAGAAGTAGATCAGCGGGTTGGTGACGTAGAAGTGACTGCGCTGCAGCTCGGTCCACGCGGCGATGAGCTGGTGCGCTGCCTCGCCGTTGGCGCCGAAGAGCGGCTCGATGCTGGTCAGGTAGGCGTCCCAGGTGAGCGCGCCGTCCCAGCCCAGCCCCAGCACGTGGTGGTCGTAGCGCCAGTAGCCCCACTCACGCCCCGTGGTGAAGGTCATGTGCCCGGTCACCGCGAACTGGCTCAGGGTCTCCTGCACGTCGTGGGCGCGCGACCAGCCGGTGATCGGCATGGTGAGCGGGACGTTGTTGTCGAAGCCCAGCCACCAGGCCGTCTCGGGGAAGTAGACCAGCTCCCGCTTGCCGTCGGCCTGCTTGAGGAAGTCGACCTGCTGGCTGAAGTCCTGGCAGTGGTACACGGGCGCCGGGTGGCTCAGCGTGTAGAACATGGTCGTGTGGACCCACGCGCCGAAGTCGCCGCCGGCCTGCAGCGGCAGGTGATAGAAGTAGCCGCCCTCTTCGTCCTTGAGGTCGCAGGTGGTGTGAATCCACGCGTAGGCCTTCACCCCCGGGTGCTTGTCGGCGAGGTGGCTGAGGGTCGTGCTCATCCACTGCAGCACCCGCGCGTCTTTGGGCTTGGTGAACTCGCTGGTGCCGATCTGGAACGCGACCCAGTCGACCCCCGTGGAGAGCAGCGTGTCGAGACTCGCCTTGATCTGCACGTCGTCGGCCTTGGGCTTGCCGTCGGCGCCCTTGTCGAGCTCGTCGATGTGCTTGTAGTTGTTCTGCTGCTGGTCGGCGTAGCTGGTGACAAAGCCCATGCGGATGCCGTAGCTGTGCCCCTCGTCGACGACGCCGGTGTAGTAGGGCACCCACTTGGCCAGGTCTACGGTCTTGAGCATGTGGAAGCTGGCGGCGTTGTTGCGGTTGCGCGCGAGCCACTTGAGCCAGTTCGACGCCTGGGTGCGAAACGCCGGGTCGTCCAGCCGCATCAGGAAGTCGCTGGCCGGGGTGGGATGCTGCGTGTGCTCGTGCAGCCCGCGAAAGCTGAAGTGTGGCCCCTGCGCCGCGCCGTCGTAGCTCCACGGCAGGGTGGCCGCGGCGTCCACCGGCGGCAGGAAGGTCTCCTCGGGGTGCAGGTAGCGGGCGCCCAGATCGTGGGCCAGCGTGTAGAGGCCGTTCTGCGCGCCGACCTGCGTGCGCGCCAGGACCTCCAGGCCCACCTGCCCGTCCGGCCAGGCCCGCTTGTGAACGGTGAAGCCCTGCTCCGCCGTCTCCGCCGCGCTGCTCGTCCGGACCCAAACGACCGTCTTTGCCGAGGCGCTACTTCGACCTCCAACGACCACTGGGCGCGGCGCTCCGGTGAGCGATCCGATCGCGGCGGCGACGTCGTTGGCCGCGAGCACCACGCCGGCTGAGGCGTCGTCAGCGATGACCACGTCGACCCCCGCGCTGAGCGTCGGCGCGGCGGCCGGGACCCGCGGCGCTGGCTCGCTGCAAGCGGTCACGAGGACCCAGAGCCCAGCGACGAGCGTGGCCCCAGTTCGCGTGATGAAAGGGCGCGTCTTCATGTCCAGGTCTCCCCTGCCGCTCAGGTGCGGCCAGCTCGCAGCGTGCGCACGATGTCCTCGAGGCCCTTGCTCTCGGCCTGCCCCACCGGCACCAGGTCGCCCACCACGAGGTCGATGCGGCTCCAGAAGCGCTTGGGTAGGAAGCCGAGCACCTTGCCGCGGTCGCGCGAGAAGAAGCTCCCCCAGAGACCGTGAAAGGCCGCTGGCAGCACCGGCGCTGGCGTGCGCGCGAGGATGCGGTCGATGCCGCTGCGAAAGTCGTTCATCTCCCCGTCCGCCGTGAGCTTACCCTCGGGGAAGATGCACACCACCTCGCCGTTCTCCAGCGCCTCGGCGATGCTGTCGAAGGCCTGCTCGAGCACCTCTTCGGACTCCCGTTTCGGCGCGATGGGGATGATGCCGCCCTTGTCGACCAGGTAGCGCAGCACCGGCAGGTCGGCGTAGTTGTGGTCCATGACAAAGCGCACGTGGCGCCGCATGGCGGCCGACATGATCAGCCCGTCGACGAAGGTGACGTGGTTGGCGACGATGACCACCGGCCCCTCGTCCGGCAGCTTGTCGGTGCCCTGCGTCCGCAGCCGGTAGAGCGTGTGGATCAGGGTCCACACGATGAAGCGGATCATGAACACGGGCAGCATGTTGTAGATGTAGAGCGACACCACCGCGTTGAGCACGGCGAGCACCAGGAAGGTAGCTGCGCCCGAGACGCCCGACGCGCCCAAGGCCGCCGTGAGCAGGGCCGACGCGACCATCCACGCCGCGTTGATGATGTTGTTGGCGGCGATGACACGGGAGCGATGCGCCACCGGAGCGCGCTCCTGAATCAGCGCGAAGAGCGGCACGATGTACATGCCGCCAAAGGCGCTGAGCGCGCACAGATCCACCAGCACGCGCACCCCGCCGAGGCTCGAGGCGAAGGTCAGCCAGTCCACCGGCGCCGTCGCGGCGTGGTGGGCGGCGCCCGCGGTCGCGAAGAAGAGGTCCCCGGCGAAGAGCGTCATGCCGATGCTGCCGAGGGGCACCAGCCCGAGCTCGATGCGGTGGTGGGCGAGCTTCTCGCAGAAGAGGCTGCCCCCCGCGATGCCCAGGCAGAACACGGTGAGGAAGAGGGTGACCACCGACTCGCTGGCGTTGAGCTCGTGGGCGGCCCACGTGGGCAAGATGGTCAGGATGGTGGCGCCGTAGAACCAGAACCAGCTGTTGCCCATGATCGACAGGAAGATGGTCTCGTCCTGCTTGGCGAAGCGGACCAGCTTGATGGTCTCGGGCACCGGGTTCAGCCGCACGGTGAGCGAGGGGTCCCCCGGCGCCGCGTCCGGGATGGAGCGGCTGGTGAGCCACCCGACCACGGCGACAGCGAAGAGCACCGCCGACACCGCGGTGGTGGCGTGGTCGAGCTCCAGCAGCAGACCGCCCGCGATGGTGCCCGCGAGCACGGCGAGGAAGGTGCCGGTCTCGATGAGCGCGTTGCCGCCGACCAGCTCCGACTCGCGCAGCACGCCCGGCAAGATGCTGTACTTGAGCGGACCGAAGAAGGTGCTCTGCAGGCCCATGAGGAAGAGCACCGCGACGAGCAGCTCCAGGCTCCCCAGGCCGAAGCCCAGCGCCGCGAGCGCCATGGCCACGATCTCGACGAGCTTCACCCGGCGCACCAGCCAGGCCTTGTCGAACTTGTCGGCGAGCTGGCCGGCCGTGGCCGAGAAGAGGAAGAAGGGCAAGATCAGCACCCCGTTGCACACGGGCACCAGGATCGCCGGGTCGTAGCCAGCCTTCTCCCCCCACCCGAAGGTGACCAGGAGCACCAGCACGATCTTGAGCAGGTTGTCGTTGAAGGCGCCGAAGAACTGCGTCACGAAGAGCGGCAGAAAGCGCCGCTCGCGTAGCAGCTGGAACTGATTGGTCTCACTCATGGGCCGAGCCTACGCGATTCGACCCCGGGGCTGTACTGCCGGCCGGTGAGCGCACGTTGGGCTCGGACGCCGCCGCGTGCGCCTACGCAGACGCCCCGGCAGCGATGGCCTCGCTCCGCTCCCACAGCGCCGCGGCGAGGGCGTCGTCCTGGCCCTCTGGCAGCGTCTCAGCCACCGCGCAGTCGCTCAGGTACACCCCGGTGACTCCGGCCATGGCGGGGTGGACGGCGGCGTAGACCTGCGTGGCTGCGCCCTGCCCCACCGTCTTGAGCATGTGCTTGAGCCGCTCGTACATGGCCTCCTTGTTCGGCACGTGCCGGCCGAGGTTGGTCTCGATGACCCCTGGGTGCAGCGCCACCGCCGTGCGACCGCTGGCGCCAAAGCGCGCGGCGAGCGACCGGGCGAAGAGGATGTTGGCCAGCTTGGAGCGGCCGTACATGCGCCACGGATCGTAGTCGCGCTCGCCGGAGAGGTTGTCGAGCTCCAGGCCCGCCTTGGCGTAGCGATGTGCGCCGCTGCTGAGCATCACCACCCGGCCGGCGTCGGTGAGCCGGTCGAGCAGCCCGGTCACCAGCACGAAGTGACCCATGTGGTTGACGTAGAACTGCGCCTCGAAGCCCTGGATCTGCTGCAGCTCCGGCAGCGCCATGATGCCCGCGTTGGCGATGAGCGCGTCGAGAGGCGCGAGCTGCCGGACCGCGTCCACCGCGGCGCGCACGGAGTCGAGGTCGCCGAGATCGCAGGCCACGGCGTCACCTGCGACGCCGAGCTTCGCGAGGGCCTGCGCCGCCTTGTCACGGGTGCGCGCCAGGCCGATGAGGCGAGCCCCACGGGCGCCGAGCACACGAGCGGTCTCGTAGCCGAGCCCGGAGTTGCAGCCGGTGACCAGGTAGGTCTTGCCGGTGAGGTCGAGGCCGTCGACGACCTCTTCGGCAGAGGTGGTCGCGTCGAAGGTGGGCTGAGTCATCAGAGGCTCCTTGGGATGGGGGCTAGCAGGTGCCGCTCTCGAGGTCGCAGAGCAGCCCGGAGAGCGCGGCAGGGTGGTGGGTGGTGAGCCAGGCCTCGAGCGCCGGGATCAGCTTGTCGGCGCTGCTCCACCCCGGGCTGACCACGCCGTAGCTCGAGCCCTCGCGCAGCAGCAGCGTGGGGAAGCCGTGGACGCCCAGCTTCCGGGCGAAGGCGAAGTCGGCCCAGGCCAGCTCCTTCATGTCGCGCGAGCCGAAGAGATCCGTGAACGCGGCCTCCGACACCGGGAAGCCGTCGAGCAGCGGCGGGTACACGGCGGGGTCGGTGAGGTCGACGCGCTCGGCGTAGAAGGCCCGCTGCAGACGGTGGTAGAAGTCGAGCGCGTGCGCGGGGGCCAGGGTGCGCAGGGTCACCACGGCGATGCTGGCGAGCTCCGTGTCGTAGCGCCAGGTGGCCGGCCGGTCGTCGAGCCCGCCGTGGTCGAAGGGCTGCCCGCTGGCGACCTCGACGTGGTGCCAGTGGTCGGCGATGCGGGCGCGCGCGTGGTGGGTCAGCGTCTCGGCCGCTGCGCCCGGGCGCAGGCCACCCAGCACCAGGCGCAGGGGCAGCGTGAAGCGCGCCTGGACGGCGGCGAGGGTCGGCGCGAAGCCCCAGCACCAGGAGCACATGGGGTCGCCGACGTAGACGAGGTCGAGATCTGGGGGGGGCTGGGTCATGTCGGGTCCGGTTCCGGTGGGAGACGAGCGGCCCTCAGAGCGGCAGGGCCAGCACCAGGGCCACATCGGCCGCCATGGCGGTGTCGAGCCCGGGTGTCCAGACCGGGCCGGCGCCCACCTGGACCCCCAACCAAGCGCGGTAGACCCGCCAGCGCAAGGTCAACTCCAGCAGGACGGGCACGCGCACGCCGACGCCGCTGCCCGGGCCGCCGCCGGTGCCCGCGGCGAGGGCGCTCCAGCCGACGACCACGGGCGCGGCCAAAGTGAGCGCGCTGACGAAGCCGTCGCAGCGCCAGCCGGCCTGGGCGGCGCCTGTCACGCCGAGGCCAACCCCTGCGCTGACGAGCGGCGCGACCACACCCACGCTCCACAGCCCGTCGACATACCAGCCGTGGTCGCCGCCGACCCACCCGGCCCGGCGCCCGACGTAGAGTGAGAGGGAGTCAGCCGGCAGCCGCAACGACACCGCGCCCTGCCAACCGGAGAGCCCGGGGATGGGCGCTGCCACCGAGAGCGTGGGCACGCCGAGCACGGCGCTGACGTGGGTCGCGTCCTGACCGTGTCGCAGCGCCAGGGCGTCCGCTGCGCGCGCTGGGCGCGCCAGGGTCATCGACGCAGCGATGAGGCCGGCCAGCAGGAGCAAACCCAGCCGCCGTCGCCGGACGCTGGGCGCGCGCCAATGGACACGGAACTGCCGCGGCGAAGGGCCGTCCGAGGCGTCGAGCGGCAGGGACCGGCGCGACGGGGGCTGGCGCGAGGAGGGCTGGCGCGAGACGGGTGAGAGCAAGCTCATTGGCTCAGCTCCACGCCAGGGAACGCGCCGGCGTTCAGCCGCTTGTAACCGTCGGCGTCGCCCCGGACGTGGGTGTCCAGGAAGGCGTCGACCAGCCGCATGGCGTCGCGCCGCAGGTCGACCACAGGGCGCGCCGGGGTGCCGTCGGTCTCCAGCTCGCCCGGCGTCGCCGCGTCCGCCCAGGCGAAGTGGTGCATGCCCGACACCAGCCCGAGCCAGCGCGGCTTCTCGAAGCGATCGAAGCCCGCACGCACCTCGCCGGGGGTGGCGTAGCCGTCGCGCTGCCCGCTCACGGAGAGCACCGGGTCGCCAGCACGGGCGCTGACGTCGTCTCCGTCCGCCGGGTAGCCGCCCAGGAGCACCAGCGGGCCGAAGCCCTCGTCGTCGAGCCAGGCCTGGGTCGCCACGGTGCTGCCGAGCGAGTGGCCGAGGATGCCCACGCCGTTGGGCGTGTGCATCGCCCCTTGCAGCAGCCCCGCAGCGGCGTTGGCCGCCTGGAGCCAAGCGCGCGTCGCCTCCGCGTTGCCAGCAGCCAAGATCGCCAACGAGCCCGGGTGCGCGGGGGCGGCGACGACGTAGCCGCGGCTGGCGAGGTGGGTCAGCAGCCACTGGTAGCGCTCGCGCGCCACGAGCCCGCCCTGGAGGACGACCACGGGCTCGAAGGGGCCCCCTGCAGCGAGCGCGCCGGCGTCGTCACCCGGCCAGCACACCGTGGCGTCGAAGGCGTCCGACACGCGCGCCTGCACCCGGACCTCGGCGCAACCGACGCCGTGGGGACCGGGGTCACCGTCGCTGCCGGCGCGGCCCGAGTCCGGCTGCAGGGTCACGCGCTCGGCCTCGGTGGGGAAGCCAGCGCAGCCCGCCAGCGCGACCGCGCAGGCCATCGCCACCACGGCGCTCCGGCCCCGGCCGCGACGAGCGCGCCTCGGGGCGGCCCGCGTGTGACCCATGTCGGCGCCCTCGCGCAGGGCGCTCACGACCCGGCCTCTTGCGCCACCGGCATCCACACCAGGCCCACGTGGGCCAGCTCCACGCTGGCCACGCGCTCGACCCGCTCCGTGCGCACCTCGCCGGCCTTGGCGAGCCACGAGGTGTGGATCTCGGAGAGCTCGTCGCCCAGCTGTCGCTCCAGCGCGGCGAGGTCCTGCCACGCCTTGGCCACCCGCCCGCGCGCCGCCACCGCCTGGTCGCGCCGCGCCTCGGCGGCCTGCCGCTTGCGCGCCGCCGCTGCCGCCTCGCTGGTGCGCAGCTGCCCCTTGAGCACACCAGCGAGCAGCGCGGCCTTGTCCGCCAACTCCGCCGCCTGGGCCGCCGCTGCAGCCGCCTCGGCCTCGGCCTGGTCGATCTTGTAGGTGGTCGCCTCGAGCTGCGTCCGCCAGGTCTGGATCTTGGACATGTAGTGCTGGCTGCGCTCCGCCGCCGCGGCGTCCGCGCGCTCGTCCGCCAGCTTGCGGCAGCGGGCGTCGAAGGCGCCCCGGTCCTCGCCGATGCGCCCGACCAGCCCCAGCGTGTCGTTGCGCAGCACGTCGACCGTGCGGCGCGTGTCGAGCCAGCGCTGCAGGCGCTCGCGCACGGTGTCCCACCAGGCCGGGTCCTCCACCGGCGCCGCCGGTCGGCGGACCACCGCCTGCGCCGGCGGATCGCCCTCCAGGTCGCGCGGATCCCAGTCCACCTCGATGCCGGCCCCCGGCACGAAGTCCTCGCGCAGGTTGCTGTACACCGCCTCCCACTCCTCCACCGGACCGGGCCCGCCGGGACCGTCCGGGAAGCGCAGCCGAACGCGGGCGATGACGGCGGCCTCCCAGCGCTCGCTCTCCGGGTCGACCCCCAGCAGCGGCGCCCAGGGGGCGCTGGGGTTCAGGTGGTGGACCGGCACCCCGTCGGCCACCCGCGGGAAGGCCACCGGCTTTCGCCGCCGAGCCACGGGCAGCACCGTGGCCTGCAGCGTGCCGTCGCCCGCGCTGTGGGTGACCATGTCGATGGCCGCGTCGGAGCGCTCCGAGGGCGAGATCCGCGACACCCGCGCCGCGCCGCCGTTGGCGCTCACTGCCGCGCGCACAGCGGGGCGCGCGTCGACCGTCGCGCCCGACGGCTCCCGGATCCGGGCCGCTGGCCGCTCGGGGGCCGGGCTGTCGTCTTGCGTGGCGAGCTCCGCGTCCCGCCCCGCGGTCAGCCGGGTGACCTCGTCCCGCGTCAGCGGCCCGCGCAGGTACGACAAGGCCCAGCGCGTGGTGAAGAGCGTGGGCGCCGGCCGACGGGCGCCGTGCAGCACGAACTGCCGCTTGCCCAGCCCGCCGATGAGCGTGTCCAGGGAGTCCACGTCACCGTCGCCCGCAGCGGACTTGAGCGCCTCGACGATGCGGGCCTTGTCACGCTCGGTCGACAGCCGCCCGATCATCCACGTGCCGGCGTTGCTCATGGCCTTGTAGTCGAGATCCACGGGGTTCTGTGTCGAGAGCACCAGCCCCAGCCCGTGCGCCCGAGCCTGCTTCAGCAGCGTCAAGATCGGCTTCTTGGAGGGCGGGTTCTTGGTCGGCGGGGCGAAGCCGTAGACCTCGTCCATGTAGACCAGCGCGCGCAGGTCCGACGTGCCGGGCTGTCGCCGCATCCACGTGACCACCTTGGACAAGATCAACGTCACGACGAACTGGCGCTGCTCCTCGTCGAGGTGTGGCAGGTAGACCACGCTGCCCCGCGGCCGCCCGTCCGGGGCGTAGAAGAGGGACTGCACGTCGAGCGGCGGCCCCTCCATCCACGTCGCGAAGCTGGGCGAGGCCACCAGCCCGTTGAGCCGCATGGCCAGCTTCTGCCGCTGCTTGGCGGGGTAGAACTCGTCGAGGTCGAAGACGCCGAGGCGCCGGATGGGGGGGTTGGCCACCTGCGCGATGAGCCGCCCCAGGTCCAGGTCCTTGCCCGCGCGCCACGACTTCTCGATGAGGTGGCAGAGCAGGATGTGGGCGGGGCTCGAGATGGGATCTGCGTCCACGTCGGCCAGCAGCAGCAGGCTCGACACGAAGGCCTCGATCTCGGAGCGGAGGGTCTCCGCGTCGCTGTCGAAGTCGAGCTCGGGCGCGGCCAGGGAGCCCACCACGTTCATCGGCGTGCCGGCGGTGCTCCCCGGGGTCCACATGCAGAGCTCCGCCTTGGCGTTGATGTCCTCGAGCGCGTCGCCGTTCAGCCCCCAACCGGCGAGCCCCTCGGTCCAGGTCTGCGCGGTGTCTTCGGCGAGCTGGTCGACCGACAGGCCCTTGCGCGCGGCGGCGCCCGGGTCGACCCACGGCTTGAAGTCGGCCGGCGCGAGCTCCGGGAAGCTGAGCAGCAGGTTCCCCATGTCGCCCTTGGGGTCGAGGATGAGCGCGGGCAGCCCCTGGCGCAGGACCTCCTCGAGCAGCACCACGCCGAGCCCGGTCTTGCCCGAGCCGGTCATGCCGACGATGACGCCGTGGGTGGTCAGGTGCTCGCGCTTGTAATGGACCGACGCGCCGGTGCGCTCGCCGCTGTCGACGTCGAGCTCGCCGCCGAGGAAGAGGGTGCCGCTCTCGCCGCTCATGCAGCCTCCGCTGGTCACCGCGACACGTCAGCGTGCTGCGGCGGCGTCAGGATCGGTGGCCGGTGCGACAAGCGCAAGGCAGGCAGGTCACCGCCGCGGCGGCTCCGGGTCCGCACGAGCGCACGCCAGGACGGTGCGCGAGGCCCAGCGCGCCCAGCATGCCCAGCACGCTCAGCCCGCTCAGGGCGTGACCTTGGCCTTCTCGACCAGCACGCCGTAGCGGTAGCCGGAGCCGAAGTCGCGGTCCAACGCGACGACGCCCTCGACGGTGACGACCGCGCCGGGCTTGACCGCCGCGGCGCTCGTGGGTGTCGTCACGGTGATGTCGTGGGAGCCCGCGTCGGGGTCACCGGAGCCGTCCTGCAGGTGGAGCCAGTTGCGGTCGAGGATGCCGGCGTTGAACTTCACCACCTTGCCGCGGATGCGCACGGTCTTGCCCTGCAGCGTGGCCTTCTGCCCGTGCAGCTCCGCCACCGTCAGCGCGCCCTGGCCCGTGGCGCGCTGCACCTTGGCGCCGATCTTCGCCGGGGGCTTCTTGACCCCAGCGGCGGCCCCAGCGGCGCCCTTGGCGACCTGATCTGCCGGCAGCGCCAGGTGGCCAAACCAGACCTCGGGGAAGGTGCGGCCAGTCGCTTTGGACTTGAAGTTCTCCATCTTCATCGCGCCCATGACCGCCACGTCCTGGCCCACCTTGACGTTGGCGGCCGGCACCGCGCTCCAGTCCTTGCCGATGCGCAGGTAGGTGTAGCGGCCCGCCTGGAGCACCTCGGCCACCTTGCCGCGCGGCCCCTGCTTGCCCGCGGGGAGCTTGGGCTGGCCGGCCTTGGGCCCGCGGGCGTCGACCTGCTGGGTGCCTGCGATGCCGGCGACGGGCGGATGGCCCGGGGGCAGCGTGTTGCCGTGGCCAGGCGGCAGCGGCGGCGCTTCGCCAGCGTGGGCCGGACGAGCGCTCGGGTGGGCCGCAGCCGCGGCCTGCGCGACGGCCTTGGCCACGCTCGGGTCCGCTGGCTTGGCGCTGGTGGTCGGGGTCGCGGCAGCCGTCACCGCGACGGCCTGGACGTCTTGCTGCTCGTCGCAGCCGCCGAAGAGCCCGCCCGTGAGGGTCAGCAGCGTCGCTGCCACTCCGAGCGAGGGCCGGCGGCGGCGGGGGGCGCTCAGCTGCGCGGTGCATGGTGTGTGTGGCATGGCGGGCTCCATCGGAAGAGCGGGGACGCAACCACGGGAGCGCGGGGGACGCAACCGGGGAGCCGCCCGAGGCTGAGACGCCGCCGCGATCACCCCAGGATCAAAAGGTGGCCCTGCGCACCTGCGAAGCGACGCGGCTCGGTCGTCGCGCGAAGCCCCGCCCCGGACGCGCCCAACGACTAGGGTCGAGGCGGCGAGTCCATCACGGATCCCTGCGGCCAGAGCCCGTCACTCACCAGCGCGGCCAGACGGTCCACCTGGCCCGCCACCCCCGGCACACGGACCAACACCGCGAGGGCTGTCCAGGGCACCCAGGCCAGCAGCCCGCGGGTCGCCCGCTGTTGCGGGCTGCGGTCGAGCAGCCAGAAGAGCAGCACCGCCAGGTGGCCTAGATAAGCCAGCCGCGCCAGGGACGAGGCGCACGCAGGCGCAGCGTCGGCCTGCGCGACGGCGGTCTCGAAGGCCGCGCTCACGCGCCGCCGCGACAGGGCGGTGTGGGCGCCGAAGAGCCCGTCGTCCCCGCCCCCCACCAGCACCCCCACCAGGGCCCGCAGGGTGTCTCGGTGCGGGGACAGGGTCTCCAGGCTCAGCGAGGTCGCCGCCGCCACGCGCTCGGTCCAAGGGCCCGCGGCCAGGCTCGCCGCCCGCTCGGCGTAGGCCAGCGAGAGGCGCTCGTAGAGGTGGAGCAGGAGCGCACGCTTGGACGGAAAGTAGCGGTAGAGCAGCCCAGGGCTCACCCCAGCGTCGGTGGCGATGTGACGCAGGGTCGTCGCCTCGTAGCCCCGCGCCGCGAAGGACACCAGGGCGCAATGGTACAGGCGAGCGGCGGTCTCCGCGCCCTTGGCGCTGCGCCCTGCCGGACGACCGCGACGCGGCGCGGGGGCCGCAGCTGGCCGCTGGCCTGTCTGCGGCGACGCTCCACCGGGTCTGTCTGTGCTCATGCGCCCTCCTTGCTAATAAAACTAAACGCGTTTACGTTTAATGTCCAGAGCGGGGACACCGCCACGGAGGTGACCATGAAGATCGTGATTCCAGGGGGCACAGGGCAGGTCGGTCGGCTCTTCTGCAGGGCCCTGCCCGACCACGAGCTGGTGGTCTTGTCGCGCGCCGAGGCGCTGCCGGCGGCGATGCCGTCGCACGTGCGCGGCGTCGTCTGGGACGGAGAGACGGTGGGCCCCTGGGCCGAGGAGCTGGAGGGCGCCGACGCGGTGCTCAACCTGGCGGGGCGCACGGTGGACTGCCGCTACACCGACCAGAACCTGCGGCAGATGATGGACTCGCGTGTGCGCTCGACCCGCGCGGTGGGGCGCGCCATCGCAGCGTGCGAGCGGCCGCCGCGGGTGTGGCTGCAGATGAGCACGGCGACCGTCTACGCCCACCGCTTCGACGCGCCCAACGACGAGGAGACCGGGGTCCTGGGTGGGTGGGAGCCGGGCGCGCCGGTGTACTGGAACCACTCCATCGACATCGCCCACGCGTGGGAGCGGGCGCAACGCGAGTCGCTGACGCCAGGGACACGGCAGGTCGCGCTGCGCACGGCGATGGTGATGTCGCCGGACGCGGGCGGCGTCTTCTCGGTGCTGCGGCGCATGACCTGGTGGGGGCTGGGTGGCGCGATCGCCGGTGGGGCCCAGCGGGTCAGCTGGATCCACGAGCGCGACTGGGTCGCGGCGGTGCGCTTCGTCCTGGCGCACGACGAGATCGAGGGCGCCGTGAACCTGACCTCGCCGGGCCCGCTGCCGCAGCGCGAGCTGATGGCGGGGCTCCGCGCGGCGCTGGGGCGGCGCGTCGGCCTGCCCGCCACGGCGTGGATGGCGGAGGTGGGCGCCTTCGTGTTGCGCACGGACACCGAGCTGCTGCTCAAGAGCCGCTACGTGGTGCCGACCCGGCTGCAGCGCGCGGGCTTTCGCTTCGCCTACGACACGTGGCCGGCCGCGGCTCAGGAGCTGGTGTCCCGCGCGGCCTAGCCGCGGGCGAGGGGGACATCACCCGGCAGCGCGCGGGGCGCGCGGACGCTCGGAGGCTACCCCGCGTCGGCGACCACGGGCTGCACGTGGCTCACGTCGGGCACCGTCACGGCGAGCGTGTCGATGCGGCGCTTGAACCAGTCCTCCAGCACCACCAGCGCCCACAGGTTCCACGTGCGGTCGCGCTTCCCGGCGTGATGCTCCTGCACCATGGTGGCCACGACCTCCGGCCGCACGAGGCCGCGCGCCAGCAGCGTGTCGGGGTGGGTCGCCTGGTCGACCGTGGCCTTGAGCTCGGTCTTCATCCAGGACCCCAGCGGCGCGACGAAGCCCTGCTTGGGCGCCGCGCTGACCCAGTCGGGCAGCACGCGCGCCGCGAGGTGGCGCAGCACGCGCTTGCTCGAGTCCATGGGCGGTCGCCCCAGCAGCCCGGCCATGGGAGCGACGCGGTAGCTGTCGGGCAGGCGGAGCCCGAAGTCGAGCACCCGGTGGTCTGCGAAGGGCACCCGCACCTCCAGCGCGTGGCGCATGCTCATGCGGTCGGCGTCGCGCAGGACGTTGTCGGGCATGAAGCCCAGCACGTCCGCGAGCAGCGCGCTGTCGAGCAGGCTGCTGCCGCCGAGCTCCGCCGTGCGGGCCATGGCGGCCTCGATGTTGCCCGGGTCCTCGCCGTGTCCGCCCAACAGGGAACGCGTGGCCAGCAGGCCAGCGAGCTCGCCGGCCGGGTAGTGGGTCAGCCAGCCGCGGTAGACCCGCGGGAAGTCGCCGGCGAGGTTCGACAGCAGCCGGCGGACGCGTCGCAGGGTCGGAGCCGCGTCGGCGCGGTCGGGGATCTGCCCGGCGATGGCCCCCGCGAGGTCGCGTCGCAGCACGTTGGGCAGGTGCCGCGCCGCGCCGAAGAGCAGGGTCGCGCGGTGGCGCGGGTAGCCGCCGAAGGCCTCGTCGCCGCCGGAGCCCGCCAAGGCCACGGTGACCTCCTCCCGCGCGCCCTCGCACAGCAGGTCGTGGAGCAGCGTGGTCGGGTTGGCGAAGGGCTCGTCGAACTGGTCGACCACGTGGCTGAAGCGCTCGCGCGCCAGCGAGCCGCTCGCCCGGATCACCCGGTGCTCCACGCCCACCGTGTCGGCGATGCGCCGGGCGGCCTCGCTCTCGTCACCCACCGGCTGGTCCGAGAAGCCGACGGTGAAGGTCTTGAGCTGCTCCTTGTCGCCCCGCTCGCGCTTGAACTGCGCCACCAGCGCCACGATGAGCGCCGAATCGATGCCGCCCGAGAGGAAGGCGCCGATGGGCACGTCGCCGACCATGTGCTCGGCGATGACCTCGCGCAGCAGTGTCTCTGCCTCGTCCACCGCGTGGTCCAGGTCGCGAAACTGGTGCTTGGGGCGCATGCGGAACTGCGCGTAGGGCGTGATGTGGGTGCCCGCCGCGTCCACCACCAGCTTGTGGCCCGCGGGCAGCTGCGAGATGCCGCGAAAGGCGCTGCGCGGCGGCGGCACGTAGAGGTATGCGAGGTAGCCCACGAGGGCGTCGAGATCGGGCTCCCGCCGCAGGTTCGGATCCACCAGCAGGCACTTGGGCTCCGACGCGAAGGCGACGGGGCCCGAGCCTCCCGCCGAGGGATCCAGCGCGTCGGCCCGGTAGTAGAGCGGCTTGATGCCACCGCGATCGCGGGCCAGCAGCAGACGACGCTCGCGCCGGTCCCACACGCCGATGGCGAACATGCCCGCGAGGCGCGAGAGCATGGCGTCGCCCTCGCGCTCGTACAGGCGCAAGATGACCTCGGTGTCGCACTGCGAGTGGAAGCGCACGCCCTGGGCCACGAGCTCGGCGCGGAGGGTCGCGTAGTTGAAGATCTCGCCGTTGAAGACCAGCGCGATGTCGCCGTCGTCCGAGAGCATCGGCTGGTGACCGGCGTCGCTGAGGTCGATGATGGACAGCCGGGTCTGGCCGAGCGCGACCGCGTGCGTGCCGTCGCCGCGCGGGTCGACGTACAGGCCCACGTCGTCTGGCCCGCGGTGCAGGATCATCGCCGTCGCCTGGGCGTCGAGCGTGTCGTTGCGTGGGCCGATGCGCCCGTAGATTCCACACATGCTGTCGCTGCTCCTGCGGGCTCACTCGGGCCCGGTACGCGCGCCGTCTCTACCGGGCAAGCGCCGCCTCGAGCTGAGCCACCAGCCGGTCCATGGCGTCGCGCTGGTCGCACTGAGCCTCGACGCGCGCCCGGTTGTCCCGCCGCGCCTTGGCCCGCAGGGCGCCGTCGTCGACGCTGCGCTGGAGGGCCCGCGCCAGGTCGCCGGCGTCGCCGACCTCGAAGAGCAGCCCGTTGTCGCCGTGGCGCACCCACGGCACGTTGGCGTCGATGCGCGTGACCACCGGCAAGGGGCCGACCGCCATGGCCTCGAGCAACGACGCGCTGGTGCCGTCGCTGCTGGCCGCCGACACGTAGACGTCCGCCGCCGCGAGGTGCGCGACCACCTCTGCGTGGAGGACGCCGCCAAGCACCTGCACCTGCCCGTCCAGCCCGAGCCGCGTCACCTGGGCGCGCAGCTCGCCGAGCAGCCGCCCCGGGCCGAGCAGGGTCGCGTCGACGCGCGTCCCGCGATCCCGCAGCTGGGCGAGGGCGTCGACGATGACGTGGTTCTGGTAGACCGGCGCCTGCTTTCGGGTGCACACCAGCCGCAGCGGGGCCTCAGGATCGGTCGCGCGGGCGAGGTCTGCGGGGGCTTCCGCGACGAAGCCGAACCGGCTCAGCTCGATGCCAAAGGGAAAGGTGTGGATCTTCGCCGCTGGCACCCCCTGCGCGACCATGGCCGCCGTGAGGTTGTCGGCCACGCTGTGCACGCTGTGGGAGCGGCGCGTGACCAGCTGGACCAGGGGACGGCGGACCTTGGGCGGCAGCCGGATGGCGCCGTCCTGCTGCAGCACGTCCGAGCCACAGGCGGTGACGATCATCGGGCCACCCCAGGCCAGCGCGGCCGAGAGCCCGTTGGAGATCAGGTAGGGCGCCATGACCACGTCGGTGCGCCACCGCCGCAGCAGCCAGGCCAGCCGCGGCACCGCCTTCACGAACTGCAGCTTCTGCGTCGCGGGGTCGTAGGGCCGCTTGCCCAGGAACACGCGCTCGACGCCGGGGATCTCGTCCGGCGCGAAGCTGAACACCCGGACCTGGTGCCCACGGGCCTGAAACGCGCGCGCGAGGATCGGCGTCCAGGGGGCGTCCGTGTGAGCGACGAGGGCGATGCGCATCCAAGCTCCGGGCCGAGCGGGCGCGACGACAGGCCGCGCGACAGCTCCGCGCACCGTATACCCGCGGGGGATCGGTGACGAAAGTGCTGGGCCGTGCGGGCTGTCGCCGGGCCCCGCGACGGTTGCTCCACCCTGCGCTATACTGCCGCGACCAAATTTCGACCGCGAGGAGCCACGGATGAGCAAGAACACCGAGAAAAAGGGCAAGTCGACGACTGAGGTGGAGAGCCTGGAGTCGCTGCTGAAGCAGATCCCGGGCAAGGATCAGGCCGAGGCCTGGCGCATCCTGTACGGGGAGATGCCGGCCGAGCTGCCGGTGCCGAGCGCCGCCGCCAAGCGCGCCAAGGCCGGCAACTTCGACGTCAAGGCGTACAAGTTCAGCGCCAAGGCGGAGCAGCTGCGCGCGCCGCGCATCGTGCGCCTCGGCGTGATTCAGATGCAGGTGAACGTGCCGACCACCGAGCCGGTGGCGACGCAGTACCAGGCCATCGTCGACCGCCACGTGGACATGATCCACGCCGCGGGCGAGGCCGGGGTCAACGTGCTCTGCCTGCAGGAGGCGTGGACCATGCCCTTCGCCTTCTGCACCCGGGAGAAGGAGCCGTGGCTCGAGTTCGCCGAGCCGGTCGACGGCCCGACGACGCAGCTGCTCGCCAAGCTGGCGCGCCGCTACAACATGGTCATCGTCTCCCCCATCTTGGAGCGCGACGAGGCCCATGGCGGGACCATTCACAACACCGCGGTGGTCATCGGCAACAACGGCAACGTCATCGGCAGCCACCGCAAGGTGCACATCCCCCGCGTCGGCGACTTCAACGAGTCGACCTACTACATGGAGGGCGACACCGGTCACCCCGTGTTCGTGACCCAGTTCGGCAACGTCGGCGTGAACATCTGCTACGGCCGGCACCACCCGCTGAACTGGCTGATGTTCGGCATCAACGGCGCCGAGATCGTCTTCAACCCCTCGGCGACCGTGGGCAGCTTGAGCGAGCCGCTGTGGCCCATCGAGGCGCGCTGCGCGTCGATCGCCAACAACTACTTCTCGTGCTCGATCAACCGCATCGGCACGGAGACCTTCCCCAACGCCTTCACGTCCGGCGACGGCAAGGAGGCGCACCACGACTTTGGCCACTTCTACGGCTCGAGCTACATGACCGCGCCCAACGGCGGCCGCACGCCTGGGCTCAGCCGGGTCAAGGACGGCGTGCTGGTGTCCGAGGTCGACCTCAACCACTGCCGGCAGGTGCGTGACAAGTGGGGCTTCCAGATGACTCAGCGGCTGGCGGAGTACGCGCGCGACCTCACCGCGGCAGCGCAGCCTGGCTTCCAGCCGCAGCAGGTGGTCGACCCCAGCCTGAAGTAGCCGATCCCGGTCCCAGCGACGGCGCGTCGACCTCCCGCAGGTCGCGCGCCGTCGCCCGTTTTGCCCGAGCCCGAGCGAGCGGCGGCCCCCTCTGGAACCGAGGCGCGACGGTCGGTACCCTCCGCGGCATGCGAACGACGAACCACACTCCCCGACTCTTCTCCGCGCTGCTGTTCGGCGCGATCACCCTGGCCACCGCGCTGACGCTGCCTCCGCTCCACGGCGAAGCCCTCGCCCGCGGCAAGCGAGCGAAGAAGGCGCAGAAGCCGTCCGGCCCGGCCTACTGGATCCATCGACAGGACGACAAGCCGCTGGGCTGGCTCTTCGCCAGCCACCTCTCGGCGGCGCGCAAGAAGAAAGAGCGCGTGGTCGTCATGTTCACGGCCGACTGGTGCTCGCCGTGCAAGGCCATCAAGGAGCTGGTGAAGGGCAGCGCGGTCGTGCGCAAGGCCTTCCGCAAGCACCGCGGCCGGCTGCTCTACATCGACGTGGACGAGTGGCGGGGGCCGGCGCATCGGCTGATCCCAGGGGTCAACCCGCGCAAGCTGCCGACCCTCGTGCGCATCGACCAGGGCGGTCGCAAGGTCATCGAGACCTACGGCTCACAGCTCGGCCTGCTCAGCGAGGACGCCGTCGCGCACAACTTCGGCCGGCTGATCGACGGCAAGCCGCTGGAGAAGCCCTTCTACGAGGGCAACAGCGCCAAGCAGACCCAGCTCATTCGGGCCCAGGCGTCCGCGCGAGAGAAGCGCAACAAGGGCGTCAAGGAGCTGGTGGTCCGGCGCCTGAAGGGCGGCAAGGTCCGGCTCCGCATCGTCAACCTCGACGGGCCCCGCCGCTGGTTCCTGGTGCCGCTGAGCACGACCCAGCCGCTGCCCGAGTCGCCGCGCGTGGCCACCATGGACGTGGTGAAGTTCAACGAGCACGTGCGCGCCTGGTTCCTGCGTTTCACCGGCGACACGCCCTTCATGGCGGTGCCGGTGGCGGGCTACGGTGACGTGGACCTGGTCGGGTGGCCGCTGCCCGGCAAGGGCAAGAAGCTCGAGGTGTGGGAGCTCAACCGCCTCGAGGTGGACGGCACCGTGCAGCAGTTCGAGCGCAAGCTGCCCTACCACCTGAACATGGCGCGGGCCGGGCAGACGACGCTCTTGCGCAGCACGCCGGTCAAGCAGGTCAAGGTCTTCGTGAAGCGGAAGCTGAGCGCCAAGGTTCGCTAGAGTCGCGCTGACCGTGCGCTGAGGGCGTGAGGTCGCCGAGCGGGGTGGCTGCAACCAAGCCTCGCCGCGCGCCAGAGCGACGGCGAGCCGGTGAGACGGCGGAAGGCTGCTCACAGGCGCCGCGCCCAGGACAGGGTCGCAGCGACAGGGTGACGGCGTCTGGAGGCCGGAGCTTCGGCAACAGCCTCAGGGTGCCGGCGGCTGAATCTCGGCGAACTGCGGCTTGCCGTCGCGGCCCAGGACGATCTGCACCCAATACTGCGGCACGAAGGTCTGCTTCGTGTCCACCTGCCAGACCTCGACCGCCGACGTGGGTTCGCCGGTGTCCAGGTTGAAGTCCAGCGGTCCCGACGCCCCGTGGATGTTGACGCCCTGCCCTGCGAGCAGCGCCTTGCGGGCCGTGGCGAAGTTGGTCGGCTCGAGCTCCACCGCGGCCGCGTTGGTGTCCGCGACCTTGCCCAAGCCCTCCGCCAAGGCGGAGCCCACCAGCCCGGCGGTGGCGCCGTCGCGCAGCGCCCAGGCGTGGGCCAACATGACGCACCACGCCGCGTCGTAGGCGTGGGCCGTGTAGCTCTGCTGCGTGGCGTCGGCCTTGAAGAGCTGCTGAAAGCGGTCCGCAAAGGCCGCGAAGGTCTTGCCCGGCGGGTCGCCCGGCGTGGTGCCGAGCGCGCCGGTGAGCCGCCCTGCGTCGGCCACCTGGGCGAAGAGCGCCGTGCGCTTGAGGAAGTCCCCGAGCACCAGCTTGGCGCTGGCGAGCCCCGCGTTGGCCGCCACGGCGTCGAGCACCTTGGCGCCGAGGGAGGTGTCGGTGATGAGCACGAGGTGGTCTGGCTTGGTGGCGGCCGCGTCGCTCACCGACTGCGCCACGGCCGCGGCGTCCGCCTGCACCGCGAAGGTCTTCACCGTGACGCCGTCCGGCGCGTTGTCTCGGACCACCTTGGCCAGGCTGTCGCCATAGGCGTCGGCGCTGGCCAACACCGCGACCTGCTTGGCCTGCTGCTTCTGCAGCAGGTAGGTCATGGTCAGCCCCTGCAGCTCGTCGCTCGGCGCCACGCGCCAGAGCAGCCCGCCGTCGTCCCAGTCGGTGATGTCGAGGGTCGTCGCCGAGATCGAGAGCACCAGCGTCCCGGCCGACCGCGTCGCCTCGTGGACCGCCAGGGTCTCGCCGGTTCCGCCCGTGAGGATGGCCGCTGGCGCCTGGGCGCTGCCGACGAGCCACGACGCGATCGCCTCCGCGCGCGTCGACTCCTCGCCCTCAGCGCCGCCGCTGTCGCACACCCGCAGCCGGAAGCTGCGACCGCGCACGCCCTTGCGCTCGTTGGCCTCCCGGACCGCCAGCTCCACCGCCCGCGAGCGCGCGACGGAAGCAGCGCGCTCGCCGCCCGCTGCGTCGGTCATCGGCAAGATGACCACCAGCTCCAGGGCGTCCGCGCCCTCGGCGGGCACGCGCTCCGAGCAGCGCTGATCGGCGAACTCAGCCGCCGCGGGCACGTCGACACAGCCGACGGCACACCACAGCAGCGCGAGGCTGCAAGCCGCCAGGCGCCAGCGTCGACGGGTGGCGCAGCTCACCATTGCACCCTCCAGCCCACCTGACCCGCAGGGGTCAGCCACAGGGTGGACTTCGCCGGCTCGTCGGTGTCGGAGAGCCAGAGCCACAGCCCCGTCGCGAGCGCCGCGGCGCCGAGCCCGCCGGCGGCGAGCGCCAGGTTGCGCTTGCCGTGAATCGACGCTTGCCGGTCCACGGCGTCCTGGTGGGCTACGCCCGTGATCAGCCCGCCGCGCTTGGCCGACAGGTCGTCGTTCAACGCGCTGGCGTCGCTCGACGCGCCCGCAGCCAGCCAGCCGGCCACGCCCAAGAGCACCACGCCGCCGCCGCTCAGCGAGAGCCCGGCCAGCGTCTGCCCGCTCATGGGCTTGGCGGGCGCGGGCTTGGCGACGCCCTGCCCCGCGCCAGAGTTGCCCGCGCCGGAGTTGCCCGCGCCGGCGTTGCCCTGTCCGCCCGAGCCTTGAGCCGCGGCGCGACGTTTGGCGTCGGCCGCCGCTTTGGCCGCGGCCGCCTTCGCAGCTTTGGCCTGCTCGGCCTTGGCCTTCTCCGCTGCGGCGACCTGCTTGCTCCGGGCGACCATGATCTCTTTCAGGTGCAGCGCCGTGCGCTTGCGCAGCGGGTGTTCGGTCGGCGCGCGCAGGTCGAACTCGCGGTAGTGCTTCTCGGCGTCGTCGAGGTTGCCGGCCTTCTGCGCGCAACGGGCGGCGCTGTAGAGGTAGCCCAGAAAGCTCGGGTCCAAGCGGTAGCACTGCACGTACATCTCGGCGCAGATCTTGTGCTGCCCCGACTTGGCCTTGGCCCCTGCGACGACGCTCAGGGCCGCCGCCTCCTCCTTCTTCGACGCGGCCTGGGCCGGCGTGGCGACGAGCGCGCTCGCCAGCACGCAGAGCGCGCACAGGCCTGCGAGCCCGGGCCACCGAACGGACGACCCGCCACGCGTGGGCGACGTGTCGTCGCGGCGTGGCGGCTTGGGGGTGACGAAGGAGGTGTGCGCCGAGCGCGGAGGACAGGTGATCACTGGGCTCAGTCCTCGACCACGCGCGGCTTGATGGTGGGGGCGGCCGGCGCAGCGGCGGCCTTCGCAGGCTTCGCGTGACGGGCGCGCTTGTGATAGCGCTTCGCGCGCGGGGTGCCCTTGTGGCCGTGCTTCTTCGCGGTCTCGAGGTGGGCCTGCACCTCATTGGCGTGCTTGAGCTCCGCCTCGGCGTGCATGGTCAGCTCGGCGAGGGCCGGGTTGTCGGGGTCGAGGCGCAGGGCCTCTTTGAGCAGCTTGACCCGCTCGGCGCCCTTTGCCTTCATCGCCGCGGCGGTCTTCTCCTTGACCGCCTTGGTCATGGCCTCGCTCATGGCCTCGATGCGCTTGTGGGCAGCGGCCGCGGCCTTCTCCGCGGCCTCGGCGCGGTCGGCGGCCTTCTCCGCCATCTTCGCGGCGGCGTGGCCCGGTCCAGCCTGGGCCGGTGTGCCCGGACCGGCGCCAGGGGCGTGGAGCGCGGGGCCAGCTGCGCTGGGAGCGGGCTTGGCCTTGCTCTGCGTGCCGTTGATGGCGAAGGCCACGGCGACCAGGAGCACCAGCCCGGCGAAGGCGCCGACGAGCTGCTTGCCAAGGCGCAGCGACCGCGTCGCCTTCTCCGTGCCGCTCATGGCCCGCTCGGTGTCCAGCACCAGCCGGTAGACCGGCGGCGGGTGGGCGATGCCCTTGAGCTCGACGTCGGCCAGGAGCTCGGTCTCGACCTGAACGCGGCCGAGGATCTGCAGCCGCACCTGCTCGCTGATGCAGATGCCACCCGCCGCAGCCAGGGACTCGATGCGCGCGGCCGTGTTGACGCCGTCGCCGTAGATGCCGCCGTCACGGTGGATGATGTCGCCCAGGTGCAAGCCCACGCGAATCCACACCTGCTCACGCTCAGGCCGGTCGGCGTTGCGCTCCTTGAGGTCCGACTGGATCGCCATGGCGCACTTGACCGCGTTGATCGGCGAGTCGAAGAGCGTCAAGAACGCGTCGCCGATGGTCTCGTGCTCCACGCCGCCCAGCTCACTGAGCCGCTTGCGCACGATCTCGCGGTGCTCGAGCACCAGCTCCACCGTGCGCTGCTCGTCCGCCGACATCATGGCCGAGAAGCCCTTGATGTCGGTGAACATCACCGCTTGTAGTCGCCGCTCGCCGGCCTGGTTGCTCATCTCGCCTCCATGGACGCCCAAGGTAGCGCTCCGGCGCCCCCCACGCAAAGAGGGATCGGTCAGAATCTGTCCTACTTCGCGCCCTTTTTCGCCCGCGCTCGTCGTACGCACACACGCGGCCCGGGCACCGACCACGCTGGCGAGCGCGTGTGCGCTCAGTCGAAGTCCACAGGGCCGCCCTTTGCGACCGCAGCGGCGAAGGCGGGGCGGCCCTGAACGCGCTCGAGCCACGCCGCGATGTGGGGGCGCCCGTCGAGACCGGCGCGGTGGGCGGCGGCGAGCAGCGGAAACGACATCTGCACGTCCGCCACGCTCAGCGCGTCGCCGGCAAACCACGTCGACCGGGCCAGGTGGGCGTCGATCGTGTCGAGGTGCAGGGCGATGCGCGGGTCGGTGAAGGTGCCGTTGACCTGACCGGCGATGGCCCTGGCGATGGGCCGGACGATGAAGGGGACCTTCGGCCCCGAGATCTGGTTCATGATCAGCTTCACCAGCAGCAGCGGCATGAGCGTGCCCTCCGCGTAGTGGAGCCAGTAGGTGCAGGTCCGCAGCTGGGCGACGTCGGTGGGCATCAGACCGCCTCCCAGGTCAGCGAGGTAGGGGAGGATGGCGCCGGACTCCGCGAGCACGACCGGCTCGCCGCCCTCGGGCCGATGCTCCACGACGGGCGAGAGGCCCAGGGGGTGGATCTCCTTGAGCTCCGGCGGCGCCAGCATGGTCTTCTTGTTGCGCTGGTAGGCCTTGATCTCATAGGGAAGACCCAGCTCCTCCAGGGCCCAGAGCACGCGCTGCGAGCGGGAGTTGTTCAGGTGGTGCACGATGATCATGGTCGTCTCCGAGGGCGGGTCCCTTGGGGCGGCGCCGGTGCGGCCCACCCAGTCGTGTCGGTCTTGCCAGCCGCGCCGAACTCGCCAGTCGGGCCGAACTCGACGGTCTTGGCGGTCTTGGCGGTCTTGCCGACCCCGCGCGGGCGCTGACCCGCGGGCGCCCCATGCTGCGAGGTTCCATGGCCATCGTCTACGTCCACTCCTCCGGGCTCGGCCCCAGCCAGTGGCGGCGCACCCAAGCGGCGCTCGGCGGGCACGCGGTCCCGCTCTCCGGCTACGACGACACCCCTTGGTCGCCCGAGGGCGGCTGGGAGCAAGACCTGGCGCTCGTGCAGGCCGCGCTGGGGTCAGAGACCACGCTGGTCGGGCACAGCTACGGCGGCCTGCTCGCGCTGCACGCCGCGCGGCTGAGCGCGCCCCCGCGCGCCGTCCAGCGCCTGGTGGTGTGGGAGCCGGTGGCCTGGTCGGTGCTGGACGCGCCACCGGACATCGACGACTTCACCGCGTGGGCCGACGCGCCGATCGACGTGTGGATGGCGGGCTTCATCGCGTTCTGGAACGGCCCGGGCGCGTGGGAGGCGATGTCGGCCAAGCAGCGCGCGCCCTTCGTGCGTCACGGCGAGAAGGTGCGCACCGAGGTCATGGGGCTGATCACGGACACCACCTCCGCGGAGGCGTGGGCGCAGGTGGACATGCCGACGCTCTTGCTCAGCGGCGCGCAGACCAAGCCAGCCGCCTCGGAGACCTGCCGCCGCCTGGCCGAGGTGCTGCCGCAGGCCGAGCACCGGGTCGTGCCGGGGTGTGGTCACATGGGCCCGCTGACCCATGAAGCGGCGTTTCGGCGCGAGCTGACGCGCTTCCTGGACCCGGCGCACCGCGAAGGTGGCCCGGTGTCGCGCTGAGCTGAATGAGGTGGCTGTCGCACCAGGGCGCGTGGCCACGGCTGGCCCCAAGTCCAAGGGCGTGGTCGAGTGGCAGGTGTTCAAGTCCACGTACAAGACCCAGCAGTCCGCGGGTGACGCCGGGAAGAACCGCGCGTTCATCAACCGCAAGTGCTCGGGCACCACCTCAGGCTGGAGCGCGTCGGTCCGCAACTTCAAGGGCAGCGCCAACCGAGCCGTGGGCCATTCGGCGACGTGTCCGCGCTGAGTCCAGGCGGCGCGGCCCCGCTGAGCGGGCTGGGGCGACGCGACTGCCCTGCTCGACGCGGCGCCGCCGCCCGAGTCGACGGAGCGACCGCCGTCGTGATCGCGGGCGAGGGCCTCTGTCGGTCGGAGGGGGCACACGGGACTTGACGACACGGGCCGGTCTGCTGCCCGCTACACGTCAGCCCCGCGCCCCTTCCCGCCCGCACTGGAGCCCCATGGCCACCTGGACCTGCAAAGAGACCTCCTCCCTCAACGGCATCCGCGCCTGCGCTGCGCGGGGACACGTCCGCGAGACCTGGCACCTGGCGGACAGCCTCAACGCCCCGCCGAGCCACGACCGCTGGTGGTTCGCGGCCACCGACGGCGAGGGGCGTGTGGGGGCCTTCGCCGCCATCCTGGGCACGCGCGCGCACCTGTACGGCGACGACAGCGACGCGGTGGAGGCCATGGCCGGCACCCTTCTCCGCTCGCAGCACCTGCACGCGAGCCGGGAGGCGCACCGCCACGTGCTCTTTGGCCCCGAGCGGGTGGTCGAGCCTTTCTGGCGGGTGTTTCGCGCCATCAACCGGCAGGTGGTGGGCGATCGCCGTCCGCTGCTGATGTACAGCGGCGCCGAGGGCAAGGGCAGCCGCAGGATGACGCTCGACGTGGCCAGCGCGGGCGACCAGAAGGTGTGTGTCGCCTTCCTGGCGGACCACAGCGCCGAGGTCCACGGGCTCGACCCGCGCCGCGTGGCGCCTGAGGCCTTCGCCCGCGAGGTGGCCAGCGCCATCGCGGGTGGGCGGCTGATCGTCGGGCGCGAGGGCGCGCCGGGCGCAGGCCCCGGTCGGGCGATGTTCGTCGCCGAGGTGCGGCACGTGTCCGACACGGTCGCCATGCTCGACCCGTGGCATGTGCCGGCGCCCTTCCGCAGCCGCAAGATCCTGGTGGCAGGCGCGCTCTTCTCCGCGCTCACGCAGGGCCCCAGCGCGGGCAAGCAGCTGTGGGCGCTGGTCGACGGCGAGCCGCTGAAGCTGGCCGCCGAGCGGGCCGGCTACCGCGAGGCGCTGGCCTGGCGCGAGATCGCGATGCTCGGGTGACGAGCTCGGGCTCGCTGACTCGGGGGACGTCACAAGGGCGCGTCGCTCACGCGCCTTGCCGCGATCGCGCGCTCGCTGAAGTCCCGGCCGCGGCGCACGTTGGACGCCAGCCCCGGCACCTGCCCCGCTACTTGAACGTCTGCGTCTTCAGCAGCTCCCCGGCGTCGTCGTAGACCTGCCAGGTGCCCTTCTTCTTGCCGTGCTCGAAGCGGCCCTCGTCCCAGAGCTGCCCGTTGGGGTGGTAGCGCTTCCACAGGCCGTGCTTCTGCCCGTCGTCGTCGAAGCCGCCGCTCCCCCGCGGCTCGCCAGTCTTGTAGAACCACACCCACTGTCCAACGATCTTGCCGTCTTTGAAGCTGCCGGCGGACTGCATCTGGCCGTTGTTGAGAAAGTACTTCCACTCGCCGGACTTCTGGCCCTGGTCGAACGCGCCCTCACACGAGACCTGGCCGTTCTTGAAGTAGAGCTTGAAGGGGCCGTTCTTCGGGTTGCCCGCCTCGTCGATGCCGGGGATGTCTTTCATCGAGTCTCCCTCTGGCCCGCCGGGGCCACGCGTGTCGTCGCTCGCCGCTGGGCCGACCCGATGGCCGGCGCCGGTCCAGAACAGCTCCCCAGCCTGCCTCCCGTCAAGGGCAGCCCGAGAGGGCGGCGTGCTGACATCCCTTGGCCGGGTCGCAGCTGTCGGCTGTGCAGACCTTGCCGTCGGCGCAAGACACAGCGCCCTGCCCCAGACACACGCCCGAAGCCTGGCAGCTCGCGAAGCCCCACGCGTCGGTGCGCAGCACCTCGCCCCGCTCGACGCCGGCCACCGTCGCCGAGCCTGCGACGAGCAGGTCCCCCGTGA
>JAUIAC010000490.1 GCA_030425545.1 bacterium | reverse complement strand
CGCGTCCGCCTTGCACGAGCTGGCCCTGGAGGAGGGCGACGTGCGCACCGGCGGGGGGATGTGGCCGCTCGGCGCGCACAGGCACGGACAGGGGGTGCTGCTCTGGCAGGCGGATCACGGCGTGATGCTGGGCACGTGCGACCGGCACGGAGGCGGCCTGCTCTACCACGGGCACGCCGGCACGGTGGTGGCCTGCGGCACCCGCGCGCGCATGGTTGGGGCGGCCCTCGCGCCCGACGGCCGGCCAGAGCTGGAGCCGGGCGAGCTCTTCTGGCCCCTGGCCCGTCCGGGCGCGCCGGTGGGGGCCGCCACAGCCTGGCGGGGCGTGTCGCTGTGCCCGCAGGGTGGCCTGGTGCGCGTCCAGGGCGGCCTGGTGAGCGCGGCCCCTGCGCCCCGCGTCGACGGCGTGCAGCACAGCGTCGCGTCGCTGGCCGCGGGCTTGGTGTCCCGAGTCACGACGCTCGACGCGCTGCCGGATCACCCGGTCGAGGTGATGCTCTCCGGCGGCAAGGACATCCGCCTCGTGCTCGCGGCGCTGAAGGCGGGCAGCCGACTGGGGCGCGTGACCCGCGGCGTGATTTGGGCGCCGGAGGGCGACCCCGACCTGGCTGTCGCGCGCCTGCTCGCGGCGCAGCTCGGTTTCCCGGTGGAGGTTCGCGAGAGCCCCGCCGCCGCGGGCCCCTGGCGCGACGGCTTCGAGCGCCACGCCTTTCTGAGCGAGGGCATGGTGCACGCCTGGGACCGCAAGGGCGCCCCGACCGTCCGCGATGTGGTGACGCTCAACGGCTACTTCGGGGAGCTCTACAAGAGCCACGTGCGGCGCGCCTTCGCGCTCGGGGGCTGGGCGCAGCGACGGTTCTACCGGCGGCGCGCCTGGTTCGACCGCCACGACCTGCTGACGCGGGAGGCCCGGGCCTGGCTCCAGGCGCGCTTCGAGCCCTGGCTGGCCGCGCGGCAGGCCGAGGGGCACCCCTGGGACCTCGTCCACGACCGCTGGCACCGCGAGGCCCGCATGCAGCGTTGGGTCGGCCACATCCTCCAGGCGGAGGCGTGCGCTGCGCCCTGGCTGCAGCTGCTCCCGGGCAACGACCTGCTCGAGCGCTACGTGGCCGGCCCCTTGGCCGACCGCACCCAGCACCGGCTGCACTTCGAGCTGATCCGCCACCTGGCGCCGGAGCTCCTGGAGCTGCCCTTGGCCGAAGACCGCTGGTCGACCGCGCTCGACCCCGCCTGGACGCCGCCCAAGGCCCAGCGGCGGCAGGGGAGCGCGCCGGGCGCACAAGCGCAGCTCTGGCGCGCCCACGGCGCGGAGATGGCCGACTGGCTGCGCAGCGAAGCGACGCTGACCCAGTGGGTCGACCGCGCCAAGCTCGACGCCCTGCTGCGCCGCGCCCTCGCGGGCCCGCCCGCGCGAGAGGACCTGATCGCCCTGACGGCGCTGCTCGGCATCCGCGCGGCGCTGGACACCACGCGGCGCCTGCCGGTCACCGTGGTGCCGAGCGGCCGAGCTGGTGAGGCGGGTTCGTAGCGATCGCGCCAGCAACCTGATCCTGCGGAGCTTTCTGCGCAAGGTCGGGCCTCTCCCGCGCCGCCGCGCTCGTGGCCGCCTCGCGTTGACTCTGGCGCACCGGCAGGCACCCTGTCTGCCTCGCCAGCTGCCCGGGACCTCGCCATGCTCCTTCGCCAGACCGCGCTCCGCCGCGCCACGCTCACCCTCGCGACCCTCGCGGCCCTGGCCGGCTGCGCCAAGCCGGCGCCCGAGTCGCGGGATGCGAGCGCGAAGGCCGGCGCCGCGAAGGCGACGGCGAAGCCCAGCGCAGCCGCGGCGAAGCCCAGCGCAGCCGTGGTGCTCCCGTCGCCGACCGCCGACGCCCCGGCCCAGGCGCCACAGGCCCCCCACGCTCCAGGCCAGCCGACGCCGCCGGCGCAGCCCCCGCGACCTGCACACGCTCCGGGCCAGCCCCCGCCGGCCGCTCCACAGCCGAGCGCGGCGCCGGCTCGGGCCCCTGCGCCCACGCCCCCTGGACCAGCCGGCGCCCCCGCCGCGGCGCTCCCTGGCGGTGCGCCGGCGGGCGCCGCCGCGACTCCCGACGCCGACACGCCCACGGCCGCTGGCGTCGGCCGGGCCGTGGTCGACTTCGTGGCCTTTCTCGAGGGCAAGCCGGTCAAGCTGCTCGAGGCCCGCAGAGACGGCGTCCTCTTCCGCGTCACCTACGCCAGCGACGACGACAAAGCCACCAAGCGCAAGGTCTGGGTCTCGGGTGACGGCCGCTTCGTGACCACGCAGCTCGTCGACATCGAGACCCGGGTCGACCACATGAACGAGTTCCGCACGTGGACCGACTGCATGCGCGCCAAGGGCGTGCGTCTCTACATCGACGGCACCACCAAGGACGGCGCGCA
The DNA here is from genome assembly GCA_030425545.1 of bacterium. GTDB lineage: Bacteria > Myxococcota_A > UBA9042 > UBA9042 > UBA9042 > UBA9042. Next base: position 1,880 of record JAUIAC010000490.1, on the reverse strand, counting down.
GCAGCGCCAGGAGCTCGGTCCCTTCGGCCAGGAGCTGCTCTTCGACTGCTCCGGCCGGCGCAAGGCCGCGTGCGCCGCGCACCAGATGACCGCCTTCCCGACCCTCGTGTGGCCCAAGGGGCAGGAGGTCGGCCTCCAGAAGCGCGACAAGCTGGCGGCCCGCTTCGGCTGTCGCATTCGCCTCTTCCAGGAGATCGCCGCTCCGGCCCACGCCACCGCCGCGTCCGTCGGTGAGCGCGTGCGACGCATGCACGAGAAGGCCGCCGTCGCCCCCGTGGATCTGGTCTCGTCGCGCAAAGACGGCGCCGTGTTTCGCGTGGTGCTGGCCCGCGACCGCCACCACCCTCAGTTCACGGAGATCATGGTCTCTGCCGACGGCACCTACATCTTCGACGCGCCGGTGGAGCTCACGGTCGAGCGCGCGGCGGTGACCCGCAGCCGCGCCTTCATCGCCTGCCTGCAGAATGCCGAGACCTTTGTCTTCGTCCGCTCCAGCGACAAGGCCTCCCTCAAGTGGGCGGCGCAGTTCGGCGCCGACATCCGCGTGGTCACAGCAGACTGCGACAGCGCCAAGGCCAAGGCCGAGTGCAAGAAACGCGGCGTCGCGGGCGTGCCCGCCATCAGCCGCGGCAAGACGCGGCTCGGGCCCCCGCTGACGGTGGACGACCTCGAGGCCCTGAGCGGCTGCAAGCGCTGACCCCAGCGCGCCCGCGCGTTCGTCAGCAGAGCCGACTCAGTCCATGAAGGTGATGACGCACTTCTTCTTCTTCACCGAGCTGTGCGTGTAGCCGCTCCAGTAGAGCAGGTAGAGCTGCTTGGTGCCGTCGTTCTGCGCGGTGCCGCCGATGTACTGGTGCTCGCTGAAGTAGCACGCGTCGAAGGCGTTGAGGATGTGCTTCTCCGAGCTGTCACCGTCGTCGCCTGAGTTGCCGCCGGCCGGCCCGCCGTCCGCCACGCGCCAGCGCCCCGTGCCCGCGTCGTAGTGGAAGCGGAAGGTGTAGTGCGCCATCTCGTACTTGGTGCCGCTCGAGTACCAGTCGACCATGCCGAGCACCACCTGGCAGCCGTCGTAGTCGTCGCAGTACTTGTGGATGCGGCCCATGTCCAAGGCCTTGGTCGAGCGGTAGTGGCTGTTGTAGGTGAGCACCACCTGGTAGCGGTCGAGGTTGTGCCAGTTCCAGTTGTTGGTGCTGTCGTTGACCCGCCACGTGGTCGCCATGGCCTCGTCCGTGTAGCCGTTGCCCATGTACACGTGCTGCTCGAAGTAGGCGTGGCCCGCCGACACACGGAACGAGCCGTAGACACGCAGCTTGTTGGTCGACGACGTGGTGCCGATGGCGACGTTGCCGTTGTCGAGGATGCGCATGCGCTCCGCGCCCTTGGTGTCGTCGTCCTGGTTCACGGGCGAGGTCCAGAAGGTCAGGTGACCGCCCTTGTCGCTCGTGCCGTGGGACTCCGCGGCGATGGCGATGATGGACGCCGAGGCCTCGTCGATGTCGCTCGGCACGTTGCCGTCCGAGGAGTCGAAGCCGATGCCGCCGAGCCGCTCGCCGAGCGAGGTGGTCGAGTCGTTGCGGTAGAGCATGATGCCGCCCGCGCCGTTGTCGCCGCCGCTCCGGACCTTCAGGTGCCCGGTCATGGTGTCGCCGGTCATGCGCACGTAGGTGCCGTTGTGGTTGTGCGACGACGAGGCGTAGCTGCCCTTGGCCTGGAACTTGTCGTGCAGCCAGCCGTAGCCCTTGGTGTAGATCTGACCCGAGGTGTTCAACATCATCAGCCGGTTGCCGCTGCCGTCGCCGCCGTACATCCACACGAAGGGGTAGCTGCCCACGCCGCTGGCGTACTGGCTCACACCGTCGGTGCGGAAGGCCATCTGCCGG
>JAUIAC010000489.1 GCA_030425545.1 bacterium | reverse complement strand
GGGGCTGGCGGCGAGCGCGTCGCAGATCCACAGGGCGCGCTTCGAGCCGCACCTCTACGGCGACCACGCCTTTCTGCTGCTGGCGGCGGGCAAGGACGCGGAGGCCGAGAGCTACTTTCAGAAGGCCATGGCCGCGATGCCCAGCGACGGCAAGTCGCGCTTCGAGCTCGGCCGCATGCGCGAGCGCGCGGGGGACACCGAGGGCGCCCTCCAGCTCTTCAAGGCCAGCGTGGCGGCGCGTCCGCGCGTCGCGGAGTCGCGGGTCAAGCTGGGCTACCTGCACGCTGTGGCTGGCCGGACCGAGGACGCCGTGCGCGAGCTGGAGACCGCGGTGCAGCTCAAGGACCGTGACGCGCGGACCCACGCGATGTTGGGGGTGCTGCTCGCGGAGCTGGGGCGCAAGGCCGACGCCATCCGCCACTACGAGCGCGCGCTCGAGCTCAACCCCGACCTCCCGGACGAGACACGGGAGCGTCTGCGCAAGCTCCAGGCCACGCCATGACGACGCCCGCGCCGCAGCCCGAGACGACGTCCCCGCGCCCGCTCTGGCGGCGGCTGATGCGGGTCGTGGTGGTCACCCTGGTGTGGGTCGCGCTCTTCGAGGGCGCCGCCTGGGGCGCCGACGCGCTGTGGGGCTTTCGCGCCAAGCTGCTGCAGGGGCTCTCGCTCGTCGAGCCCTCTCAGGACCCGATTCCGCCGCTGGAAAAGCTGCCTTGGCCGCAAGACGTGGTCATGGTGCGCGCCCCGGACCCCACCACCGCGCGCCCGGAGCCCTATGTGCTGGGCATGCAGCCGATTCCCAACGCCTACATGAACCCGAGCCAGACCCTGGCCATCAGCAAGATGGTGGCGACCGACCCGAGGAAGCAGCTCTTCGTGCTAGGCGGGTCGGCGGCCTTTGGCTACACCGTCGCGTACAAGCAGTCGGCCGCCGGCATGCTCGAGCGCTCGCTGTCGAAGTCGCACCTGGTGTTCAACGTGGCGCAGGTGGGCTGGCCCTCCGGGCACATGGTCTCGGTCGCGCGGCGCATCGCCCGGGATTTCAAGCCGGCGGTGCTCGTGATCATGAGCGGCAACAACGAGTGGCTGCGGTGGGTCCCCAACGACCAGCCCTGGCTGAGCCCCGAGCAGCTGGAGACCTATCGCACCCTGGCGCACAGCCGAGCGCTGGCTGGGGCGCTCTTTCTCGGCATGAACCAGGCGGTGCTGCGGCCCAAGGCGCCCGCGCCCGCGGCAGACGCGAACGGCGGGCCGCGTGGCGCTCCTGGCGACCCAGCGCGGCCCGGCGCGGCCGGTCGTGGCAGCGCCGACGGCCCGGCGGACCCCCAGGGTCCCTTCAGGATGCACGCCAGCCTCTACGGCTATCGCTACGCGCTGAAGCACGCCGCGGACCGCGACGCGCCCTACGAGACGGCGCGGTGGCTGCAAGAGAAGCAGCGCTTCCTCGACGCCTTCGCGGCCCACCTGCGGGAGATGGTGACCCTGGGCGAGGACAAGGGCGCGCGGGTGATCCTGCTGACGGTGCCCTTCAACCACCGGCTGAACATCGCGTGGAAGCACCCCCAGCCAGAGGCGCCCGCCCCCGACACGCGCGCTGAGGTCAAGGCGCTGCTCAAGACGGCGGTCCCGCTGGTGGACGCGGGCTCCTGCCCCGCCGCGCTGGTGGACCTGGACGCCGCGGTGGCCTTGGACCCGACGTCGCCGCTGGTGCACTACCTGCGGGGCCACTGCCTGGCGAAGCTCGACCGCAAGCTGGAGGCGGAGGCCGCCTACGCGCAGGCGCGGGAGCACATGGTGGGCAACCTGGGCAGCCGCCTCAGCGTGAACCGGGTGATCCGCCGCGTAGCCAAGGAGACCGGCGCCGAGCTCGTCGACGTGCAGGCGCTGTTCACGAAGCACGAGCGAGACCGGGGCGGCTTCTTCAACGAGCACCTCATCTACGACGACTGCCACCCGAACGCCCTCGGCCAGCGGCTCATCGCCATGGCGGTGGACAACCTGCTGAAGGGGCGTTAGCGCTCGTGTGACGGGCTCGTGGAGACGGGTGGCGGGCTCGTTAGGTGTTGGAGGGCGGGGCGACGCGCGACATCCTCTGCAGGACCACGGCTCCGCCTCGCCGGCAAAGATCGCGAATCCGGCTCGGCCCCGGCCCCGCTCGCGTGGATCTTTTCCCAGGACTCCCGCAGAGTCGGGCCATGCAGGACGCCCGACGGAACAAGTGCGGCTGGCGCGCGCAGCACGCGGCGCTTGCGGTGGCTGTGGTCGCCGCCGTCGCTCTCGGCGGCTGCGGCCGGCGCGTGACCACCGCAGGCGGCGGGTTTGGCGGCGGCCCCATCTCCTTTGGGGCGGACACGCTGCCCTCCGACGCCACTCCGACCGCGGCAGACGCGGCCAGCCTCGACGCGGCGTCAGCCGTTGGCGATGCCGGCCCCGCGGGCACCAACGACGGCGCGGGCGACGCCCAGCCGTGCAAGCTCGGCGCGGCGCGCTGCGGCGCCAAGGGTCGAGAGCTCTGCGCCAAAGGGGGCTGGGCGCCGGCCAAGTGCGACCTCATCGCCCCTGTGTGCGTGGCCGGGTCCTGCCGCGCGTGCGCGCCCAACGCCAAGTTCTGCGCCGACGTGCCCCTCGGCGCGACCCACAGCAAGGCGGTGATGACCTGCGACGCCACGGGCGACACCGCGGCCGTCACCGAGGCCTGCGTGGAGGGGCCCTGCGTCGACGGCAAGTGCCTGACCTGCGTCCCGGGTGAACACCGCTGCAACGAGGGAGCGCGCGAGGTCTGCGCTGGCGGCGGCCTGCTGTGGTCGCCGGACCACTGCCCCGCCGCCACGCCCACCTGCGTCGCGGGGGCCTGCAAGGTCTGCACGCCCTCGGCCACCGTGTGTGGGCAGAACGCGGTGGGCGACGACGCGGTGCTCCAGTGCGACGCGTCTGGCGGCAGCGCTACGATCATCGTCGTGTGCAACAAGCCCTTGTCGTGCAGCGGCGGCAGCTGCGTGGCGTGCAAGCCGGGCAGCACCGTCTGCAAGGACGGCGCGCTGGCGACGTGCAAGGCCGACGGCAGCGACTACGAGCTGAGCAGCTGTCCGGCGGCTACGCCGGCGTGCGTCGGCGGCAGCTGCAAGCTCTGCGCGCCGGACGGGGTGTTCTGCCGTGCGGCGACCGAGAGCGCCGTCGCCGCGGTCATGGCGTGCGGCCCAAAGGGCGACACCGCCTCGGCGATTCAGGCCTGTGGCGCCGACCAGGTCTGCCACAAGAGCGCCTGCAAGAGCTGCGTCCCCAGCCAGGCGGAGTGCGTCGGCGCGACGCCGCTGGTATGCGCCCTGGACGGCGGCACCGTGACGGTGGCCAAGAGCTGCGCCGAGACCGGGCTGAGCTGCGGCGCGTCGGGCTGCAGCTGCTTCGGCGACCAGCCCACGCCTGCGGGCGGGGCGGCGGGCGCGCCCTACTGCGCGCCTCCAGCCGTGGGTCTGACGCAGAGCACGTCGGCGTGGACCTGTGATCTCGGCGGAAACGCGGGCAAGAAGAAGCAAGACTGCCCCTCGCCGCAGGTCTGCAAGCAGGGCGCCTGCGTCGTGTGTGTCGCGGGCGAGCAGCGCTGCGAGGGCAACAAGGCCATGGTGTGCCTGCCCTCCGGCCAGGGCTGGAAGGTGGCGGACGACTGCGGCGCCAAGGCGCAGGGCGTCTGCCACGCCGGCGCGTGCGTCGACGTGTGCGCCCTGCAAGACGGCAACCCGACGAGCGTCGGCTGCCGCTTCTGGGCCGTGGACCTCGACAACGCCAAGATCACCTCGGGCGGGACCACCTTCGACGCCCAGAACGCGCCCTACGGCGTCGCCCTGGTCAACAGCGGCGCAAAGCCTGCGGTGGTGACGATCACCTACGGACCGAGCGCCTCGGTTCCGGTCGCGAAGACCACCCAGCTGACCCTGCCGGCCGGCGCGGCCCAGAGCGTCGTGCTGCCGCCGCCAGCGTGGAAGCTGCCGCCCGCGAGCCTGGACGGCACCTCGCAGCAAGGCGTGGCGTTTCGCATCGACGCCACAGGCCCCATCGCTGCGTTTCAACACAACCCCCTCCAGAGCAACCCCTTCTCGGCGGACGCGTCGGTCTTGTTGCCCGCCAACGCTCTGGGGACGACCTACCGCGTCATGGTCCGTAAGCAGAGCATCGCGAACCTGCGCGCGTACGTCGCGATCGTGGCCACGCGCCCTGGGACGACCAAGGTCACCGTCACCCCCACGGCGGCCACGGTCGCTGGCGGGGCGGTCCCGGCGCTGACGCCCGGCGTGCCG
>JAUIAC010000488.1 GCA_030425545.1 bacterium | reverse complement strand
GCCTCGCTCTTCATGGGCGAGCGCGACTACAACTTCGGCGAGAGCGTGGTCTTCGGCCTCGGCTCGGGCATCGGCTGGGCGCTGGCCATCGTGGCCCTCGCGGCCATCCGCGAGAAGCTCCGCTACAACCAGGTGCCACCCGCGCTGCGGGGCCTCGGGCTGACCTTCATGATCACGGGCCTCATGGCTATCGGGTTCATGGCCTTCTCGGGCATCCAGCTCTGAACGCTTGCCGCTCAGCCGCGGGTCTCCCAGGCTGAGCACCTCCAAGGAGGAGGACTCCCATGACGATCGCAGTCGGCGTCGGCGTTTTCATCGTGATCATCTTGTCCCTGGTCGCCGTGCTCACGGCCGCCAAAGCCAAGCTGGTGGCCAGCGGTGAGGTCACCATCCTCATCAACGATGACCCGGACAAGGCGCTCAAGGTCAACAGCGGCACCACGCTGCTCAACACCTTGTCCGCGAACAAGATCTTCATCCCCTCCGCGTGCGGCGGCAAGGGATCGTGCGGCGTGTGTACCGTACACGTGCACGAGGGCGGCGGCGCGCTGCTGCCCACCGAGGAGAGCCACATCTCCCGCGGCCAGGCCCGCGAGGGCTGCCGGCTGGCGTGCCAGGTCAAGGTCAAGAGCGACATGAGCATCGAGCTCGAGCCCGAGATCTTCAGCGTGCGCAAGTGGACCTGCACGGTGCGCAGCAACCACAACGTGGCGACCTTCATCAAGGAGTTCGTGCTGAACCTGCCCGAGGGCGAAGAGGTGCCCTTCCGCGCCGGTGGCTACATCCAGATCGAGTGCCCGCCGCACGTGGCCGACTACAAAGACTTCATCATCGAAGACGAGTACCGGGCCGACTGGGACAAGTTCAACATGTGGCGCTACAAGTCGGTCGTGACCGAGGAGGTCAACCGCGCGTACTCCATGGCGAACTACCCGGGCGAAGAGGGCATCATCATGCTCAACGTGCGCATCGCCTCGCCGCCGCCCCGGGGGCCCGAGGGCATCCCGCCGGGCATCATGAGCAGCTACATCTTCAGCCGGAAGCCGGGCGACGAGGTCATCATCTCCGGTCCCTTCGGCGAGTTCTTCGCCACCGACAACGACACCGAGATGGTCTTCGTCGGCGGCGGCGCGGGCATGGCGCCGATGCGCAGCCACATCTTCGACCAGTTCAAGCGCATCAAGACCGATCGCAAGGTGAGCTTCTGGTACGGCGCGCGCTCGTTCACCGAGGCCTTCTACATCGACGACTTCGACGGCATTCAGAAGGAGAACGACAACTTCGTCTGGCACATCGCCCTGTCGAGCCCGCTCGACGAGGACAAGTGGGACGACCCGAACGCGCCGAGCCGTCAGCCCCTGGGGTCGAAGGAGGGCTACGTCGGCTTCATCCACCAGGTGCTCTACGACAACTACCTCAAGCATCACGAGTCGCCCGAGGACGCCGAGTACTACATGTGCGGCCCGCCGATGATGAACCAGGCGGTGTTGAACATGCTCGACGACCTCGGGGTCGAGCGCGACAACATCTACCTGGACGACTTCGGTGGATGAGCGCTGAAGCGAGCTGACCTGCACACGCCGCGTCTGGACCTCCAGGCGCGGCGTGCTGCGTTCCGGAGGCCTGCGCTCCGGCCCCCACTTGTCCTCGAGGGACGCCATGCCGCCGCCCGATCCCAACCTGCCGCCGTGGAAGCGGGTGAAGACCCTGCCCGTGGTCTTCGTGCTCGCGCTCTTCGCCCTGGTGTGGTGGCGCGGCAACGCGGACCGCGCGCGGAAGACGGCCGCTGCGAGCGCGGGGTTTCAGACCGAGCAGGGCATGACCGTGCTGCGGGGCCCGATCTTCGGCACGCGCTACATGGTGAAGGTGGGGGCCGCGTTGCCCGACGCGCGGGCCAAGGCGCTGAAGGTCGCCGTGGACGCCGAGCTGCAGCGGGTCGACGTGTTGATGTCGACCTACAAGCCCGACTCGGAGCTGAGCCGCTTCAACGCGCTGCCGCCGGGCAAGGACATGACCCTGTCCAAGCCGACGGCGGAGGTGCTGGCCCTGGCCCTGCAGGTCGGGCGCGAGAGCCTGGGCGCCTTCGACGTCACCGTGGGGCCCCTGGTCGACGCCTGGGGCTTTGGCGCCGGCAAGCGGGCGCCGCCGGGGCAGGCCCCCGATGCGGCCACCCTCGCGCGCCTCAAGGGGCTCATCGGGGGGCGTGAGGTGCTGCACTTCGACCCGGAGACGCGGGTCGCTCACAAGAAGAAGGCGGGCGTGCGCGTGGACCTGAGCGCGGTGGCCAAGGGCTACGGCGTGGACCGCGTGGTGGCGCGGCTGCAGCGCGAGGGCGTGGCCAACGCCCTGGTGGAGGTGGGCGGCGAGGTGCGCACCCTGGGGCAGCGGCCGGACGGCGAGCCGTGGCGGCTGGGCATCGAGCAGCCAGACCCGGCGGGCGGCGGCGTGGCGCGGGTGGTGGCGCTGCGCGACCGGGCGCTGGCGACCTCCGGCGACTACCGCAACTTCCGCGAGGTGGACGGCAAGCGCGTGTCCCACACCATCAACCCGGTCACGGGGCGGCCGATCACCCACCGGCTGGCGAGCGTCAGCGTGCTGGCGGCCACCTGCGCCAAGGCGGACGCGTGGGCCACCGCGCTGAACGTGCTGGGCCCCGACCAGGGCATGAAGCTGGCCGAGGCGCGGGACATGCCCGTGTTCATGCTGGTGCGCGACGACAAGGGCGCCTTCGTCGGCCGCGCGTCGAAGGACTGGCCGGCGGTGTCGGCGAAGTAGCGCGCGGCCTGCCGCTCACCGCCGTGGGGGCTCGAGCGCGGGCACCCCGAGCACCTGGGCGACGATCTGCCGCACCCAGAGCGCGCGCACCGGGTGGCCCAGGTTCGCCCAGTCGTGGTCGGCCTGCATGCGGGCCCAGAGGCGCTGGGTTCGGGGTCGATCCCGGCTCAGCGCGGCCACCAGCAGGTCTTCCACCGCCAGTCGCCGCCGCAGGTCCGCGGCCTGGCCCTGCGGGAGGGCGTGCAGCCCGGCGTGGAGGGCCCGCTCGTTGCGGACGGCCCGCCGCAGCGCGTCGCGCTGCGCTCGGGGATAGCCGTGGCGCAGCTCGGCGGCCAGGGCCAGATACCAGCCCGCGGTCTGCAGGTAGCGGTCGGCCGTCACGCTCGCTGGGTCCAGCGCCCTGGGCCAGGTCCCGGGCGGGGGCAGCGGGCGCGGCGCTGGTTCGCCGAGGACCCGAGCCACCGCGCGGGCGAAGGCCTCACCGATCAGCGCGTGGCCCCGCGCGACCGGGTGGTGCAGGTCGATGAAGGCGCGGTCGTCGAGCCACGGGAACTCCGCCCGGAGCGCGGCCGTGGCGTCGACGCAGTGGGCCAGCCCCTCGGCGCAGAGCCGCCGGGCCACCGCGTGCAGCGCGGGTGGGGTGCGCTGGCGGTGGTGGTCGCGCAGCCAGGCGACGCGCAGCGCGACGCGGGCGTCGGCGTCGCGTCCGAGCTGGCGCAGCGCCACCCCGGCGACGAAGTGCGCCCAGGCGTGCTGCGGGCTCAGGGCGCTGGCGGCCTGGGCGTGGGCCAGGGCCGCGGCCGCGTCGCCGCGTCGCAGCGCCGACTCGGCGTCGTCGAGGCGCGCCTCGTAGCCGGCCAGGTCTCGCGCGTCGGGCCCGTGCCTGGGGCCCGGCGGCGCGTGTCCCTCGACGTTGGCGACGGGCAGCGCCAAGAAGAGCGGCACACCGGCGTCGCGGGCCCGGGTCGCCCAGGCTCGGAGCCCCGCCTCGTAGCCGGCGGCGACCCAGCGCAGCTCAGCGGCCGGGCTCCGCGTGCGCCAGGCCAGCTCGCGCGCGTTGCTGAACTCGTTGTGGCCGATGTAGAGCAGCACGGCGGCTGGGCGATAGCGCGCCGGGTCGTCGAAGATCACCCGCAGCCGCTCGGGGACCCCACCGGGCTCGCCCACGACGCTGCTGCCGGGCTTGGCCAGGTTCTGCACCTCCAGGGGGGCGCCGCCGACGCGGTCGCGGAGGCACCAGGCGGCGACGCGGGGGATGGACAGCGCCTGGTGGAAGACGTCGCCGTGCATGGTCGACGCCCCCCAGGCGTAGAGCACGCGCTTGCCCGGCGCAGGCGCTCTCGGCCTCAGCTGCACGTCGCCGCGCACGGCCGCCGGGGGCCGCAGCCAGCGCTGCGCGACGCGCGCGCTCAGCACGCCGCACACCACCAGGAGGCCCGCGCTCAGGGCGAAGAGCAGGTAGAACGCGCCGCGCCTGCGGCTCGCGGGGCGCCGCCGCCAGAGCCAGAGCAGGGGCAGCCAGAAGAGGGCGACCCAGGGCC
>JAUIAC010000487.1 GCA_030425545.1 bacterium | reverse complement strand
GGCAAGACGACGTCGACTGGTTCCTGCCGCAGGTTCGCGCGCGCATCGACTCGTTGGGCGGCGTCGCCGGCGGCGCGTCGCCCGCCGGCGAGCCGCTACCCCACGTGCCTCCGCTGCCCGGCCTGGCCGCGCGGGTGGGCAGCCGCAGCCCGCGCGTCGCGCGTCGCGCCGCCCATCTGGCGGCCGCCCGCCTGGCGGCGGACGACGCCGCGACGCCCGCCGCAGAGCGCGACGAGCTGCGGGCCGCGCTCACCGCCCGCGGCCCCGTGGAGGTGGCGCTCACCGCCCGGGGGCAGCTGCTCGGCACGTTCCTGGACGTCGAGGGCGTCGCGCCCGCGCCGCTGGGCGCGGCTTGGCAGCCCTGGGCCGAGCTGCTCAGCGACGCCGACCGCGGCGACCTTGCGGACGCGGAGGCCGCCTGGCTGTCGGCGGGGTAGCGCCGCCGCTCCCTCGCGCGGCGCGGCGGGCGAGCCCGTGGGCCTTGCCCGCGGCGCCGGCCGTCCCTGCGTCGCGCGCGTGTCCACGGTCGGCGCCAGCACGCCCCCGGCGCGGCCTCGGCCGCGTGGCGCCGCCGCCGCTCGCCCGTCTCGAGAACCTGGAGTCCACCGTGTTCACCGCACCACGCCGCCTGGCCAGACCGCGACGGCTGACGTGCGTCGCGGTCGTCGCAGGGCTGCTGCTGGGCGCCGCCCCCGGCGCCGAGGCCAGGCGCCGCAAGCCGACGCCCCGCCCGTCTGCAGCGGAGCGCGAACAGGCGCGGGTCGACGCGCTGACGACAGCGGTGCGACGCGACCTGCGGGCCCGGGTCGCGCTCGCCTTCGAGCTGCTGGCCAAGGGGAGCGTGCAGCTCCCCGACGCGGCCGGTCAGCCGGTCAGCGTGTCGCTCGTGAACCCCGCGCCGCTGCGCCTGCCGACCGACGGCCCCGCAAAGCTGAGCGCCTGGTTCGCCCGCCACGGGTTGCGCCCCCGCGGCCCCGCCGCGACGCCGGGCCCCGCGAGCCCCCCAGCCCTTCGCCTGGGGCCGAGCGTGGGCACCGACACGCCCACGCAGGCCTGGGTGCGCCTGCTGGTGTGGGCACAGCACGCGCTGGTCGACGGCGCCGCGCTCGGGGCGCGCTCGCAGCCGCCTGCACCGCACCGCCGGCAGACAGCGGCTGAGCGTGAGGCCGTCGCGGCCGACGCGCGTCGACGCACCCACCGCGCGCTGACCCACGTGGCGCAGGCCCTCGCCCGCCCCGAGGCGCTCGACGCCGTGTTCGCTGGCTGGCTCAACGACCTCGGGGTCGGGCGTTGGCCGGCCTACGCTGCGCTGGTCCGCGCCCTCGCGACCGTGCGCGAGCTGGCCGCGTCGCCGCCCGCGCCCCTCGGCCCAGACTTCCCCGTGGCCGACAAGCAGGCGTGGCGCAAGCCGACGCTCAGACGGCGCTGGTACCGCAGGGTCAAGGCCACCCATGTCGCCGCGCTTCGGGTTCGGCTCTGTGCCGAAGGGGACTGCGTCGCGCCGCCTCCCGTCGCGGCGCCCGGGGCCAAGAAGTTGCGGCGACCGGTGGGGCTGGGGGTTGAACTCCGTGCCGCGCTCAAGCGTTGGCAGCGGCGCCACGGGCTGAAGCCGCACGGGCTCATCGACGGCGCCACGCGGGACGCCCTCGACACACCGACGCGGGTCCGCGTGCAGCAGATCGAGCTCGCCCTGCAGCGCATGCGGGACACCGGCCTCGGCAGCGAGGACCACTTTCTGGTCGCGAATGTGCCGGCCTTCGAGGTGAGCGTGTGGCGGGCAGGCCAGCACGTGCGAACGCACCGCACGCAGGTCGGTCGCGGGGTCAAGCGGGTCCGCCGGGGCTGGATCGCGGGCAACCGGACGCCGCTGCTGAGCATGCGCCTCCGCTTTCTCGTGCTGAACCCGGAGTGGGTCGTGCCCACGTCCATCCGCCGCGAGTACCGCTGGAAGATCCGCAAGGACCCCGAATTCCTCGCCAAGAACGGCTTCGAGATGCGCAAAGCCAAGGGGGGCGGCGAGCGCATGGTCATGCTCTCGGGCGAGAAGAACCTGCTCGGCCGCGTGAAGTTCCTCTTCCCCAACCCGCACCTGGTGTACCTGCACGACACCCCGAGCAAGCGCAGCTTCAGCCTGACCCGGCGGACGCGGAGCCACGGCTGCGTGCGCGTCGAGCACGCGGAGGACCTGGCCCGCTATTTGCTGGAGCAGGACGGACATCGAAAGTTCAACACCCGGCGCTGGGCCAAGCTCATGGACAGGTCGGTGAACAAGTGGAAGCCGCTGCGGAAGCACGTGGGGATCCACCTGACCTACTGGACCGCCGACACCACGGCCGCCGGTGCGCCACGCTACTTTCCCGACGTGTACCGTTTCGACCCACGGGACCGGGCGCGCGTCGAGGCCGTGGACCGGGCGCGCCTTGCGGGCGCCGTCGCTGGCCCTTAGGGGGCGTCCGAGGCCAGGACATCGCCACCGAGCGCGTCCCCAACGAGCGCGTCGCCACCGAGTCCATCGCCGCTGAGTCCATCGCCGCCGAGTCCATCGCCGCTGAGTCCATCGCCGCTGAGTCCATCGCCGCTGAGTCCATCGCCGCTGAGTCCATCGCCGCCGAGTCCATCGCCACCGGGCGCGTCGCCACCGAGCGCGTCGCCGCCGAGTCCATCATCACTGAGCGCGTCGCCCGTCGACGAAACGTCACCCGGCAGGGGCGTCGCGTCATCGTCCTGACCGTCCGCCTGCTGACCGTCTGCGCCCCCGCCAGCGTCCATTCCGCTGCCCGTGTCGGCCGCGCCGGCGTCCGATCCCGCGCCGGCGTCGGCGCTGGCGCTGCCTGTGTCCGCTGCGCCGCTCACGTCGAAGGCGGCGGCGTCGGCGACGCCGTTGCCACCCTCTGCGGGCGTCGGGACCGGGTTCACCACGCAGCCGGAGAGGCCGAGCAGCGCGGCCATCACCCCCAACACCAGCAGGCGAACGCAGCGCCGCGGCCACCCCCGCAAGAGGAGGTCGTCGGGCGCGGGTCGGCGGGGGGCCGGGGCGTTGGGGGCTGGCAGGTCCATGTCAGGCTCGCTCGGTCGGAGGGGGGCGCTCGCCGCTGCGGTGGCGACAACAGCGGCGCGGACGTCGGTCGGCACCGCTGCACTATAGACCTGTGCAGCAGGCGTGCCAGGGGGGCCAAATCTCTCCGCAGGCGACCACGCCCGCGTTCGGCGCCGCCCAGGCGCGCTCACGTCTGTTGACCCGCGCGCAGCGATTGTTCAATCTTTCAACGACTGTCTCAAGTTTCAGCACCGACGACGCGGTTCAGGCACCGCGTTCCCTGTGGGTGCCGAGACAGGGTGTTGGGTCGGGGCCGCGCGGCGGCCACTTGGGGGGGACGATGCGATTCGGTAGCTGGCAGGCAGAGCGTCTCATCGCGGAGGGCGGAGGCGGGCAGGTGTGGCAGGCCCGGCGTGTTGGCGGCGGCGAGACCGTGGTGCTCAAGCACACGCGGGCCCACGACGGCGATCAGATCGCCGCGCTCCGCCGGGAGTACCGGGCGCTGCTCGACGTCCCGTGCGCGGCCCTGCCGACCCCGGTCGCCTGGTTGGCCCCCGGTGTGGACGGCGCCGCAGCGCTGGTCATGGAGCTGCGGGCAGGTGCGCCCCTGCACGACGCGCTGGCCGGCTGTGACGAGGCCACCCTGGTGCGGGTGGTCGACGGGGGGCTCGACGCGCTCTGCGCGCTCCACGCCGCCGGGCTCGTCCATGGCGACCTCCATCCGGGCAACCTCCTGGTGCATCCCGCAGGGTCGGTGTCTTTGCTCGACTTGGGCCTGGCGCAGGCGCCCGGAGACGCCGCCGCGTGGGGCGCCGGGCTGCCCGCCTTTGCAGCCCCGGAGCGGCTGCGAGGGGAGGGCGTCGACCCCAGAGACGATCTGTTCTCGTTCGGGCTCGCGGTGTGGCGCTCCCTCGGGCTGAGCTCGCCGTGGCCGGCCTATCCGGCCGCGCTGCCCCAAGGGACCGAGTCGCCCGCCGTGCCCGACGCCGCCCCCCACGCGGGCCTGCTGGCGATGATCGCGGGCTGGCTGCGGCCGCGCCGCGCGGACCGGCCGCGCGACGCCGAGGCGGCCCTCCGCGCGTGGCGGACGCGGACCGGCGCCGAGGCCGGGGACCGGCTCGCAGCGCTGGCCGACCGGCCGTGGCGGTGGGGGCGCTGGCAGGGGCAGCCGCCCCTGGCGCTGCCAGCGGGCGCGCGCTTTGTCCGCATCGCGGGCGAGCGCGGCGCTGGGCGAACCGGCGCGCTGCGCGCCTTGGCCGACGCAGCGCAAGGGGGCGTCGCGTGGCTCGAGC
>JAUIAC010000486.1 GCA_030425545.1 bacterium | reverse complement strand
AGTGAGGGGCGGCACAGGGCCTTCAGAACGTAGATAATTCTTGTATGAGCCCGTTTGCACACGGATGCAAGCTTCTGCGCCCACTTGGAGAAAAAAAAGTTGAAGAAGGCTGGGGGGTTGCTGCCATGGTTGACCGATAACATGTTGTAACATTTTGATATGACGTGCGTTTATGCCGTGATGTCGAATGGCTGCACGTCCTGGCTCGTTTCGCGACTGGAGGCGTCGAGGTGCTCTCTTTCGGATCACCTCGGCGCAAAATTCTCCACGATCCGGCAGTGGTCGGCCTTTCTGGAGGGGGCCGCTGCCGGTGGTAGTCTGCTGCCACCTCGTGCCCTGGAGCGCTCGTGCCGACCTTGTCTCGCCCCCTGCCCCTGCTCACCGCTTCCACTGCGCGCGGCCAAGTCGCCCGGGTCGGTCCTCGTCGGGGGACGCGGCGGCTCGCGCTGGTCTCGACGGCGGTCGTGGCCACGCTGGTCGCGGTGGCGCTCGTCGCCCCTCGGGACGCGCGGGCTGACGACTGGGCGAAGGTGCGCAAGGGCGTGCAGCTCTTCCGTGTCGGCGCCTGGCAGGCGGCGGCGGACGCCCTGACGCCGCTGGTGGAGGGCAAGAAGAAGGTGCGCAAGGCGGCGCGCGGTCCCGCGGCCTTCGTCTTGGCGCGCGCGCGTGCCGAGCTCAAGCAGGGCGACGCTGCGGCGCGGGCGCTGAAGGCGGCGCGAGGCGTCAAGAAGACCTTCGCGCCCTCGTGGCGCTTCGCCGAGGTGGAGGTGCTGCTGGCCCAGGGCAAGCGCGACCAGGCGTTTCAGGCGCTGTCGAAGCTGCGCAAGCAGTGGCCCAAGTTCCGCTGGGCGCAGGCCGACATCGTGTGGTCGCGGCTCTACGAGGAGGTGGGTCCACCCAAGGCGGCCGCGGAGGCCTGCCTGAAGCTCTACGGCAAGAGCCGGCTGCACCTGCCCCAGGACGAGCTGCTCGCCCGCGCCGCGCGACTGCTACGCAAAGCGGGGGACAACGCCCGCGCCCACGTGTTGTGGAAGAAGCTGCTCGTCAAGCACCCCGAGAGCGCGCTGGTCGACCAGGCGCTGACCCACGTGCCCTTGAGCGAGCTCTCCGACGACGAGCGCTTCACCCGCGCTGAGACCCTCTTCGCCAAGCGCGACTACGAGCGCTGCCGGGCCGAGTCGGTGTACCTCTGGAACAAGAACAAGCGGCGCTCGGAGGTGGGCTATTTCCTTGGGAAGATCGGCTCTGAGCGGCTCCGCGACGACTACCCGGGGGCGATCAAGTACTTCCAGCCGGCCATCGAAGCGGGCGCGCCCTACGCCATGTTCGCCCTGTCGAGCTACGCCATCACCCTCACCA
Source organism: bacterium (assembly GCA_030425545.1). Classification (GTDB taxonomy): domain Bacteria; phylum Myxococcota_A; class UBA9042; order UBA9042; family UBA9042; genus UBA9042. The sequence continues at coordinate 2,989 of JAUIAC010000486.1, read as the reverse complement.
AGGTGAACCGCCACGCCGACGCCATCAAAGCCTTCGACCTGTGGCTCACGCGCTACCGCGGTCAGAAGATGAAGCGGGTCAACGAGGCGATGTACGACCGCTGCCGCGCGATTCGCGCCTGGGGCAAGCCGCTGCGGGCGGCGAAGGAGTACCGCGCCTTTCTGAAGAAGCACCGGCGCAACTTCGACTGGGGCAAGTACTGGTGGTTCGTGGGCTTCTGGACCTACCTGGGCGGCGACTACGCGCAGGCCGTCGAGGACTTTCAGCCGCTCACCAAGTCGTGGAACCCGCTCGTGGGGGGCAAGGCGCGCTACTGGACCGGCAAGGCGCTGGAGAAGCTGGGTCGTAAGAAGGAGGCGCTGCAGGTGTGGCGCAAGCTCGTGTGGGACCAGCCGATCAACTACTACTCGGAGATGGCGGCGGACCATGTGCGGCGGCTGGGGCAGGGCAAGCGCCTACCGAAGCTGCCCGACCTGTCGAAGGTGCCCTATCGGGCGCGCAGGCCCTTCCGTGGGCTGCCGGGCAAGGGCGCCGTGCGGCGGCTGCAGGTGGCGGCGCACCTGGGGGAGTGGGACACGCTGCGGGCGGTGCTGAAGGAAGAGGAGCGGGCGCTGCAGCGGCAGCTCGGCAAAGCCCGGCTGACGCAGCTGGTGAGCGACCTGTCCGACGAGCTCGAGGACTTCTACACCGACCGCGGCCGCGCCTACTACAAGTGGCGGAAAGACCTGCGCAAGTGGCCGACCCGCAAGACGGTGCACAAGTGGCGCGGCATCTACCCGCGGGCCTACCACACCCATGTCACCTGGTGGGCCAAGCGCTACGGCGCGCCGGAGTGGATGGTGTACGCCCACATGCTGCAGGAGAGCCGCTACAAGCCGTGGATGATCAGCTACGCGCCGGCCTACGGGCTGCTGGAGCTGCTCGACCGCACCGCGCGTCGTCTGGCGGCGGAGAAGGGCGACGACTACCAGCTGTGGATGCTGATGCAGCCCAGCTACAACATCCAGTGGGGCACGCAGTACCTGGGCGCGCTGGTGCGGAAGTTCCACGACCAGATCCCTTTCGCCATCTGCAGCTACAACGGTGGACCGATGCTGCTCGAGCACCACATGCCCAACTCCAAGGGGCTCGACTTCGACGTGATGATCGACGACCTGAGTACGCACCAGGCCCGCAACTACGTGCGCATGGTGATCGGCCATTTCCTGCGTTACATCGCCATCTACGAGACGCCCAAGCGTCGCGCGGCGCTGCGCAAGCTGCTGCTGCCCAAGACGTGGAAGGTCGCGTGGCTCAAAGATCCCGACTACTGAGCGGCCGGGCGTCGCGACCGGGTCGGCTAGCAGACTGCGCCTATTCTCCGTTCTTGCGGCCACGCCGGTCAGTCTGCTGGGAAGGGGAAGCCACGGCTTGCCGTGGCTGGGGGCGCTCGTAGCCCCCCCAGAAGATAAAAAACTAGCAGATTGCGGCGACAATCCATTTCGCCGCAGTCTGCTGGGCGCCGCTACTTGGTCGGCAGGCTGCAGTAGCTCGGGAAGTCAGAGGGGAGCCCCTTGTCGAAGGCCGGGGCGCCGCCGAGCGTGTGGGCCTGCAGGAAGGTCCACGTGTGTTTGACCAGGTCCAGCGGGATCTTGTGGCCGGTGCCATGGTTGCAGCTGGCGTACCACCAACTCGCGGCGTCGAGCGACTTCATCAGGTTGAGCGCCAGGGTGTGGAAGTTCTGCTTGTAGGCGAAGTCGTTCTCGCCGCCCCAGTTGACCAGCATCGGCACCTTGGTCGCGTCCTTGGGCCAGGTGTGCAGATAGCCTCCTGAGAAGGGCGACGAGGCCGCGACCTTGGCCCCGCGGTGGGCCGTGACGAAGGTCGTCATCATGCCGCCGGCGCTCATGCCGGTGACGTAGACGCGCTTGCTGTCCACGCTGAACTGCTCGCCGACGCACTTGAGCAGGTCGTCGAAGAGCACGAGCTCGCGGTTGTCGAGGTCGAAGGCCTTCTCGCCGTAGCGCCAGTCGAGCACCGGCTTCTTGCCGTCCACCAGCGCCGTGGTGTCCGGCGCGATGAGGATGAAGGGCGTCTTCGTCTCCTTGGCGTGCAGGGTCGCCCAGCCCGTCGACGCGAGGATGCCCGCGGCGTTGCCGGTGTTGCCGTGATAGACGACGACCACGGGCAGCTTGGCGTCGGTGGCCGTGGCCCCGTCGGGCAGGACCATCAGCACGTTGCGGTCGAAGCCAGCGCTCTTGATGAGGTTGGCCCCCGCCTTGAGCGTCGGGCAGGTCTTGATCGGCTCGTAGACCACCTTGTCGACCTTGCACCCGACCTCGTAGGGATCCGCCTCCTTGCCGAAGGGCACGGCCTTGAAGGTGGTGCCCTTGAGGTTGGCCTGGAACGCCGGGATGTCGCCCGAGAAGTCGCCGCAGAAGCTGTTGGTCGCCGAGTCCACGGTGCCGTGCACGACCATGTTCGACTCCACCGGGGTGCCGGTGGGCGACGACTTGGCGGGCACCGTGACCTTGCCGAGATCCACGGAGAAGGTGCCGTCGGCCTTGACCGTGACGTCCTTGGCGCTGGCGATGGGGGCGTCGCTGACCCAGTCGTCGGCGGCGCCGAGGCCGTAGAGGTCGAAGGTCAAGATCTTGCCGCCCTTGCCGGCCTCGCCCTCGGCGGTGAGCGCCACCTTCATGCGCAGCTGTGCGCCCGCCAGCGAGAGCTTGATGCCGACGAAGTAGTCGCCGTCGGCGAGGAGGGTGTTGGTCTTGGCGGGGCCCGTGTCGGCGGTGGCCTGGGTGTCGGAGCCCGCGCCGTCCTGATCGCCGGCGTCGCTGCCGGCGGTGGCGTCTGAGCCGCCAGCGGCGTCGGCCGCGCTGGTGTCGGGCGCGCTGGAGTCGCCGTCGTCGCTGCTGCACGCAGGCGCGAGCGCGAGCGCCAGCAGGAGCGTGGTCAGGGAGAAGATGCGGGTGCTGTTCATGATCGGACTCCAGGCGCGTGGAGG
>JAUIAC010000485.1 GCA_030425545.1 bacterium | reverse complement strand
CAAGCTCGGCGGCCATCTGAAACGCAACGGCAGACCGGGCTGGCAGTCCCTGCAGACGGGATGGCGACAACTACAAGACCTCGCGCTGGGGGTTCGGCTGGTGAGCAAAGATGCGATCAATCCTTAGCCCCAGGCCGATGTCTCACGCTGTTGCAGGGTGCCAACGCCGACCTCCTCTTTGGCGCCGAACAGCCGGCCAAGTGAGCCGCGGTCGCGGATAAGCGGCAGCGCCGCCCTGCCCATGGGGCGGCAGGAGCTTGCGGCGCTGGGGTCATGGGCATGGGGAGCTGACGTGGAGCTAGGGTTTGGTGGGTAGGCGTGGAGGGGGGGCGGCTTCGGTGGTGTAGAGGCCGGGGTTCTGCGCTCCGGTCCAGTCTCCAACCAGCTGGCGGCCGGCCCAGTCGGCGTCATCCACGGTGGCCGTGTGCAGACGCACGCGAATGGGTGACTGTGTGGGGCCGCCGTCGAACTGCGTCGCCCAGCGGTCATTCGGTTCGTTCGGCCAAGTCAGCGCGCCGGGCTGTGGCTGGACCTGGGTGAAGCTGTAGGCCGGGCGCTTTTCCGTCATCTGGGGCGGGAGGTGTGGCTTGAGCGAGACCTCGACCGTGGCGACGACGACGCCTACGGAGTAGCCGACCACAAAGACGCGTCGGCCCCGCTGGAGGGCTTGGCGGATCTGCTGACCACGGCTGGCGTCGCCGTTGAGGCCGAGGCGCCAGTAGCCCGCAACCCGTGCGTGGATCTCTTCTGGTGAGTCGGTCCTTTGGAGGACTTTGAGGCCTTCGCGGGTGTTGCCGTTGACGCTGCGCGGCCACAACAGGGGCCCCTTGCTCGTGCCTTGGTCTTCGATGACGTGAAGTGTGCTCATGGATCTCCATTCTCAGGTCCGACGAGTCATGTGTCGTGAGACACGCCGACAGACCATGTTGGCGAGGTCCTTGCCCACCGGGCGTCACTGGCCTCGCGTTGCGGCGTTGGGTGTCAGCGCGCGAATGGCGTGCTCAAGCCGGGCCCAGTCAGGCGCGAAAGTTCGTGTGAGGTGGCGCTTGAGTGGACCCAGGGTCAGCTGTCGCAACATCCGAGCCCCGTGCAGCCGCTTGCTGTACCTGATCCCATGGGGGACGAGCAGCGTGTCTTGTAGCTCGGCGCTGAGCTTGCGTTGGCACGCGTTGTTCACCGCCGGGCAGCCAAACAGCTCGGTGCCCGCCGGCGCCCGTCGGCCGGTCACTGTGGTGATGGCCGCTTGAATGTCTCGAACGGTAGCGGGGGGCGGTTGGGGCTGGCCGCCGCGAGTCTGGCCCGACAACGTCGCGAAGCCGTTGTCAAAGTCGGCGAGAAACCACGCCTCGACCTCGGGAGAAGCCATGAGCGTCACAAGCGGTACTGGCTTGCCGGCTGCTCGCTGGATCCTGCGTTCAAGCGCGCTCCGCCACGCGTCACGATCTGCCTCCCGCGCGCACCAACGGCAGTCCGCGTCGTCCACGAACAAGACCAAATCGGCGTCGCAGCCGTAGCGCTCAACGACACGAACCATCTCGTCTTCAAGCTGCCGGCCGCTCGCGCCCGCGCCTGCGACTGGCTCGGCCAGCGAGAACTTGGGGCCAGGCTTCAGCACAGCGGGAAAGCGCCGTTCAAGGGCAAACTCGGCATGTTCAAACGTCGCAGCGAGTGACCGCTCAAGAAACGTCTGCAGCCCACCTGTCTCCGTGTAGCCGGCGGTAAAAAACAGGTCGATCTTTACCACGGCCAGCCCCCGACGCTCTGATCGCCAACGCGGTAGAGGTCGCCCAGCTGCCAACCCTCGCTCAGCTGACGCTTCACGTCGCCCAGGAGTACGGGCTTCAACGCGCCAGCGTCCGCGCCACCAAGTACAAAGACGTTCGCCTTGCCATCGACAAACGCAGCGGTAAACGCGTCCAGCAGCTCCGGTGAGTGCGTACTCACAACCAGCTGGGCGTCCACCCCTCCCTCACTCATCCACGTGCCAACGCGGCCAATCCACGCCGGATGGAGGTTCAACTCCGGTTCGTCGATCGTGATCAAGCGGGGCTGCTCCGGAGAGAACAGCAGCGTCGCCATGATCAGCGCCTGAACGGTGCCGTCGGACATGTCCCACAGGTCGATCTTTCGCTTCCCGAACCGGGACGCGTCTTCGAACTCCAAGCGAACCCAACGCTGATTGCCGCCACCTTCATAGACAACGATGCGCTCCAGGTCGGGCACCAGATCGCGCAAGGCCGTCTCAATTGGCTTGAGGCCGTGGGTCTGATCGATGTGCCGCAGCACGTTGGCCAGGTTGCTCGCGTCCGCAGACAGGTAGCGCTCATCAACGGCCGTTTGCACTGGCTTGGTGATCCGAGCTGGGTCAAGCGCCGAGCAGCGCACCGCGGCCTGCTGCTTCATGTCCGCGGTCCAGCCCTTCGCTGCCGCGCTGGCGCGCCTCCAGACGGCCGTCCGCAGCCGGTCGCTCTCCAACATGGCCTGAGCCTGCAGCAACATGGAGTTCTGCGCGTTTAGGGTCTCAGCGGGCACGATGGTCGGTCCATTGTCCCCCGACAGCTCGATGTGCTGGGAAGCGGGCTTCCAGTTCAGATCCAAGGGGGCGAAGGGCCCAGTCCCAACCGTAAAACGCTCTTCATCCACCCGAAAGTCAGTGGGAAAAGGCCGGTCAACCGGCAAGTGAAACGCCACGCGATGCGAAATCGTCGCATGCACTTCGCCTAGGGGGTATTCGGCGTCGCTCTCCCACTTCAACACAAGCGGTCGAGTCTTCGGCCAACCCCAGCCGCGCAAGCTCTCTGGCTTGTGCGACACCACCGCATCCGCGAGCCCAGCTGGCCTTTGGCCACCGCCGGACAGGTCCGCGGAGAAGTGCAAGGCCTTGAGAAAGTTCGACTTGCCGCTGTTGTTCGGCCCGATCAGGACGTTCAGTGGGCCCAGCTCAACGTCTCCGGTCAACAGGTTGCGGTAGCCTTCGACTCGGATGGTCTTGAACATGGTCCCCTCCAGTGAGCTGCCGAGCATGCGGCGCCGCCAAGCTCAGCTCAACCGCACCCGCACCTTCGCGCGTCCGCGCACCATCAGCCTATGGCGCGCCTCAGCCACCTGCTGGTCCACCTTGGCCTCGGTCCCCACCTCGCGGTTGCACAGCCCGTGGTCGACGCGCCGCACGACACGCCTGTGCTCGTCGACCGGTCCGCTCTGGCTCAAGATCTCGTCCACGGCGTCGTCCGCGCGGAGGATAAGCGGCATGAACGCACTTTCCTACTCCTGCGAGGGAGGTGGCCAAAGGGTCCACGAAACCGCTCTCGTGGCCGCCATTTGGAAAGGTCCGGCTTCTCCAAGTTAGAAGTGTCCGGTCCTTCGACCGCTGTGGGGTCTCACAGAGAAACCAACCCTTGTAGCGAGCCCGTGGAACAGCGACTGTAGCCACACGCGGAGCGTTGAGGGGCGCCACGCGTGAGGTACCCGTGCACCGACATCACCTGACGAAGCCCCACCCCGTGTGCATGGCCTTGCTGCTGGCGCTCGCCGCGTGCGGCGGCACCGAGGAAGCCCCCAACTCAGCCACCACCGACGCCGGCGTCGCGGAGGTCGGCACCGGCCTGACCAGCGACGCCACCGGCCTGGTCTATATCGCCAAGCGCGGCGTCTCCACGCCCTGGCTGCAGCCGGTCGACGGGCCGCCACGGCAGCTCGGCCCACGGCGCGGCGCCGGCTATGGCATGGGCGAGGGCGAGGTCTCCTACCCCGAGGTCACGCCCGACGGGCAGACCCTGGTGGTCGCTTTCTATCCGATGGACACGCCCGCCAAGAAGTCCGCCGGCAGCGTTCCCGTGCTCTTCGCCCTGCCGATGAAGGGCGGCGGCGCGCCGACCCGCGTCGCCACCGCGCCCAAGCTGCGCGCGCTCGACCGCGCCTACACGGCCGACCGGGTCGCCTATGTGGACGGCACCTCGCTCGTTGTCGCCCGGCTCGACGGCAGCGACGCCAAGAGCCCGGTGCTGGTGGCCGCGCACACCCCCGCCTACGAGGTCTCGGCGCCGCGCTGGCTGCCCGACGGCAAGCGGGTCGCGTACCGCGTGCGGCCCACGCCCGGCGGCGGCAGCACGCAGCTCTTTGTCGCCGCCGCCGACGGGAGCCAGCCGCAGCCGACCCCCGTGCAGGTGGCTTCGGCGGAGCCGCCCGGCCAGGCCAGCGGCCTCGCGGCGGCGTTGCCCGACGGCAGCCTGGTCGTGCAGGGCCCAGACAAGCGCCTGCACCGGGTCGGCGCGGCGACCGCAGACGTGGCCCTGACGCCAGCGAACACCTACGTGACGGTGGTCGGCATGAACCCAGCGGGCACGCGGCTC
>JAUIAC010000484.1 GCA_030425545.1 bacterium | reverse complement strand
TCCGCCGCGCACGCCGTCCCCCGCGTCCACCATCCTCCGCAACGCATGAGGCCCGGCCCCCAGAGAAGGGGACCGGGCCTCATGGGTTTCGCGCTGGGTCGGGAGGCCCGACCCGCGTCGTCTACTTGCCGGCGGGCTTCTTGGCTTCCGCCTTCTTGGCGGCAGCCTTGGCCGCGTCCTTCTTGATCTTCGCCTCGCCACGCTCCTCGGCGAAGGCCTTGAGCGCCTTCAACCGGCGGTCGAAGGAGTAGCCAGCGTAGGTCTTGCGCCACTTCACCTGCAGGGCGGTCAGCTTGCCCTCCTTCTGCAGTTTGTCGAGCTCCGTCGCGTAGTCGACGATGTCGAGGCCAACGCGGGCCACGTCCGTCAGGGTCAGGTCCTCGGCGTGCTGCGGCACGATCAGCGGATCGATGATGCTCTCCTTCTTGAGCTTCTTCCGCGCCGTCACGAAGGCGTCGAGGATCGCGCGCGCCTCGGGAGACGCGTCTGCCGACAGGCAGCGGATGGCGACGATGCGCTTCACGAAGCGGTTGCTGCCCTTGGGGTCCTCCTCGAGGAGCGCCTTGAACACGGGCCGCGCCTTGGCGTAGCCCAGCTTCTTGCCCACGTCTTCCTTGCAGATGTCGGTGATCATCAGCTTCACGTCGTTGTTCGCGAAGGCCTCCTGACCGTAGTTCATGTCGTCCTTCAACCCGTTCAGGCCCGCCTTGAGGCCGGCGATGCCGTCGTGGGTGATCATCATCTGCATCGCCCACCAGCGGTCGTCGCAGTTGTCGCGCACCAGGAAGCGGTCCACGAAGGGCTTGAGCCTGGCGTAGTGCTCCTTCACCAGCTTCTTGCCCTCGTCGTTGCCCATCCACTCCATCGCCGCGGCGATGGCCAGGGACCCCGCAGCCTTGTCGTCGGGGTGGTCGCTCTTGCTCAGGCGCTCGTAGATCTCGAGGAAGTAGACCAGCCCGTCGATGCTTTGCGTGCGCTGGATGAAGCCCAGCTCGCCCTCGGTGACCTTCACGTTCTTCTTGCTGGTGTGGTAGCGGCGCATGCCGTTGATCAGGGCCTTCTTGCCCTCCGGCGACTTGAGCCCCTGGAGGAAGACCAGGATCTCGTTCCGCGCGATGCCCTTGCCCAGCATGATCTCAGCGCCCTTGACGCCGTGGTTGCCCAGCTTCTCGATCTCCTCGGGGCGGATGCGGCGACCCAGCTTCTCCACGATGGTCGTGGTGGTGTCGTCGTGGCTCATGTCGCCGAAGGCCCACTTGGCCAGCATGGCCTTGGTCTTCTCGGCCTCGGCTGGCGAGGTGCGCGAGAGCGAGTCGAAGAGCACCTGCTTGCCGTAGGCCTGCAGCTTCTGGTTGGGGTTCTTCATCAGCTTGACCAGCGGCTCGCGGAGGGCCAGCAGGACCTTCTCCTTCTCCGCCTTGTCGGTCATGTGCTTGTCGACCAGCGCCACAGCCTGACTCGGCTGACCCGCGGTGATGAGCACCTCGAGCGACCGGGCACGCAGCTTCACGTCGTTGCTCGGGTTGGAGATGTACTTACCGATCTCGGACCAGCCGGCGGCGTTGTTGCTCCACAGGCTGAAGTTCTCCTCGGGATCTTTCTCGCCGCACGCCGCGGCGAGCAGCGTCACCGCGAGGGTCAGGGTCAGTAGCCGCGTACGGCCATGGGGAATGCGAAGGCGCATGCTCTCCTCCAGTCGGGGTCTGACCCGACGATCGTTGCGCAGTGTGCGGGCGCCGAGGATAATACAGCGAAGGGGTGCGGTAAACGTTGCGCACCGGGCCTGCGACATGCCCCGATTGGGCGTGTGTGGCCGGCCGATTGCAGGACAACCACGCAGCGAGGGCGGGCATGGCAGAGAAGAAGACGGCGCTGACACGTGGGGTCAAGGGCTCCGCCGAGACCAACGCCAAGCTGGCCGACCTCGAGCGGCGCATGCTGGCGGTCAAGCGCGCCTTCGAGATGTACTTCAACGGGTTGGAGAAGCGGCCGCCCCTGGTCGAGTTCCAGCAGCTGACCCGTGAGTTCCGCGGCCTCTCCGGCTCCGGCTACGCCACCGCCACGCTGCGCTTCAAGGTCCAGAACACCATCTCGCGCTTCAACCAGTACAAGACCCTCTGGGAGCGCCAGATGCGCAAGTTCGAAGAGGGCAGCTACAAGCCTGGCGTCGGCGCGGCGCCTGGCCGGGGTCCGCGCGGAAAGACGCGGCGATAGCGAGGGCTCGCCCACGCGTGGCCCCTGGGCTCCTACCCGAGCGGGCTCCACTCCGGCTCCGGCTCCGGTCGCTTCGGCGGCGGCGGCGCGTCGAGCTGCACCACGATGCGCTCCATCAGATCCACGAGGCCCCGACGCTCCAAGGTCGAGGTCAGCACCGCGCCGCGGTGACGCGCCAGCTCCCGCACCATGGCCGGGTCGGACACCGCGTCGACCTTGTTGAGCACCAGGAGCTGCGGCCGCTCGTCGAGGCCGTGGTCGCGCAAGATGCGCTCGACGCTGTGAAGCCGCTCCTCCAGCAAGGGGTGGCTCGCGTCCGCGACCAGGAGCAGCAGGTCCGCTTCGTGGGCCTCCTCCAGCGTCGCCTCGAAGGCGCCGAGCAGCTCCTCCGGCAGATCGCGGATGAAGCCGACCGTGTCCGTCAGCACGAGCTGCGTGCCGTCCTGCAGACGAATGCGACGCGAGGTCGGGTCGAGGGTGGCGAAGAGCAGGTCCTCGGTGAAGATGTCCGACTTGCTGAGCGCGTTGAGCAGCGAGGACTTGCCGACGTTGGTGTAGCCCACCAGGCATGCGGTCGCGACGCCGGCCTGCTGACGTCGGTGCCGTCGCGTCGCCCGGCCCTGCGCCATGCGCTTGAGCATCTGGCCCAGCTTGTGGATCCGGTCGCGGGCGCGGCGCCGGTCGATCTCCAGCTTGGTCTCGCCCGGGCCCACGCCGCCGATCCCGCCGGCGAGCCGGCTCATGGAGTCGTCGCGGCCCGACAGGCGCGGCAGGTTGTACTTCAGCTGCGCCAGCTCGACCTTGATCTTGCCGTCGCGGCTGCGCGCCCGGCTCGCGAAGATGTCGAGGATCAGCTGCGTGCGGTCCAGCACCTTCATCTCGGTCTCGCGCGCGACACCCCGCATCTGGGCGGCGCTGAGCTCGTGGTCGAAGATCAGCAGGCTGGCGTCCACCTGCATCGCCTCGAGCACGACCTGCTTGAGCCGGCCGGAGCCCAGGACCGTGTCGCGATCGGCGCGCTGTCGGCGCTGCACCACACGCCCGAGCACCTCGACCCGCGCCGTGCGCGCCAGCTCGGCCAGCTCGTCGAGCCGGTCCTCCGCGATCAGCTTGCTCTCGGGTCCCACGTGGACCAGCAGCGCCTTCTCCCGCGCGTCGACCATGGCGGTGGCCGGGCGCGCTCGGGCCAGCTGACCCTCCAGATCCTTGATCTCGGTGAGCGCGTCGAACTCGGCCGCGGGCCACGCCATCGGCGCGCGCACCTCGTGCGGACGCACGTCTTGAATCACCTCGCCGGGCCGCGTGGGGACGATGTGCGCCACGTGCACCTGGTCCGGCCGGCCCTGGGTGACCGTCAGCGCGCAGACCAGGTCGAGGCCCAGACGCGCGAGATCGGTCAGGTCGTCTTCGGTGAGGCCCTCGCCCTTGAGGTGCACGTGCACCAGGCGGACCCCGCGCAGACGACCCTTCGACGCGCGCAGGCGGCCGACGTCGGGCAGGAAGATCTGGTTCTTGTCCCCGACGATGACGTGCGACACCTCGCCGCCTCGGCCGATGAGCACGCCGATCTGGCGGCTGATGCCCTCGGCGATGGCGCACATGCGCTGGCCGAGGGTGTCGCCGACAATGCGGTCTGCGGGGGTGCGGTAGCGATAGAGACGCTGGAGGCCGTCACGTTCGAGGGCGGCGAGCCCGTCGGTGTTGCCATAGAGCTTGTGGGCCAAGTCGACTCCTCGCCCGGCGCAGCGGCGCTGCGATGCCGGGGATGTTGGGCTGGGCGCGGCGGTCGGGCCGTTGCCAGCGGTAGCTTAGGGATCTCGCGGCCGCGGCTTCAAGTCAGCGCCACGCCAGGGAGCGCGTCACTCGGCGCAGGCCGGTCGGGTCTCGGGCAGCGGCTCAGCCCTTGCCGCCCTTCGCGCCGCGCTTTCCGCCCTTCGCGCCGCGCTTCGGGGCCGGCTTGGGCGCTGGCTTCGGCGCCGGCTTCGGCCCGCCGGCGGTGTCGCCCTTGCCGCCCTTGGCTCCCTTGGCACGGGCAGCCTTGGCCTTCTTGAGCTGGGCTGGCGTCTTGTCTGCGTCCTTCGGCGGCACCTTCTTGCCGTCCTTCACCGCGGCGGCCACCTCTTCGCGGCGCGTGGCCTCTTCCTTCTCCTGGGCCTCG
>JAUIAC010000483.1 GCA_030425545.1 bacterium | reverse complement strand
CACGCCCAGCGAGAGTCGCGGGACGCCGGGCCAGGTGCGTTGAACGCCGAGCCGCGTCAGCGCGCCGAAGCCGAGCCCCCCAGGGCTGGCGTCGACCGCGCCGCCAACGCGCAGGGCCCACGTGGCCGGCGCCACGGCCCGTGTGACCGCCGCGGCCGGGAGGGGCGCAGCCGCAGGGGACCCCGCCGCTGGGGTAGCCGACGCCGGCGACGCAGCGCCCGGCAGCGCGGCCGGCCGAGGCCGGTCGGCGTTCGGCGGCTTGACCCGATCGGCGGCCGTCGTGGCGGATGATGTGCCGCGACGCTTCGGCCGGCCCGACGCCGTCGTGCCTGAGGCTGTCTTGCCTGGCGCCGTCGCGCCCGACGCTGAATCGCCCGACACTGAATCGCCCGTCGCTGAATCGCCCGACGCCGTCGTGCCTGAGGCTGTCTTGCCCGGTGCAGTTGTGCTTGGAACCGTCGTGCCGGGCGCTTTGGTGTCTGGCGTCTTGGTGTCTGGCGTCTTGGTGTCTGGCGTCTTGGTGTCTGGCGTCTTGGTGTCTGGCGTCTTGGTGTCTGGCGTCTTGGTGTCCGGCGCTGCTGCGTCTGGGGCGGCCTTGCGCGTGCTCTCCGGGTCCGGCGCCTCAGGCGCCTGCACCCACGCGTAGACCACCTCGGCCACCCGCAGCGCCAGCGCGCCCACAGACTCCTGGGTGCCTCGGGTCATGCGGCGCTCCCGCGACCGCCCGGGCAAGAGCGTGGCCCAGAGCCAGACCTCGCGCTCATCAGGGCGAACCAGCAGCGCGACGCGCACGCCCGCCAGCAACGCCTGCGAGCGCAGCGCGGCGAGGGACCTCGCCGGCTTGGCGCGTCGCACCTGCAGGCCCACGGACCCAAGCTCTGCGGCGAAGCGCGCGCGGCTTGTCGTCGGGGCGTGCAGGAGCACCGGCTCGGCCGCGAAGGCAGCCCCGCTCAGGCAGACCAGCAGGCAGCCGCAACAGAGCGCCGTCGCCGTCGGTCGGTGGCGTAGGGGGCGGGCGAGGGCTGCGGGGTGGGGCGGGGTGGACACAAGGCCCATCATCCACGCCGCCACGCGTGTGGCAACCTCGGGCGCGCACGCCGCCCCACGCGGGGCGACTTGCGCAGCGCACTGCCCGACCCCACGCGGGGCGACTTGCGCAGCGCACTGCCCGACCCCACGCGTGGCGACTTTCGCAGCGCACTGCGCGACCCCACGCGGGACGCGGCCTGGGCGTTGGGCCCGGCGGCTCGGCGGCTCGGCGCCGCGCTTCCAGCGTCAACGCCCCGCGCATGTCTGGCGCACCTGCTTGGCCAGAGCGGTCCAGGCTCCGCCGGCGTGGCGTGTGAGGTAGCTCGAGGCCGCGGCGCACATGCTCTGCTTGTCGCCCACCTTGTGGTGGCACTCCAGCGCTCGCCCGCGGGCCTGCTGCGCGAGCGCGCCCTTGGGGCGCTCCTGCACGTAGCGCTCGAACCAGCGGGCTGCCTCGCGGTGGTTCCCTGCGCGCAGCCGCAGCCGTCCAAGGGAGAACGCGGCCTGCGCTGCGGGTGCCGTGCGCGGGTGGCGGGTGCGCACCAGGGTGTAGCCGCGCGCAGCCTTGGCGACGGCACCGGACAGCCGAGCGGCGTCCGCCACGGCCAGGAGCTGCGCCGCGGTCGCGCGGGTGGCCAGCTGCGACCAGCCGACTCGGTCGGCCGCGGCGACCGCGCCGGCCCAGTCTCCCGACTTCGCCAGCGCCCAGGGCGGCTGCGGCACCTTGGCAGCCGGCGCGGCTGGCGTGTTCGGCGCGCTGGGCCCGTTGGGCGCGGCAGGCGCTGCGCGCTGCGGCGTGCTTGGATCGGGCCGCGTCCGCGCGGCAGTCCGAGGCGCCGGCATGTCCGCCGCCGGGACGCGCGGCGCCGCGGCCGCCGGTCGAGCGGTCGCCCGCTTCGGCGCGCCCGGCGTTCCGGCGCCCTGCGAGGGCGCTGAGGCTGTGGCTGCGACCCGCCTGACCGGTGTGCCCGACGCGTGGCTGCCTCGCGAGGGCGCGCTGGCCGCCGCTGCGCCGCGCGCGGCTGCCGCCGCCGCTGCGCCGCGTGCGGTCGTCGCCGCTGCACCCGCCCGTCCCCCTGCAGCGGGACGACGGTGCTTCGCGGCGCGCCCGCGTGGCTGCGCTCCCTTGGCCGCGCGTGCCGACCGGCCGGCGCGCGCCCGCGTGGCCTGTCCGGCTGCAGGCGCGTCGGCCGCGTTGCTCCCTTGGGGCCCGTTGGCCACGTTGGGCGCATCGGGCGCTGCGAAGCGCGGGTTGTCGCTCCCCACGGCGGAGTTGCCCGCCTCGCGTCCCGGGCGCCGGCTGTCCGGCGCATCGGGCGCCGCGCCGCGCGGGTCGTCGCTGCCCTTGGCGGGGTTGCCCGCCCCTTGCCCCGGGTGATCGCTGTCTGGCGCGTCGGGCGCCGCGGCCAGCGCGGTGTCGTCACCTACGTGGTCGCCCCGAGCGGCGGCTCGCTGCGCGCCTGCCGCCCCGGCGCCTGCGGCCACCGTGCTGGCCGCCGCCGCGCCGCGCTGTCCGGACGACACCTGCTGCGCGGTCCCTGCCGGGTCTCGCAGCGGCTCCTGCACCACCTTCTGACGACGCGTGTCCACCGTCAGCCGCTGCCCGGCCCGCAGCTCCCGGACGCCGACCACGGGTCCTTCGATGCGGACGTGTCCGCGCCGCAGCGCGAGCTCGAAGCGCGCGTCCTTCGCCGACCACGCGACGTCGAAGCGGGTGCCCAGCACCTGCACGTCGTAGGGGCCGGCGTGCACGTGCCAGTCGTTGCCCTCTTGCGGGACCACGTGCACGTGCACCCGCCCCTCGGTGAGCTCCACGTCCGCGCCCTTGGACCGCAGCGCGCTCACCCGCACCCGCGTGCCAGCCTGGCTGCGCACACTCGACCCGTCGCTGAACGCCAGCGCCTGGGCCTGCTCAGCCGCAAGCCAGTGACCCGCCACCGCGGCCACGCCGTTGGCGCGGAGCTGCAGGGGCGCGTCCGGCGTGCGCGGCCAGAGCGCCGCGAGCAACACAGCCGCCGCCGCCGTCGCCGCCAGCCCCCAGGCCACCCGCGGGACGCGACGCCGCGGGACCGCTGGGGCGAGCAGGCGGCCGCGCACCGCGGCGAGGTCGTCCCGAAAGCTGAGCGTGTCTTCGTTGGCCAGCGACACCACCCGACCCAGCCGGTGCAGGGACTGCGACGTGGCCACCGAGCCCAACGCAGCGGCCCGCGCCTCCGCGAGCCAGGCGTCTCCCTGGCCCGACTGCGCCAGCCCCTCGGCCTGCGCCGCGGCGACCTGCGCACCGAGCGCTCGCAGCGCCGGCGTCGGCCGCTCGTCCTCACCCGGACGCCCGCCGCTGGGCCACCGCGCGTTCGCCGGCGGCGTGCTGGGCGGCTGCCCACCTGGGATCACTGGGCGGTCCATCGGGTGCCCTCCTCCAGCCAGCCGCGCAGCGCGGGGTCCCGCGACGCGAGATGAACAAAACGCTTCTCCGCCTTGGAGATGCGGCGCTTGACCGTGGCCAGCGAGCAGTCGCAGGCCTGAGCGACGTCCTTGAGCTCCATGCCCTCGATGTAGCGCAGCGCGAAGGGCAGGCGCACGTCGGCGTGCAGCTGGTCGAGCGCGGCGTAGGTCGCCTGCACCGCCTCCCGGTCCTCGGCGCGGGCCACCAGCGCGCGCCCCTCGGGCATCTCCTCCGGCGAGAAGTAACGCAGCCACCGCTTGCGACTGCGGCTGCGGATCAGCCCGCGCGCGGTGAACACGGCGATGCGGGTCAGCCAGGCCTTCAACCGCTCACCGTCCTCGAGCTGGCCGATGTTCTTGAACGCCCGGGCGAAGGTCTCGTGCACGAGGTCGGGGATCTCCTGATCCACCCCCATGACGTTCACCAACACGCGCTGGATGTGGTTGCCATAGCGGTCGAAGAGCTCGGCTGGCGCTGCCGGGTGGCCCTGCTGTAGCGCCTGGGCCAGCGACGCGTCGTCTCGGTCCCCAATGCGCCGCACCTTGGGGCTCGGCGGCGGCACCAGATACGGGGCTTGGGTGGGTTGGCTCATGCGAGACGCTCTCAGGCTCGGCGGGGATGTCGAGGCAGCTATAGAGTGTCGGGCTGCGCGTGAGACGGCTCAACTTTCTTCAACGCACGAACATCACATAGAAACGGCCGGGGCGAGCGCCCCTCGCGTGACCGGGCGGAACGGGCTAAAGGGCACCTACAGGTTGCTCACCACCGGCACGTCGCCCTGCGCCTCGACCGCGTCGTCGTCTGCGTCGTCGTCGGCCAGGGTGTCGTCGGCGTCCAGACCCAGCGGCTTGCCACCGGCGCTCTGAGCGCTCGCGAACACCCGCAGCACGGCGCCCAGCTCGCGGGTCTTGTGCGCCT
>JAUIAC010000482.1 GCA_030425545.1 bacterium | reverse complement strand
CGTGCACGCAGCCCTTGACCTTGTCGCAGGCGTCCACGGTGCAGGGCTCCTGGTCGTCGCACGACGTGGTCTGCAGCTGGCACACGCCCCCGACGCAGGTCTCCTTGGTGGTGCACACGTCGTTGTCCACACAGGTGGCGCCGACGGCGGGGGTGTGTACGCAGCCCTTGGTCTTGTCACAGGCGTCGGCCGTGCAGGTGTTGGCGTCGTCGCAGTTGGTCTTCGTGCCGCCCGCGCACGCGCCCGCCTGACAGCTGTCGAGCGCCGTGCAGGCGTCGCCGTCGTCGCAGCCGAGGGTGTTGTGGGCGGGCGTGCAGCCCTGCTTGGCGTCGCAGAGGTCGTCGGTGCACACCGAGCTGTCCGCGCAGTCCTTCAGCGTCTTCGCGGCGCACACGCCCGCGCTCGCGCACGAGCTGCGGCCCCACGGGTCGCCGCGTACCAGCACCCCCCGCGCGGTCCCGCCCTTGGGGGTCGCCGTGCCCACCGCCACGAGGCCGCCGTCCGGCACCTGCGCCACGGCGGCCAGCCGCTCCTGGTGGCCCAGGGTGCTCTCCCGCTGCCAGAGCAGGTGGCTCTGCCCGTCGACCGCGGCCAGCCAGCCCGTGGCCACGCTGCCCAGGCGCCCTCCGGCCAGCGCGACCGTGTCGGGCCCCAGCGCGGTCACGGCGTAGGCCGCGCTTGGGGTCGACGTCGTCCCCTGGCTGCGGATCTTGCCCAGCGCGTCGAGGTCGACCCACCACGCGTTGCTCACCGGCGCCCCACGCCAGCCCACAGCGACCTGCCGCGCGCCGAGCGAGGTCACCGCGGTCAGCCCCTGCGCGGCGCTGCCCCCGTGACTCTGGGTCCACAGCGCCTTCCAGCCGCCGTCGAGCCGGACCACCCACGCTCGGCTGACGCCGCCAGCCGGCGTGTCGCTGCCCACCAGCAGGGCACCGCCGTCGCCGGTGCCGACCACCCCGGCCAGCCGCTGCGCCCCCGCCTTGGCCTGCGTCCACGTGCCGAGCAGCAGCCCGGTCGCAGACAGCCGCAGGGCCAGCCCGTCCGGCTCGCTCTGCGAGGGCTGGGCGCTCGCCTTCGCCACCTGGCCCGCCACCGCCCAACCGCCACCCGGCAGCGGCGCCAAGGCCGCGGCGCGCTCGTCCAGGGCGCCGCCGTGGGTCTGGTCCCAGGCCAGGGTCTTGCCGTCGGCCGCGAGCCCGACCACGCGCACCTGCCAGCCCGACGACTGGGTCCGCGCCGCGCCAGCCACGGCCACCCCCGACGCGGTCGGCTGCACGTCGACCGCCACGGCGTCGGCGTCGGCCACCGCGTCGCTCCCCGGGGTGCTCAGCAGCAGCGGCGCCCCGGCCACCGGCTGGCCCTGCGCGTCGAGACGGTCGATGAGCCAGGCGCCCGCGTTCGGGCCCGTGAGTGTGGCCCCCACAGCCACCCAGCCACCCTTGGGGTGGTTCGCGACCGCGACGTAGCGCACCGGCTTGCCCGACCCCAGCCGCTCCTTGTGGAAGAGCTTGTCCGCCGTGCCCGCCACGCACGTCCCCGCCTTGCAGGTGTCGCCCAGGCTGCACGCCGCGCCGGCGGAGCAGGTCGCCCCGTCTGGGCTGGGCACGGTCACACAGGTGTGCGCGCTCGCGCTGGCCGACACGCACACCCGCTGCGTACACGGCTGGGACGACGTGCCGCACACCGCGCTGACCCCAGGCGTGCACGCGCCCTTGTCGCAGAAGTCGTTGACCGTGCAGCCGTTGCCGTCGGCGTCGCAGCCCTTGCCCTGCAGCGGGCCTGCCTGAGCGCTGCACTGGCCCGTCTTCGCGTCGCAGGTGTCCAGGGTGCAGGGCTTGCCGTCGTCGCAGGGCACGGGCTGGTGGGCGCAGCCGGTCTTGGCGCAGGTGTCCACGGTGCAGGGGTTGCCGTCGTTGCAGTCGGTCTTGCCCTGCGCGGTGCACTGACCGCCCTTGCAGGCGGCCGCCTTCACACAGGGGTCGCTGTCGGGGCAGGGGCTGCCGTCGGTCTTGGGCTGCAGGCCGCACGCGCCGGTCTTCGTGTCGCACAGGTTGACCAGGCACGCCGTGTCGCCAGCCTTGGAGCAGTAGACCTTCGAGGCGGGGTTGGGCTTGCACGCGGGCTTGGTCCCCGACTTGTCGCAGTACCAGGTGCCGTTGCACAGGTCGCCGTCGTCCTTGCCCACGCAGTCGGCGTTGGTGTGGCACTCGCAGGTGTCGGTGCCGCTCTGGCACAGGCCGCCGAGGCAGAAGTCGCTCACGGTGCACGGGTCGCCGTCGCTGCACGCCGCCCCCGTCTTGGCCGGCTGGGGCACGCACTGGCCGGTCTGGGGCACGCAGGTCTGTTTGAGGCAGGCCGTGTCGCCCACGGTGGGGCAGGTGACCGTGGTGGCCGGGTTGAACTCGCAGGCCGGCAGCTTCAGCGCCTTGTTGCAGAAGTACACGCCGTTGCAGAGGTCGCCGTCGTCCTTGGCGACGCAGTCCTGGTCGCTCTTGCAGGTGCACACCGCGGTGCCGCCGCCGCAGCTGCCCTTGGCGCAGATCTCGCCCTTGGTGCAGCTGTCGCCGTCGTCGCAGGGCGCGCCGTCAGCCACGGCCTTGGGCGCGCACTGGCCCGTGGCCGGCACGCAGGCCGCCTTGACGCAGTCGGTGTCGTCGACGCTCGGGCAGGTCACCGCCGTGGTGGGGTTGAGCAGGCAGGTCCCCGTGGACTTGTCGCAGTAGAGGGTGCCGTTGCAGGCGTCGCCGTCTTCCTTGCTGGCGCAGTCGGCGTCCTTGGCGCAGGGGCACAGGTTGGTCCCGCCGCCGCACGCGCCGGCCTTGCAGATCTCGCCCTGGGTGCAGCCGTCGCCGTCGTCGCAGGCGGTGCCGGGCTTGACGGGCAGCTGGGCGCAGAGCCCGGTGGCGCTGTGGCAGGTGTTCTTGACGCAGGCGGTGTCGCCCTCGGGGCTGCAGGTCACCACGGTGGCCGGGTTGAGCTTGCAGGCGCCGGCCTTCACGTCGCAGTAGAGGGTGCCGTTGCACAGGTCGCCGTCTTCCTGCCCGTCGCAGTCGGCGTCCTTGCTGCACGCGCACAGGTCCACTCCGCCGGTGCACGCGCCGCCCTGGCACTGCTCGTTCTGCGTACACGGGTCGGCGTCGTCGCACAGGGTCGAGGTCGGCTCAGCGCCCTTGGGCGCCGGCACCCAGCGGCACGGCAGGCCGGGATCACAGACCTTGAGCAGGGCCTCGACCGGCTTGGGCGCGCAGGTGCCGGTCTTGGGGTCGCAGGCGTTCTTGCTGCAGGTCGTGTCCTTGCTGCTGCTGCACGCCACCACGCTGGCCGGGTTGCGCTGGCAGCTGTAGGGGAAGGTGCCGGTGTCGCAGAACCAGTCGCCGCCGCACAGGTCGCCCTGGCTCAGGCTGGCGCAGTCGGCGGTGGTCTCGCAGGCACACCAGGACGCGGCTCCGCCTTCGCAGACGCCAGCCTTGCAGGCGCTCTCCACCGTGCAGGGGTTGGCGTCGGAGCAGGGCGTGCCGTCCGGGCGGGGCGTGGTGCCGCAGGCGCCGGTCTTGGGGTCACACGCGGGCGCGGCGCACTGCGTGCCGGTGCCGGAGCACACCACCACGGAGCCGGGCTTGGTCCGGCAGCGGTAGGGGAAGACCTGCAGGTCGCACACCAGGGTGCCGTTGCACGCGTCGCCGTCGTCGAGCGCGGCGCAGTCGCCGTCGCCGCTGCATTGGCAGGTGTTGGGCCCCGGCACACAGGCGCCCTGCGCGCAGCGGTCGCCCTGGGTGCAGGGGTCGCCGTCGTCACAGGGCGCGCTGTCCACGGCGCACGCGCCGGGCTGGGCGGGCGCGTCGGAGCCGGGTCCGGCGTCGCCGACCGACACGTCGGTGACGCCCGCGGCCGGGGTGTCGGCGCCGCAGCTTGCCAAGAGGAGCAGCGTGGCCAGGGCGCACGCAGGAGCGAGACAGCGGAGCCCTGAGGCCGAAGGCGGAACAGACACGAAGACCTCCAGGAGACGCGCCGCGCGACATGTCGAGCGTCTCCGCGACGAAAGCAGAGTAGCCCAGCCGGCGTGGATGCGAAGCACCAACGCGCCCAGCGGCCACGCACGGTCTTGGTGCCCAGCTGGCCCCCCATCACAGGTCGCGGTGCCGAGGTCACGGCCGTGCTCACAGCCGCTCGCGACCCAGCAGCGGACGGCGGCGCGTGATCGCCTTCGGAGCGATCCTCCGCCGCTCGGCTGGCGCCGCGCCAAGACACACCAGGGGTCGACGAGCGCGGGATCATGGGCTCAGAGCGCCGCCCGAAGCAGGGCTCGACAAGCGCCGGCGGGCAGCGACGGGGCGCGCCTGGCCGACGAGGCGGCCGTCGGCTTGGCCGCCAGGGTGCGCTGCGTCACCCTCGTCCAATGTCG
>JAUIAC010000481.1 GCA_030425545.1 bacterium | reverse complement strand
CCCAAGAACTGCCCGGACGGCTACTGGATCACCTT
Source organism: bacterium (assembly GCA_030425545.1). Lineage (GTDB taxonomy): Bacteria > Myxococcota_A > UBA9042 > UBA9042 > UBA9042 > UBA9042. Next base: position 4,376 of record JAUIAC010000481.1, on the reverse strand, counting down.
CAACGACAACAACGACTGCGTCTGCGTGGTGAGCTGCGCCGCGTTCGCGACGCCGAAGCAGGTGGGCGAGAAGTGCAACCAGTCGGGCACGTGGGTGTGCAAGCACGTCACCAACTTCAAGGGCACCAGCAGCGGCAAGTTCTGCGTCGCGACGAAGTGGGGCCTCTGCGAGAAATAGCGCGGCGGATAGATCCTTCGCGCCGCCCGCGCGTCTGTGCCTGGGAACGCGTCCGGCCAACCTCGGAGCTCGACCGACGGGTCGCTCCCGGCCGCCTCCCCAGGGTCGCGCTCGAGGACTCGCCATGACCGTCGCTCGTGTCCGTCTCTCCGTGGCGCTCGGTGCGCTGTTCGCCGTGACGCTGGGCGGCGCCTCAGCGGCCGTGGCCCACAACACGCCGGCGCGCGCGGTGCTCCAGCAGGGCGAGACGCTGGCGATCGGGGGCGTGACGAAGGACCCCGGCTACCCGCTCGACGCGCTGCCGCGGACCATCGCGCCCAAGGGCAAGGTGCGCTGCCCCAAGGTGGCCAAGGTGCGCTATCGCGGCGACGTGATCCGCTACCACAGCCCGGTGCTGGTCTACGTGCACTTCAAGGCGCGGCTGCGGAAGTTCGAGGAGGTCGTGCGGCAGACCGCCATCGACGTGTACGGTCGCGCGCCGGTGAAGATCCGCCACATCGGCACCTACAACTGCCGGCGCATCTCGCTGTGGCCCACGTTCTTGAGTGAGCACGGCATCGCCAACGGCATCGACGTCGCGGGCTTTGACTTCGGCCGCCTGCCGCGCAAGGCGTCGAAGGCGCTGAAGGCCCGCACGCCCAAGCGCCTGCGCCGACCCTTCAAGGTGCGCATGTTGAAGCACTGGTCGGCCCGCAAGGGCGTCGCCAAGAGCCACCACAGCCGCTTCCTGCGCCTCCTGGCCGCCCGGCTCATCCAGCGGCGGGACATCTTTCGCGTGCTGCTGGGGCCGGCCTATCCAGGCCACAAGAACCACTTTCACTTCGACGTGTCGCCCTGGCGGCTGGTGCAGATCTGACCCGGGTCCGAGCGCGTCCCGGGACGGTCGGTGACGAGGGCGGGAAGAGCCAAGCCACCGCGGGTGTTGACGCGGAGACGGGGGAAGTGGACAACACGTGCCCCCAGGCCGAGAATCCGGCCAAATCGCGCCCTCACCGGTAGGACTCCCATGCAGCACGGCCCAGCCACCGACCGCCCCCTCCACGCTCCCGCCTCCGCCCGGCCCGCCTCGCTTCGGCGCCGCGTGGGCCTCCTGGGTGCGCTGCTCACGCTCGCGGCGCTGACGACCGCCTGCGGTCCCGGCTACCTCGACAAGGGCAAGCGGGTGAAGGCCACGGAAGAGAACCGCGAGATCTTCAAGGTGCTCAAGACCTACCACCGGGCGGTCGAAGATCGCGACGTGGCCACGCTCAAGAAGATGGTGAGCAAGCGCTACTACGAGAACGGCGGCTCCACCGACAGCGACAAGGACGACTACGGCGTCGACCGGCTCAAGGCCGAGGTGCTCCCGCGGCTCCGGGACAACGTCAAGCGCGTGACCTTCAACATCCGGCTGCTGGCGATCCGCATCGACGGCCAGGAGGCGGAGGCTGACTACGAGTTCATCGGCCGCGTGCTGCTGAGCGAGGGCGGGCGAGAGAGCTACAAGGCCTGGCGCGACTTCGCGCAGATGAAGCTCATCCGCGAGGGCGGCGATTGGAAGATCGCGCGCGGCATGTGATCCGTGCGGGACGTGACCCCATGGTGACGGGCGCCTCCCAGCTCCAGCGCGGAGCGCGTCGGCACCTCGCCGAGCCGCGGGCGCAGTGGCTGACCGCGACGCTGCTCGGCCTGCTCTGCCTCACGCTCAGCGCCCCGGCGCAAGCGACCAAGATCAAGGACCTCTCGACAGAGACGCCGCGTCAGCGCGAGGCCCACGACCAGGTCGTCGCGGGCAACCACGACGCCGTGGTCAAGCTGCTCGACGACGCCGCCATGAAGCAGCTCGGGCGCCGACGCAACGCCGCGGAGAGCGCGCTGCTCGGTCAGGCGCTGGCGGCCCAGGGCGCGCTCAAGGCGGCGCGCAAGGTGCTCCGCAGCTGCGACAAGAAGCCGGTGTGCGCCCGCACCCTCGGGGACATCGAGCTCACGGTCGGGGACCCGCGCCGCGGCCTCAAGACCCTCGGTGCCGCCTTCAAGCGACACCCCAAAGACGTCCGGCTGCGGCTGGCCTTCGGCGCCGCGCTCTACGCCGCGGGCCAGGGCTATCAGGCGCGGCAGCTGCTCGACCCGCTCGCCGATCTCTACGCGCGCCGCCAGATCAGCGAGGTGCCCGAGCTGGTCGCCGTGGCGCGCTCGCTGGCGCTCAACGGCTTCTACAAGGACGCCAACCAGGTCATCGCCGACGCCAACGAGGCCGCCGCCAACAAGGCCGAGCAGAAGCTGGTGAACTACTGGTGGGGCACGCTCTTCCTCGACAAGACCAACTTTCGCGACGCCGACAAGAGCTTCCGCCAGGTGCTCGCGATCGACCCGAGCCACGTGCCTTCAGTGGTGGCCATGGCCCGCATCGACCTCGACAGCGACCACGCCCCGCGCAAGGCCAAGAAGCGGCTCGACAAGGCGCTGAAGCGGACGCCGCTCGACCCGCGCCTGCTGGCGGTGCGGGCCGAGGTCGCGCTGGCCGACGAAGACCTGCCAGCCGCCATGGGCTTCCTGGACGCCGCGCTCAAGATCAGCCCGACCCACCGCCACACCCTGGCGGTGCGCTACGCCACCTGCGCCCTGCGCGATGACGCTCGCTGCATGAAGCGCGCGCTCAAGACGCTGTCGAAGGCCAACAAGTTCGACGCCCATCCGCACCTGGTCGCGGCGCGCTACCTGGAGACCGCGCACCGCTACGACCGCGTGCTGCAGGAGCTCAAGCTCGCCCTCAAGCGCGACCCCGACTCGGCCAAGGCCCACGCGGCGCTGGGCATGAGCTACGCCCGCCTCGCCGACGACAAGAAGGCCTTCGCCCACCTCGAGACGGCCTTCCGCACCGACCGCTACAACGTCCGCACCGCCAACGTGCTCAACGTGCTCTACGACGGCGTGCTCCGACACATGCAGGTGATCGAGGGCGAGTTCGTGGACCTGCGCGTCCACCGACGCCACCGCCGCGCGCTGGAGCGGACGATGCTCCCCTTCCTGCAGGAGAGCTACGAGGTCCTGTCGAAGAAGTACGCCATGAAGGCCAAGCCGCCGCTGCGAGTCGAGGTCTTCGAGACCAGCGAGCAGTTCAGCGTGCGCACGGTGGGGTTGCCGCAGCTGGGCGCGCACGCGGTGTGCTTCGGGCACCTGATCACCAGCCGCTCGCCGACCGAGCGCCCCTTCAACTGGAAGATGGTGCTGCACCACGAGCTGGCCCACGTGTTCCACATCCAGGCGACCGACGGCCGTGTGCCGCGCTGGCTCACCGAGGGGCTGGCGATGATGGAGAGCGTGTGGCTCGACGGTCGCTACCACATGATCATGGAGCGCCGGCTCTACAGCCGCTGGAAGGCGCGCAAGCTGGCCAAGGTGCGGACCTTCAACCTCGCGTTCTCGCAGGCGAGGTCGATGCGTGAGATCGGCGACGCCTACTACCAGGCGATGAAGCTGACCCGCTATCTCGACGAGCGCTACGGCTTCGCCAAGCTGCGCAAGCTGGTGGCTGCCCACAAGAGCGGCAAGCCCACGGCGGCCCTGGTGAAGCGGGTGCTCGGCGTGACGCCGGAGCAGCTGGACGCCGACTTCTCGACGTGGCTCGGCAAGCACCTCGCGCGCTTCGAGCGCGACTTTCGGCCCGACCGCGTGGCGATCGAGGCGATGCTGAAGGCGGCGCCGAAGCAGGGGGCCAAGGCGGCTGGGGCCAAGGTCGCGAGCGCCAAGGGGGCGGGGGTCAAGGGTGCGGGGGTCAAGGGTGCGGGGGCCAAGGGTGCGGGCGTCACGACGCCACAGCCTCCGCTGGCGCCAGCGCTGCGCGAGACGATGCAGGCGCTCAAGGGTGGCGACGTGCGCCGCGCCATGGCGACGCTGACGCGGGTGACGCCGACCGACAAGGTGCCCAAGACGCTGAGCCCGACGGCCTGTGCGGCGTACTACGTGGCCATGGACCTGGCCCTGGCCAAGCGCGACTGGAAGCGGCTGGCGGGCGTGAGCCAGGCGTTGATCGACCAGCCGGGCGGGCGCTGTGACGGTGTCCGGCAGCGCGTGCTGCGCGCGCGGGCGCTGCGCGCGCTGGGCAAAGACCGGCGCACCGAGGTGCTGCTGCACCTGCGCAAGGCGGCGGAGATCGACCCACGGGACGTGTCGGTCAAGCGCTTCTGGCTGGCGGCGCTGCCCAAGACGGCGCCCGACA
>JAUIAC010000480.1 GCA_030425545.1 bacterium | reverse complement strand
TCGCCTGCGCTCAGCGCCTGGGCAACACGCCAGCGGCCTACGCCATCGCGGCTCGGGTGACCCGTGCCCAGCTGCGCCTGGACAACCACCTGCACATGGCCATGCAGCTCGAGCGCTACGGGTTCACGCGCATGTCGGCGCACTTCTTCGATCAGATCCTACGCAAGAGCAGCCGCCGCACGGGGACCGGTCACCTGCGCACGTGGGCCCGCGCGCTCTTGGCAGAGGGGCGCGTCCCCGAGGCGGTCGCGGCGCTGAAGCAGAGCACGGTGCGCTACCGGCGTCGCGCGCAGACCTTTCTGTCGGCCGCCCGCGTGCTGCAGCGGGCCGGTCAGCTCGCCGCCTCCCACGAGCTGCTGGAGCTGGGGCTGCGACACCACGCGACCGACGCCGCGCTCCGACTCGCCCTGGTCCAGGCTCGCATGCGGCTCGGCCGCACCGACGACCTGGCCGAGCAGCTCCGCGCCTTGACCACGGCCGGCGCGAGTCGCGGGCAGTGGGCGACGATCGTCTCCACCGCCATGGCGCAGGGCCAGCTCATCGCCCTGCACAACGCGCTGCTGACCCTGCAAGACCACGGGCGCGAGCTGGACCGCGTCCGCGTGCAGGTCGCCGCTCTGGTCGGCGACCGGCGCGTGGTCATGAGCGCGCTGCGACGGCTCCGAGCCAAGGGTCCCATCCGCGATCGCGCGCTGTTGGACGCCCTGCGGCAGGTGGGTGCGTGGCGCGAGGCACGGGACGTCAGCGAAGACCTCCTGACCCACGCTCAGCCTCGACGGTGGCGGGGACCGACGACCTCTGTGGCGCCGGATCTGGCGAAGGTGCGCGCTGCGCTGAGGACGCGCCGCGATCCCACCTCACGCACGGAGGCGCTGGGGCTGGCGCGGCTCTATGTGGGGCGCTCGCTGGACCCGGGCATCGCCGCGCGGGCGTCCTCGTCGGCGATGTCGACGGAGGGCTACGTCCAGGAGGCGCGCGCGCTGGGTTCACTGGCGGTCGAAGAGCTGGCCGAGGACGAGCTCTTGCTCTGCGAGCAGGGGCGCGTTCGCTTCGACGCCGGACGTCCCGCCGAGGCCATGGCGCTGTGGCAACGGGCCGTGGCTGGGACCTTGACGCAGCCGACCTATCGCCGCCGTCGACACGGCGAGCTGCCCGCGGCGATGACCTGCCTCAAGAACGCCGCCGCCGACGCAGGCGTGCACCGCGCGCTGGGCGAATGGCTCCGGGCCTGGCGCGACCTGCTCCCGGAGGCTGGCGAGCTGTGGACCTGGTCCGTTCGCGCCCGGGTCAACGCCAATGACATCGCCGGCGCTGTCGCCCTGCTGCGCGACGCCGAGACCCGCCTGTCGTCGTGGCAAGAAGACGCGATGTACGGGAGCGTCGCGGCGCTGTTGCGGCGCGGCGGTGGGCCTCTGCTCCTCAAGTGGCTGGTCGAGACCCCCGACCAGCTGCGAGCCGACCCGTGGTGGCTGGCGGTCGCCCTGCGGGTGGCCAACGACTACGGCGAGGCCACGGATCCGGCGGTGCAGCGGCTCAAGCGCACCATCCACACCCTGGCTGCCAACCTGCCGGCGGTGCGTGTGCGGCTCACGCTGGAGACGGCCCGGCACACGGGTGGGAGCGCTGCCGTGCGCATGCTGGGCGAGGGGCCGCTCGACCTGCCGCCGCCGAAGCGGACCCACCTGTCGCGCTCCAAGCCCAAGGATCTCGCGGCCCGCGCGGCAGCGGCGGCGTTGATCTCACTGCTGCGTTTTCCGGAGCGAAGCGTCGCGGGGGACGCCGCCGCGTCGGTCGCACCGGCGGCGGGGCTCGCCCCCAAGGTGCCGCCAGCGGTCCGGGCCGTGATGCAGCGCTGGCTGCGCTCCGGCGGCATCCAAGCGGCGATCCGACTGGCCCACGAGCTGACGCTGCAGGGGCATCCCACCCTCGCTGAGACCGCGTTGACCCTGGCCCCAGCCGCCAGGGACGTGCGCCTGTCATCCGAGCTGGAGATGCAGCGCCTGCGGGTGCTCGCCGCGACCGGCGACAGCGACGTGCTCGTCCACGCCGCGACCCGCGTGCTGACCGGCCACACCAAGATGCAGATCTGGCTCCGCCAGAGTCGCACCCTCCAGATCGCCGAGGTCAGCAGTCGCCTCGTAGCGTGGGGGCGGCCGGCGGAGGCGCGGGCGTTCCTCGCGCTCCAGCCCGCTTGGGCGCGCGCCCATGCTCCCGCGACGCTGCGGCCGGCTCCTCAGCAGGCGGGGATCGCCCTGACGCGCGCCCTCCGTGCGCACAACGCCGCGGCCCTGGCGCAGCTGCGCAAGGCCGAGGTGGTCGCGACCTCGTCGCTCGGCCCGGGGGTCGTCGCAGCCATGGCGGCGGGAGACACGGGGCTCGCGCGACGGCTGACCCGCGCCGCGGCCGCTCGAAGCGACGAGCCGTGGCGCGCCTGGCACAGCCTCGCGATCGCCGCGGTGCAGCACGAGTCGTGGTCCACGGCGCGCGCCGCGGTGGCCAAAGCACGCCGGTCGGGTGCACCCGTGGGCGCGCTCGCCTGCAGCGAGCTGCATCTGGGCGTGACCCGCGTCGTCGAAGGCTGTCGCCAGGGCAGGGCCCTCCGGGTCCTGGACGACGACGCGCTGGTCGCCATGGCGGTCGGCCTCGCGCGCACCGCGGATCCGAAGGTCTGGCTCGGTCTGCGCGCGGAGGCCCAGGCCGCGGGCGTCCGGTGGCTGGCCGCGCTCGCGGCCGCGCTGCCTGCCCTGGAGGGGCCGGCCCGCGCCCGCGCCGCCGCCATGGCCAAGGACACCATCGCGGCCACCACCGACGCCACAGACCGGCGGCGCCTCGTCAACGTCGGCCTCGATGACCTCGCGGCGCTCGGCGTCACGCAGCCCGGGCTGGACACAGCCAAGGCCGCCTTCGCGCGGGAGCCCCGAGGCCATGGTCACCGGAACAACCTGGGCTACGCGCGGCTCCTGGCCGGCGAGTCCGGCGCGGCGGTGCTCGGCTTCGTCCTGCCGGCGCTGGGGTGGCGGGCGGGGCGCGCCGCCGACGCGCTGCTCGACACCGTGGCCGCGGCGTTGGCCGAGATGGGGCGACGCGACGACGCGATGCGCGTCCAGCGGTGGAGCCTGGTGGCCTCCCGCACCGACAGCAGGCTCGGCCAGCTCCCCATGCTCCGCCAGGCCGCGTTCCTCGCGGGTGGAGGCCGGTGCGACGACGCCCGGGCCATGGCGCTTGGCGCGCTCCGCCGGGCGCGCGCCGTCGTCGCCATCGTCGACGCGTCCCCCGCGCTGCAGAGCGTCCGTCCAGACGCCCACGCTCGGTTCATCGGCACGCGCGCCCAGGTCAACGGCCTCCTGCGCCGGTGCGCGCAGGTGGAGGCCAAGTCGGCTCAGCCCGCCGCGCAGGCTCCCTCGCCTCGACCTGCCGCCACGCCCGCCCCGGACGCCACGGCTCGCGCGGCCGCTGCTGCAGCGGGCAGCGGGACCGACGACTCGCCGGCCCCCAAGCTGCCGTAGGGTCTCTCCGGAGGCCGCCGCGTCGAGTGAGCGGGCGTCAGCGCCACAGAAAGCGCGCGAGTCAGACCGTGTGGGCGTCTGGTGTTCTTGCCTCGCCGCCGGCCTCGGGGCTACGCTCCGGCGCTGCCCGAGCCGCTGCGCGACGCCGCGCCGCGGCTCGCTCAGCCCGTCACCGTGCACTCCGCCACCGACGTGACCTTCCGCCTCCGACCTCGGCCCTCGCGTGCCGCAGCGCTCCGCGCATCCAGGAGACCCTCGCGTGAAGCTCTTCGACTCCGTCCCACCGCGCGCGATCCCGCCGAACCTGATCACCTGTGTGGGCATGGCGCTCGGCTTTGCCTCCATCGCCAGCTCTTTCAGCGGCCACATCGACCGCGCGGCTTGGTTCGTGACGCTGTGCGCGCTCATCGACAAGCTCGACGGCACGGTGGCCCGCCGCCTCAACGCCACCAGCGAGTTCGGGATCCAGATGGACTCGTTCTCCGACCTGATCACCTTTGGCCTCGCGCCCGCCGCGCTGATCTGGTCGGCGGCACCGGTGCTCGCCGGGCAGACGTGGGGGCCCAACGCGGCCTTGGGCCCATTGCCCGCGACCTGGGTGCTGGCTGCGTTGACCGTGGTCTACGCGGTGTTCGCCGCCTTGCGTCTGGCCAAGTTCAACGTCACCACCTCGGAGCATCCACGCGTCTTCCAGGGGTTGCCGACCACCCTGGCCGGCGGGCTGGTGGCGCTGCTCTTCCTGACCGCGCGCGAGCTGGGCGTGCTGAACGCGGCCTTCGTGTCCGCGCTGCCGTGGGCGCTGGGTGTGTTGGCGCTGCTGATGATCAGCAACCTGCCGCTGCCCAAGCTCCGCAGAGCCCATCACCCCGCGGGCTTCGCGGCGCAGGTGGTCCTCGGCGCCGCCATCTA
>JAUIAC010000479.1 GCA_030425545.1 bacterium | reverse complement strand
AGAGGCGCTCGCCGGCCTGCACCCGCGCGGCCCCGGCTGAGAAGTGCCACACGTCGTCGAACTGCGGCGCGATGACCCACCGCCCCGTGGGGTCGACAAAGCCCCAGCGACCGCCCTTGCCGGCGGGAGCGAGCCCCTCGCTGAAGCTGCGGAGACCTTGGAAATCCAGGGGCAGCTGCACCCGCCCCTCGGTGTCGATGGCGCCGTAGCGCCCCCGGCGCGCGACCACCGCCAGGCCCTCGGAGAAGGCGTAGGCGTCGTCCCAGTGCGCGGGCCCCTGCAGCGCGCCCGTGGCGTCGATGTAGCCCCAGCCCGCGGCGGTGCGCACAGCGGCGCGCCCCTCGGCGAAGGGCCCGACCTCGGGCCAGGTCGGGGCCACGCGCAGCACACCGGAGGCCTCGGCGAAGCCCCAGCGGCCGTCGACGGCGACGGCGCAGAGGTGCGCGGAGGCAGGCTGGTTCGGGAGAGGGGTCGGGGTCGCGGTCATGGCGGGCGCGGGGGCCGGCGCAGGCACCTGAGGCGAGGCACAGCCAGCGACAGCGCAGCCCATGGCGCAGGCCAGCGCCAGGGCGCGGGTGAGACCCACCGTGAGGGCGCCGGCGCTCAAGGCAGCCGCGCTACATGTACCAGACCTTGAGCTTGCGGCAGGGGTACCAGTCGGACGCGGCGGACAGCTGCTCGCCGTTGAAGATGTCGACGTGGCCGGTGCCGCTGTAGCCGAAGATCTTGTCGAAGGCGACGATGCCCTTGCGGCCCTTGATCTCGTCCTGGATCTCGCTCTTGAAGCCCTCGTTGAACTCGCCGGCGTTCTTGTAGCGCCGCCGGGAGGGCCACTCGGCGTGGGCCTGCCCGCCGTGGTGCTCCACGTAGGTCCACATCTCGCGAGCGGAGAGGATGTAGTACCAGCCCGTCTTGCGGCTGTAGGGCAGGCGGCGCGGGTCGATGCCGGCGGCCTTGGCCTTGTCCCGGGTGAGCTTGAAGTTGCCCCCGAGCTTGTTGAACATCACCGACAGGCGGATGGCGCAGGTGTTGGCGTACTGGTTCGGATCCCAGCCCTGGTCTTCCTGCAGGTCGCTGCTGGCGGTGTTCTCGCCGGGCACCGAGCTGTGCGGGTGGGCCTCCCACATCTCTTCGAAGTCCTTCGGGATCTGGCTGCCCGACTCGGCGGGGCCGCTCTGCGTCGGGGTCTGAGTCGGCGCCGGGGGCGCGACGGTCTTGCCGGAGTCCATGACGCCCAGCGTGCCAGCGCCGATGACGCCGTCCGCGGTGAGGCCAGCGCCGTCCTGCCACGCCTTCACGGCCGTGGTGGTCATGCGGCCCCAGTGGCCGTCGGCGCCTGCGCTGCCGAGGTTGAAGCCCTGCTTGACCAGGAACTCCTGCAGCGCGCGCACCGCCGGACCGCGCGCGCCGTGGCGCAAGAGGGCGCGGCCTGCGGCCACCTGCTCCAGCACGTGGTCACCGGAGAAGAGCGGGTTGGTGAGCGCGCCGCCGCCAGGCGACGCGGGGCGCTGCGGCTGCTGCGCGGGCGTCTGCGTGGTGGCGTCTTGCGCCGGCGTCGGCTGCCCCGGGCGCTGCCCCGGACGCTGCTGCGGTCCCCAAACCATGGCTTCCTCCGTGTGCGGCGGGGTCGACCCCGGCGCCAGGCCCGTGCACGGGCGCGAACCCTCGGAGCATGGGCCAGCCCGCCCCACAGCGCCAGATCAGCCGTGTCCGGGCCGCGTCGCGCTGAGGCGAACGGACCCCAGGGGATCGATTTTGCACGGAGAATTCAGCTCCTCAGGGCACGCGCTGAGGGGCTGCGCTCAGGGCGCCGCCTGCCGCAGCAGCCACGGAGCGAGCACGGCGAGGGTCTTGCCGTCGCGCAGGGTCCCGTCGGCGACCCGGCGACGCAGCTCGCTCGTGGCCATGGGTCGGACGACGATGCGCTCGTCGACCTCGAGGCGCTGGCCGACGCGGGTCAGCCCCTCCGCCAGGAAGGCGTGCATGACCTCCGTGCTGGTCCCGGGGGCGGCGTAGAAGCTGCCCAGCGGCGTCAGCGTCGCCGCGGCGAACCCGGTCTCCTCCACCAGCTCGCGGGCGGCGGTCTCCGCCACGGGCTCCCCCGGCTCACAGGTGCCCGCGGGCAGCTCGAGCAGCGGCGCGTCGAGGGTCCAGCGGTGGTTCTCGATGAGCACGACGCGGCCGTCCGGCAGCACCGGCAGCAGCACCACGGCGCCGGGGTGGACCAGCACGGCCCGCTGCTGCGTGGCGCCCCCTCGCACCGGCAGCTCCACGGCGTGGACCTCGAAGCGACGCTCCCGCCACACCACGCGAAAGGGCAGGCCGTGGGGCGCCTCGACCGGGTCGGTCATGGCTCAGCGACGACCGTGGACCAGGGTCATCAGCTCGGCGCGGGTCGACGCGTTGTCGCGGAACTGGCCGAACATGGCGCTGGTGACGGTCATGGCGTTGGGCTTCTGAACGCCGCGCACCACCATGCACAGGTGGGTCGCCTCCATGATCACCGCGACGCCCGCCGGGTCCAAGGCCTCCTGCAGCGCCTCGGCCACCTGGGTCGTCAGCCGCTCCTGCACCTGCAGTCGCCGGGCATAGGTCTCCACCACACGGGCCAGCTTGCTCAGCCCCACGACCTTGCCGCGCGGCAGATAGGCGATGTGGGCGCGCCCCATGAAGGGCAGCATGTGGTGCTCGCACATCGACGCGAAGTCGATGTCGCGGACCAGCACGATCTCTTCGTTGTCCACGGTGAAGAGCGCCGAGCGCAGGATCTCGACGGGGTCCTCGGCGTAGCCCTTGGTCATGAAACGCAGCGCCTTGGCCACGCGGGACGGCGTCTTGACCAGACCCTCGCGCTCGGGGTCTTCGCCAATGGCGACCAGCTGCTGTCGGATCAGATCTTCCATCAATCAAGCTCCAAGGGGGCGTTCGGCCCACGACACACCGGGTGCGCGCCGCGGGTCTGGGACCATGCCGGGATTTCCGGGTCGCGTGAAGGGTGGGGCGGTCCAAGCCCGCGAAGACGCGAGCTGAAGCGCTGTCAGCCCTGCAGCAGATCGGGGTTCACCTCGGCCATGAGGGCGAGCGGCACCGGCGGCGGCGGTGTCTGACCCGCGGGCATCTTGGCGAAGGTCACGCTCGCCCACTCGAAGGGGCAGTGCCGGCAGGCCTCGCCGCAGCAGTATCCGCGCTGCAGATGACCAATCTCCGTGGTCACGCGGAAGCCGGTCTGCGGGTCGACGTAGCCGGCCTCACGCGCTCGAAAGGCCGCGGCGTGCGCGGCGTGCCAAGGGGGGGGCGAGGTCATGGTGCGCTCCCTGTGCGGGGACCTGGGTGTGCGGGACGGGTCCTGTGGGCTCAGTAGTGCCAGGGGAAGCCGGCGAAGTCCTGCGGCCGCTTCTCGAGGAAGGCGTCCCGGCCCTCGCGCGCCTCGTCGGTGCCGTAGGCCAGCCGGGTCGCCTCACCGGCGAAGAGCTGCTGACCGACGAGGCCGTCGTCGACCATGTTGAACGCGAACTTGAGCATGCGCTGCGCGGTCGGGCTCTTGGCGCACACCCGCCGCCCCCAGTCGAGGGCCACCTCTTCGAGCTCGGCGTGGGGCACGACACGGTTGACCATGCCCATGTCGTAGGCCTCCTGCGCGCTGTAGTCGAGGCCGAGGAAGAAGATCTCCCGCGCCCGCTTCTGGCCGACCATGCGCGCCAGGTAGGCCGAGCCATAGCCGGCGTCGAAGCTGGCCACGTCCGCGTCGGTCTGCTTGAAGACCGCGTGCTCCGCGCTCGCCAGGGTCATGTCACACACCACGTGCAGGCTGTGACCGCCGCCGACCGCCCAGCCTGGCACCACGCAGATCACGACCTTCGGCATGAAGCGGATCAGCCGCTGAACCTCGAGGATGTGCAGCCGACCCAGCCGCGCCGGGTCGATGCTCGCGGCGCTGGTGCCCTCGGCGTACTTGTAGCCGTCCTTGCCGCGGATCCGCTGGTCGCCGCCGCTGCAGAAGGCCCAGCCGCCGTCTTTGGGCGAGGGGCCGTTGCCGGTGAGCAGGACGCAGCCCACGTCGGAGGTCATGCGGGCGTGATCGAGCGCGCGGTAGAGCGAGTCGACCGTCTGCGGGCGGAAGGCGTTGCGCACCTCGGGGCGGTCGAAGGCGATGCGGACGACGCCCTCGTCGCGGCCGTCAGCGGTCACCGCCCGGTGGTAGGTGATGTCGGTGAGCCCGAGCCCCTCGACCGGGCGCCAGCGCTCGGGGCGAAAGGGGTCCGCGGGCTGGGCGCTGGCGGGCTGGGTGTCGGGGGGCTGGGCGCTGGCGGGCTGGGTGCGGGCGGGCTGGGGATCGGTGCGCTGGGTCATCGGGCGGCCTCCATTTTGCGGGCGCAGGGTACACGTTCGCCGGGCGAGCGCCCGACCATGCCCCTGGTCATCCTCGAACG
>JAUIAC010000478.1 GCA_030425545.1 bacterium | reverse complement strand
CGTTGTCGAAGCGGCCGACCACCAGGCCCTTGGGGCGCTTGCCGCCCGCCGCGAGGAAGTTGGGTCGCACGGACGCCGGGTTGTCGGTGGTGTTCTCCGCCTTCATGCCGAAGGGCGCCTGGGAGTCCGAGTTGACGAAGACCGCCAGCGAGGCGCGCAGCAGGGGCGCTCCGTCGGACTTGCTCACCAGGGGCACCTTCTTGTCGTCGTCCCCGTCCTTGAAGTTGACGCACGCCGGCCCGCCCTTGCCCTCGTCGGCGCTGTCCTCACCGAAGAGGTTGGCCACCTCATTGCGCTCGTTGAAGCCACACGGACCAGCGTCCTCGCCCGAGGCGCCGACCGTGTAGTCCTTGTCGCGAGAGAGCACCAGGTCCATCGGCGGCGAGCCGTTGAACTCGCCGAGCTTGAAGCCGGTGATGTCCGGGAAGGTGCCTGAGCATGTGGCCAGCGGCTCCTCCTTCACGCCGTGCTGGGTCTGCTCGCCGGGGGAGTTGAGGGGGCCCCACTCGCCCGAGCGTGGCTTGTCCGACAAGGCCTTGCCGTCGTTGATGTAGAGGCTGAGGTAGTGGGTCGGCCGCGGCTTGGGCTTCGGCGGCACGGAGGCGGTCTGACAGCCGTTGGCCTTGTAGGTCAACAGCGAGGTCGCGCTGTCGCTGATCATCAGCAGATCCGGCCGGCCGTCGACGGTGACGTCACCGAGCTGAAACTGCGCCACCTTCAGCGTGGTGAACTGAAACTCGCTCGGCTTGAGCCCACACAAGCGGTGCACGGTCGCCGCGTGGAAGCTGCCGTCGCCGCTGCTGAGCGTGATCGCGACGCCCACCGGCGCGTCGTCGATGGCCACCAGGTCGCCGTCCCCGTCGTTGTCCATGTCGGCGTAGCGCACGGCGGAGATCGAGCCGCCGAGCACCCACGAGCGAAAGCACTTCAGCCGGTGCGAGCGGTCCTTCGGCAGCACGGGCACGAAGGTCACCGTGCGGCCGCCGCGCGCCACCATGACGTAGTCGGAGCCGCCCGGGCCGACCGGCGCGATCTCGAGCGAGTTCATGTTGTCGAGCAGCACGCTGCGGTAGCTCTTGGGGTCGAACGCGAAGGTGCCGTCGCCATTGCTCGAGATCCAGCGGAGGATGCCGGCCCCCTTGGACGCGATGATGAGGTCCATGCGCCCGTCTTCGTCCCAGTCCGCCGCGACCATGTGCGCCACGTCGGTCATGTCCGCGACAAAGGAGGTCTTCGGCACGTCGAGACAGGCGAGCAGGTTGCCCTCGTCGTTGGGGCACACCGACAGGGTCGAGCTCTCGCCTCGGCCGATGGCGATGTCCGGGTAGACGTCGCCCTTGTCGATGAAGAAGTCCTCCACCACCACCGAGCTGATGCCGCCAACCAGGGAGCGCGCGTAGGGGACCCCGAAGATCTCCGCGCCGCCGAGGTCCTTCGCGTCCGTCACCTCTTTGCAGAGGCGCTTCGGGTTGTCCTCGGACGGGCACACGAGCTTGTCGGGCGCCAGAGAGGGGACCACCTGAATCGCGAACTCGTCCTCCTCCGCACCGACGACGAGGTCGGCCACACCGTTGCGGTCCATGTCGCCCGCCGCGAGCGCCTTGAGCGTGCCCTGCAGCGGGACCGTCTGGACCAGCTTCACGCCCCCTTTCTTGGTCAGGAAGGCGAAGCCCGCTGGCCCGCCCGCCTCGGCCAGGCCGCCGATGCCGAACACGTCCTTGACCTTGTCCTTGTCGCCGTCGAGGTCCACCAACAGCAGGCCGGTCAGCAGGTGCTCCGAGAGCTTGATCGGCGGCCCCAGCTTGGCCGAACCCACCGGCTTGTCGGCGGTGCCGACGTTGATCCCGCGGCGAAGCCACACACCCGTCGCGCTGGCGATCAACACGTCTTGCACACCGTCCCGGTCGAAGTCGTAGGGCTGCAGGTCGCTGATCTTGCCGATGAGCGGGTCGACAGCGGTATGGGCCGTGTCGAACGCAGGCGGGTAGAGCAGGTTCGCCGAGACCTCGGTCTTCGCCGTGTGGCCGGTCTGGTCGTCGGCCTCCACGGTCACCTTGAAGTTGACCTTCACGCTCTTGGGCTCGTTGGGCTTCTCCCGCGGCAGGGCCGAGCGCTCGACCGTCACGTCGAAGGCCTTGGACGTGATGCACTGGCCGTGCGCCTTCTCACAGGACTCGAGCGTGCAGTCCGGCTTGCCGTCGCCGTTCGCGTCCGCCTTGAGATCGCAGTAGCCGGCCACCTGCTTGCCGTCGACGAGCACCCGGATGTCCTTGACGTACTTCTCGCTCACCGCGCCGCGGATGTTGAGCGTCCCGATGGCGATGCTGTCGGCCACCGGCGACTGGACGACGAAGGTCGGATCGCTGTTGTCCACGAAGATGCAGCGGGTCGTCTTCCCCGACGACGAGCGGCTGCCTTTGGCCTCGATGGTCAGGCAGTTCTTGCCCTCCTTGAAGAGGGGTTTTCCCTTCGCGTTCACCGCCTTGGTGTCGACGTTGATCTTGAACGAGGTGCCGCTGGCTTCGCCCACGACGGCGCTCTTGAGCTTGACGGTGACCTTGACGTCACTGACGTCGGCCTCGCTGGGCGTCGCCGTGCCTTCGAAGGCGACGGTGTTGGCCCCGTAGGTCAGCTCCCCCGGCTTCGCCACGACCACCTCCAGGGTGGGGACGATAACCTGTCCGGCGGAGGGATCGCCGTCTGAGCCGCAGCCGCCGAGCCAGGTCAGGCCGCACAGCAGCACGAGCGCGCCCAGCGGAGGCGGGCGTCGCGTGGGGCGTGACGGGGGGCGGCGGGCGTCGAACGTGTCATGCATCGGGCAGACCTCCGACGGACATTGTGCGTCATCCCGGGCCGTGGTCAAGCGCACGGCCGGTCCGTGGGCGCCGAAAAAGACCGCGGTTTCTTGGCATTTTCGACCGATGCCATCGCAGCCGAAGGACAGTGTGCAGGCGGGAGAGCCGGACAGCGCACGACGCCCTGTGACACGCGTGGTCGTGGGCCGGGTCCTGCGCAGGGTCTCGCGACCCGTCCTGACACTGGGCGTGGGACTTGTGCGGAGGCGACATCTCTGACCTGGGGACGCTGGATAGCCCGGTGATTCAAGCGGGTTGCCGAGACGCCGGCGCCAAGGTCGTCCAGCGCGGCGCTGGCACGAGCCTTGCTCGATGCTCACTCACGGAGGTGACCATGCAGGCGACAGAGTTGGGGACTTGGCAGCGGACGCCGTCGTTCTTGGGCTGTGGCTCCCTTGGCGCGTTGGCGCAGCTGCTGGACGGCGAAGGTCGCGCCCGCGCCGCGCAGCTGCTGGTCGAGCACGGCGGAATCCACGGGCTGGCGCGGCGCTTGCGACGGCCGCTGGACGGGGTCCGCGAGGCGGAGCGCCGTCGGGTGCTGGCCGGCCTGGACCTCGGGCTGTCATGGGCGACGTCGCCGGCCACGGCGGAGCGGCTCGACCGGCCCGCCAAGGTCGCCGCCCACTGCGGCGGGCTGGTGCGGCTCGACACCGAGGCGTTGACGGTGGTCGCGCTGGACGCGGGGCGGCGCCCCCTGGGCCAGCACGTCATCGGAGGTGGACTGTCACGGGTACAGGCGAGCCCTGCGGACGTGCTGCGCCCCGCCCTCGCGCTCGGGGCAGCGAGCTTCGTGCTGGCGCACAACCACCCGTCGGGAGACCCCGAGCCAAGCGACGCGGACGTCCGCTTCACCCACGACATCGAGCGTGCAGCGGCGGTGTGTGGTCTGCCGCTGGTGGACCATGTGGTCGTCGCGCGCGGGGGCTGGCGCAGCCTTCGGGCCGGCGGGTGGATGGGCGCGGCCCATGCGTAGCGGAGCGGACCCTGTGGCGCGGCGGTGGCTGTGGCTGGTGGTGGTGGCGCTGGTGCGGCAGGGCGTGGCCGCGTGGCCGCAGCGCACGCCGGAGCTCAGGCCCGCGCGCGGCGGTGGGCAGCTGGTGAGGCTTGGCTGTGTGGAGCCGGGGACGGCGGAGCAGTCGGACTGGCGACAGGTGGCGGGCGTGCACCGACGGGCCGCGCGGGCGCTGGCGCGCACCTGTCCGCGGACGGGGTGCCGGGATGTCGCGGCCCTGGTGGCGGTGCCCGGGGTGGGTCCCGCGACGGCGCGCCGCATCCTGGCGGTGCGCTGCAGCGTCAGGCCGGCGCCTCGCTCAAGGCGAACGCGTCGTGGAGCACGCGCACGGCGAGCTCGGTGAACTTCTCGTCGACGATGCAGGAGATCTTGATCTCGCTGGTCGAGATGAGCTGGATGTTGACGCTGGCGGCGCCGAGCGCGTCGAACATCTTGACCGCCACGCCAGCCTCGGAGCGCATGCCCGCGCCGACCACGGAGACCTTCGCCACGTGGCCGTCGGCCTCCACGCCGCCCGCGCCCAGGTCCTGCGCGACCTGCGTCGCCATGGCGACCGCCCGCTCCA
>JAUIAC010000477.1 GCA_030425545.1 bacterium | reverse complement strand
CGCCCCCGTCTTGCAGCGCGTAGGCCTTGATCTTCCCGACCAGGCCGATGCCACGGCCCTCCTGGGCCAGGTAGATCAGGACGCCGTTGCCGGCCTCTTCGATGCGACGCAGCGCCTCGTGCAGCTGCACACCGCAGTCGCAGCGGTGCGAGTGGAGGATGTCGCCCGTGAGGCACTGGCTGTGGACACGGACGAGCGGCGGCTCGTCGCCGTCGAGCGGACCGCGAGCCAGCGCCACGTGCGCAGCGCCGTCGTGCACGGTCTGCCAGACCTGTACACGGAAGGTGCCGTCCTCCGCAGGGAGCTCGCCCTCGCGGACGATGCGCACCAGCTCTTCGTCGACGGAGCGCAGCAGCACCACGTCGCTGACGTAGACCAGGGGCCAGCCGCGCTCGGCGGCGAAGTCCACCGCGGCGTCGCCCCGGACCTCGCCGGTGCCGTGCACCACGTGGGAGAGCGCCGCGCCGCCCTGCAGGCCCGCCATGGCGACGAGGTCGTGCGCCGCTTCGGGCCCGTAGGGGCGCCGCAGGCAGCCCAGGCGGGGGATGCGGATCGGCATGATGTGGCCCGGCCGCACCAGGTCGGTCGCGGTGACCGAGGCGTCGCACAGGGCGGCCACGGTGAGCGCGCGGTCGCTGGCGCTGATGCCGGTGGACACGCCCTCGGTGGCCTCCACGCTGACGGCGTAGCAGGGCATGTCTGCGCCCGCGCGGCGGCGCGGGATCGCGGGCAGATCGAGCGCGTCGGCCCGGGACTCGTTGAGCGTCGCCGCGACGATGCCGCCGGCGGCGCCGACGAGCACGTTCATGCGCTCGGCGCTCATCTGGTAACCGGCCATGACCGCCCAGGCGGCGCTGGCGCCGGCCCGGTCTTCGACCACACACACGATGTCGCCGGCGTGCAGCGCGGCGGTGGCTCGGTCGACGCGCTTGCGGACGTCCGCGATACGCTGATGAGATGGGGTCGCTGTCACCGGACACCTCCGCGCGGGCCCGAGGGCCCGTGGGCGCGCCAGAGGGCCTGGCTGCGCGGGCGGATGGTGCGGAGCACGGCCCGGTCCGTCAATGCGGCGCGGCGCAAGTCCCCGCCAGGCGGCGATGTCGTCAGGTCGGGACGATTGTCGCCGCCGGGGGCTTGTGCTACCCGGACCCTTCGCGGTGCCTTCACCGGCGCCGCCGGGCGAGCCTGTCGACCCCAGGGACACCTGAGCTCGGGGCGCCTGACGTGGGGCCTCCCGAGACCGGGACCCTCGCGACGCCGCCCGCACTGAACCCGGAGGTCTGTCATGAAACGAACCCTGCTCCTCGCCCTGAGCGCGAGCCTCGCCCTGCCCGGCTGCAACGGCTGCAACGAGACCGAGCGCAAGCCCCCGGCGCCCGCCAAGACCCCCGGCGAGACCCAGGCCAAGCCGCCGGCCGGCGACAAGCCCGCGGCCGAAGCGGCCAAGCCCGCCGCCGCCAAGCCCGCCGCGCCGACGGAGCCGCGCGAGCCCTACCGCGGCCCCAACTCCAAGAACACGGCGGGCTACACGATCACCACCGGCTTCTCGGACGCCGCAGGCAAGCCGGTGCCGCAGCCCAAGGCCCTCGCCAAGACGACCGTGTTCGTCACCGTCCTGGGGCCGGGGGACGTCCCCAAGGGCACGTTCAACACCTTCGAGGGCGCAGAGATGCACGCCTTCCTGCTGGCGCGCGACCTGCGCCACGCCCACTACACCAAGACCTCGGGGGCGGTCGCGGCCGGCGCCGACGCGCGCAAGGTCACGTTCATGCCCCGCGAAGGGGGCGACCACGCGCTGGTGACCGTGTTTCAGCCCACGGGGGGCACGGTCCAGGCCGTCGGCGCGCCGGTGGTCTTCCGCGGCGCGCTGCCCAAGATCGCCGGCCGGGGCGTCGCCGGGCTCAGCGCGCGCAGCCGGGTGAAGGGCGGTGACGTCGAGCTGGCCACCGTGCCGCCGGTCGCCACGGTGGGCACCAAGCTGACCCTCACGGCGCGCTCGCTCGACAACACGGGGCGCGTCAAGGCGGCCGTGCGTCCCGCCTTCGCGGTCGTCCTCAACGACGAGATGGGCGGCGGCGAGGTGGTGAGCTTCTCCCAGGCGGGCACCGCCAGCTGGACCCCCGAGAAGGCGGGCACCTACCTGGTCCTCGCGCCGCCGCTGGAGGCCAAGGGCACGACACCGCTGACCTTCAAGATCACCGTCACCGACCCCGCGCAGCCCGCCGGAGCCAAGCCCGAAGCGGCCAAGCCTGCAGCGGCCAAGCCCGCGGCGGCCAAGGGTTCGAGCGCGCAGCCGACCACGAAGTAACCCAGCCCAGCGACGCGCCCGTCGCCGCGCCCAGGTCGGCGCGCCGACGGACGCCGCGGCTGACCCGGTTCCAGGAGTCCCCAATGCCTGATCTCAACCTGCTCGACGAGCTGCGCTGGCGCGGGCTCGTGCACCAGGTGACCGACGAGGAGGTCGCGCGCGCGGCCTTCGCCAGCAAGACGTCCGCCTACATCGGCTTCGACCCGACCGGCACGAGCCTGCACGTGGGCTCCCTGCTCCAGATCATGACCCTGATGCGCCTGCAGCGGGCGGGTCACACCGCCATCGCGCTGGTGGGCGGCGGCACCGGGCTGATCGGCGATCCGAGCGGCAAGTCGGCCGAGCGCACGCTCCTCACCGACGCCGACGTGCGCGGCAACGCAGACGCGATCCGCGCGCAGCTCGAGCGCTTCCTCGACTTCGACGGCGACAACCCCGCGCGCATGGTCAACAACCTCGACTGGCTCGGCGGCCTCGGGCTGCTGCCCTTCCTGCGGGACGTGGGCAAGCACTTCAGCGTCAACGCCATGGTCCAGCGCGACTCGGTGCGCACGCGACTCGAAGGCCGCAACCAGGGCATCTCGTACACCGAGTTCAGCTACATGCTGCTGCAGGCCTTCGACTTCGCCGCCCTCTACCGCGACCACGGCTGCCAGGCGCAGCTGGGCGGATCGGACCAGTGGGGCAACATGGTCAGCGGCACGGATCTCATCCGTCGGGCCGGGGTCAGCGACGTCGGGCAGCCCTTCGCTGTCACCTCGCCGCTGATCACCAGCAAGTCGGGCAAGAAGTTCGGCAAGACCGAAGAGGGAGCGGTCTGGCTCGACGCCGACAAGACCTCTCCCTACGCCTTCTACCAGTTCTGGCTGCAGACCGAGGACGCCGACGTGGGCCCCTACCTGCGCTACTTCACCTTCCTCGACCAGCCGGCCATCGAGGCCGTCGAGGCCGAGCACGCCGAGGCGCCGCACAAGCGCGCCGGCCAGCGCGCGCTGGCGCAGCAGGTGACGCGCCTGGTCCACGGCGACGAGGGCCTCGCGCAGGCTGAGGCCGCCACCCGCGTGCTCTTCACCGGCGACGTGGCGGGGGTGCCGGTGGCGACCCTGGAGCAGGTGTTCGCCCACGTGCCCAGCGCGACCGTCGCGCGGCAGACCCTCGAGGACACCGGCGTGCGCGCGCTGCTCGTCGGCGAGGGGCGCCCCTTCTCGAGCAACGGCGAAGCCAAGAAGGCGCTCAAGGCGGGCAGCGTGCGCGTCAACGGCGAGCGACTGGCCGCGGACCCCAACGCCGCGTTCACGGAGCTGCTCGAGGGCAAGCTCGCGGTGGTTCGGGTCGGCAAGAAGCGCTACCACCTGATCCGCGTCGAGGGCTGAAGGGTCCAGCCGACGCTGGCGAGCGCCCCGGGGCTCATGACGCATCTGAGCGGTTGACGCAGTGCGCCAAAGCGTGACAATGCCGACGCTGTCCCCTGCCGCTGTGCTCAGCCGTCGCTCGGGCTCAGCCGTACCCCGGACGGGGCGACGCCGTTCTCTGTCCCAGGACTCACCGCATGACCGTCGAGAGCCAGGCCACGCCACGCCTCATCAAGCGCTACGCCAACCGCAAGATGTATGACACCGAGCGGTCCTGCTACATCACGCTCGAAGAGGTCGCCGCCATGGTGCGGGCGGGCGAGGACGTCAAGGTCATCGACAACAAGACCAAGGACGATCTCACCGAGGTCACGCTCACGCAGGCGCTGCTCGACAGCAAGCGCAAGAAGCGGAGCGGCGTGTCGCTGGTGGAGCTGCGGCGGATGATCGCCACGAGCGCGGCGACGATTCAGCAGCGCATCGGCGAGCCGGTGGCCCGCGCCCAGCGCGACGCCGAGCGCACCGTAGGCAAGTGGCGCGACGAGGCCGAGCGCACCGTCGACCGGGTCTGGGCCCGCAAGGAAGGCGAAGAGGGCTACGTCGAGGGCGAGGCCGGTGACGCCGAAGGGCAGGCCGAGACGCCGGCCGAGGGCGCAGCTGACGCGGCGGTCACCGCGGCGAGCGAGAGCGCTGCGGGCGACGCGGCGGAGACCGGAGACGCCGGCGCAGGCCCAGGCGGCAAGGGCGCGGGCGCCAAGGCGGGCAAGGGCGCAGGCCCCAAAGCCGCGG
>JAUIAC010000476.1 GCA_030425545.1 bacterium | reverse complement strand
CGCTTGCCAGACCGCCCCGACCCGCGGCACACCTTGTGTCCTCACCCCACACGCCCTGGAGGCCCCATGACCCTGCCCGCACCGACCCCCGAAGAGACTGAAGGCCTCGGCCCGCTCGCCGCCCTGGTGGGTGTGTGGGAGGGCGACAAGGGCGCCGACCGCGCCCCCTCGGACGCCGACGGCCCCGACGACCGCGGCGTCGCCCACAGCAACTACCGCGAGCGCATCGTCTTCGAGCCCACCGGCCGGGTCGACAACCACGCCCAGGTGCTCTACGGGCTGCGCTACCGCACCACCGCATGGCGCATCGGCTCGGAGGACTCCTTCCACGAGGAGGTGGGCTATTGGCTCTGGGACGCCGGCGCCGGGCAGGTGATGCGCTGCTTCATCGTGCCGCGCGGCATCAGCGTGATCGCCGGCGGCTCGGCGAGCGCCGACAGCGACACCTTCTCGCTCGAGGCCAACGTCGGCGACGCCACCTTTGGCATCTGCTCGAACCCCTTCCTCGACAAGGAGTTCCGGACCGTGCGCTACACGCTGACGGTGACCACGCACGACGACGGCACGTGGTCCTACGACGAAGACACGCAGATGCAGCTGGCCAACGGTGAGATCTTTCACCACACCGACGCCAACCGACTCGCGCGGGTGGGCTGACATGGTTCCGGGCACAGCGCACAGCGAGGGCCGCGCCGCCGGGCGGCCGTCGACGGTGGTCTACATCGCCACGACGGTCGACGGCTGCATCGCGCGGCCCGACGGCGGCATCGACTGGCTGGACCACGACAGCCTCGGCGAGGACTACGGCTGGGCCGACTTTCGCGCCGGCATCGACGGCTTGGTCATGGGGCGCAACACCTTCGCCGCGGTCCAGGCCATGGGGGTCGACTGGCCCTACGCTGGCCTGGCGGTGACCGTGTGGAGTCGGACCATGACGGACGCCGACCTGCCGACGACGCTGCGCGAGCAGGGTGTGCGCGCCCGCTCGGGCAGCCCCGCGGACCTGCTGGCGGAGCTGCGGGAGCGCGGCGCCTCGCGGGTGTGGGTCGACGGCGGGGCCACGGTGCAGGCCTTCCTCGCGGCGGGGCTCGTCGACACCCTGACCCTGACCCGGCTGCCGGTGTTGATCGGCGCCGGCCTGCCGCTCTTTGGCGCGCTGCCGGCGGACGTGGCGCTGGCCCATCAGGCGACGCGGGCCTTTGCCTCCGGCGTGACGCAGTCGACCTACGAGGTCGTTGGGGCTCGGTAGGCGCCAGGGCGCCGCGCGGTTTGGCGCGCACGGGGGCGAGTCGTCGCGCCGCGCGCGCTACGCGGCGCAGCCCTTGCAGGCGCGCCGCGGTCCCTCAAGCGACGACGAAGGGACCGACGGCGGCCTCGCAGCCTTGCCAGCAGATCCGCACGTTCTCCGCGTCGGAGAGCTCGGGCTCCGGCGTGAGCTTGCCGGGAAAGCCGGTCCAGCCCTCTGGCCCGAAGAAGTCACCGGACTCGGCGAGGGGATCGGCGCAGGCCCGCAAGATGCCGAGGGCTCCGTCCTCTGCCGACTGGGCGCGCGCCATGAAGCCGCCGCCAAGCTGCATGCCGCCAGCGTCGGCCGTGGTCACCTGCAGGTTCGTGGCCGCCAGCCCGGGGTGGGCGATCAGCACCTTCACGTTGTCGATGCCCGCCGCCTCGATCCGCGCCTTCAGCCCGAAGGTGAACGTGCAGTTGGCCAGCTTCGACTGGTGGTAGCGGGCCCAGCGCGGCCCCTGGAAGCTGGCGTTCTGCTCGGCCGTGCCGTCGCCGCCCAGATCCCCGCCGTTGGGGCCGAAGTAGCGCGCCTCATGGGGCGGCCCAAGGCGCGCCATGGACGTGTGGTTGACCACACGGGCGCCGGCGCTCGCGCGCAGCAGGGGCCAGAGCTCCCGGGTCAGCAGAAAGGGCGAGATGCTGTTGGTCTGCAGCTGCACGTCGTACCCGTCGGCGGTCGCCCGGTCGGGGAGCGCCATGACGCCGGCGTTGTTGCACAGCACGTCGAGCGCCGTGTGCCGGGCGCGGATCTGCGCCGCAGCGCGGCGCACGCTGTCGAAGTCCTGCAGGTCGCACTCGACGGCCTCGAGGCGCGCCCCCGGGACCTCGTCACGCAGCCGCACGAGGGCAGCAGTGGCGCGGTCGCTCGCGCGGTTGAGCAGCAGCACGTGGGCGCCCAGACGGGCCAGCTCCCGGGCGCAGACGTAACCCGTCCCGCTGGTGGTGCCGGTGACCGCGACCACCTTGCCGGTCATGTCCTGAGTGTGCTGCGAGCGCACAGCGTCGAGGTGTTGGGTCTGGATCTGCGCCATGGTCTGGTCCTCCGTTGCGAGCGTGAGATGCAGACTACCCAGGTGAGGCGCACCGCGCGTGCTTCATGCTGCCAAGGTCTTGCCCGATCCTCGCAGCGTGGGCGTCCGAGCTGGTGATTCAGGCGCGGTGCCCGCTAGGGTGCACGTGTCGTTCCGACGGAGGTGCCCCATGCCCATTGAAGCGCTCGCACGTCAGGTAGACCGCTTGCTGACGACCCTTGGGCCTGCCGCGAACACGCAGATGCCGGGGCTTTTTCTGCTGCGTGAGACCGCCCCCACGGCCTTCGACGCCATGGTCTACGAGCCGATCGTCTGCCTGATACTCCAAGGCGCGAAGGAGACCACGGTGGGGGACCGCCGGTTCACCATCGCCAGCGGGCAGTGCGTGGTCGTGAGCCACGACGTGCCGGTGGTCGCGCGGATCACCCACGCGTCGGAGGACGCGCCCTACGTGGCCCTCGTTATCCGTCTCGACGTCGACGTGCTGCGCGGGCTCTACGACGAGCTGGGCGAGCAGGACGGGCCGATGCCGGCGGCCTGCTGCATGCAGGTGGCCCCGGTGGACGAGGCGACGGTCGACGTCCTCAGCCGCTACGTCGGGCTGCTGGAAGACCGCGACAGCGCGCGGGTGCTGCTGCCCTTGGTGCGGAAAGAGCTGCACTTTCGCCTGGTGCGGTCGGCGTCTGGCGCGACGCTGCGCTCCCTGCTCCGTCGCGACAGCCACGCCAACCACGTCGCCCGCGCCATCCGCGCGCTGCGGGCCCGCTTTCGTCAGCGTCTCACGGTGGACGAGCTGGCGAGGGAGGCTGGGATGAGCGCGTCGTCGTTCCACCGGCACTTCAAGGCCGTGACGCGTACGACGCCGCTGCAGTACCAGAAGGACCTGCGCCTCACCGAGGCCCGTCGCCAGCTGCGTGCGGGGCGGGGCACCGTGTCCACCGTCGCCTACGACGTGGGCTACGAGAGCCCGTCCCAGTTCAGCCGGGAGTACGCCCGCAAGTTCGGCGCGCCGCCGCGGGTGGATCTGGCGGCGTAGGAGGCCGGGGACGCGCTCGTCGGCGCTTGGTCGACGCCCGCTTCGCTGTGTTCGTCTCTCTGCCCCGCGACGCCGAGCGATCAGCCGCCGCCTGCGCCCTCGGTGTGGCGACGGAAGCGGTTCAAGATGGCCTGCCAGCCTTGGCGCTGCTGCTCGCCGGAGTGCTCAGACTCGGCCTCGAAGGTCTCTCGGACGGTGACGCCGGTGGCGCTGGGGACAAAAGTGACGACGACGGTCCGCGCGTCACCCATGGCAAAGGCGATGCGCTCGCGCGGGACCACCTCGGTGAAGGTCCCCTCGAAGTCGAAGGCCACGCTGCCGTCCCGCGCGGCCATGCGGTAGGAGAAGGCGCCACCGACCCGCAGGTCGAGGCTCGCGTGCGGGCAGTGCCAGTCGTCCGAAGCGGCGTTCCAGCACGTGATGTCTGCGGGGGTTGTCCAAGCGCGCCAGACGTCCTCGAGCGGCGCAGCGACGGTGACTTCGATGGTGATCTGCATGGCGCGCCTGGGCTGAGTGAGCCGGGACAGTCTTCGCGGCGGCCGATCGCTTGTCCAGCCGGTGGCCCCTCGCTACACGCTGCCGAACTCAGGCTGGTACCGGGCCACGCCTGAGAGGTGCTCGCTCGCGCCGTCAATCAGCTCGACCAGCATGAAGTTCTGATCTGGCACGTCGTACTCGCACGTGACGCCGAACCCACTGGCGGGCTCAAAGCCGAAGCGCGGGTAGTAGTGCTCGTGTCCAAGGACGACTACGGCACCAACCCCCGTCTGTTTGCACCGCTCCAGGCCCGCCTCGACGAGCCGCCCGCCGACGCCCTGCCGCTGCAACGCCGGCCGGACCGCCATCGGAGCGAGCCCGAGCGTGGGATGCCGACCTCGGTCCGCCTCGAGGGTCACCGGGCTGAACAGGATGTGCCCGACGACTTCGCCCGCCGCGACGGCGACGAGCGACAACGACGCGCGTCCGTTCGCACGGAGCATGTCGACGAGGTTCGCCTCGGCTTCGGTGGGGAACGCGGCCATGTTCAGGCTTCGGATGGCCGGGATGTCGACAGGTCGCTCGGGCCGAATCGTTACGCGGGTCACGGCGCTCTCTTGGTGTGGGTTTGGA
>JAUIAC010000475.1 GCA_030425545.1 bacterium | reverse complement strand
GCTCGAGCCCCTTGGCCGAGCGCAGGTAGATGCTGTAGGCGTTGGGCGCGAGCAGCCGCTGCACGAGCGGATCGACGCTGGCGAACACCGACCGCGTCTCGCGGGTCTCGATCGCCTTGGCCGCCTCGATCAACGACACGGTGGTCTCGACCTGGCCCGCGGCCTTGGCGTGCATGCGCTGATTGCTGAGCTCGAGCGAGGCGTTGGCGAAGCGCAGCGCCTCGACGTCGGCCTGCGCCGTCGCCAGGTTTCGCTGGGCGTCTTCGAGGGCGCGCTCGCGGCGGGTCCGCAGCTCCCCCAGGATCACGGCACAGGCGAACCACAGCACCGGGCGGCCGGCCACCTGCAGCAGGTACACGCTCTGGTCGTGCAGCGGGTCGCGCGGCGGCAGGTTGCCGAGGAACGCGAGCAGCGTCCCGAGCAGCACCGACATCACGCCCGCTCCGGTGCCGTAGTGCGCCGCGATGAGCAGGGTGAAGAGAAAGAAGGGGTGCGGGTGGAGCGACACGTAGCGGTCGCCGCCAAGCACCAGCGCGTCGATTGCGAGCGCCGCGGCGTAGAACCCGAGGGTCTCCAACACCGCGGACCGCTGCACACCCAAGACGCGCTGTGTCGCTGCATCGGGCTGGGGTTGGGGCGCTGTGCTCATGTTCGCTCATGCAGCCGCGCGCGGCAGCGTGGGGTGCGAGGCCAGAGGGCTCGACCGGACCCTGGCGCGCGGTGCGGCGGGGGGGCAAGGGGCGGGGGGCGTCCCCGGCCGGGCCGGTCGCGTGGCATGCCGTTGCGCCCCGGCGCGGGTGACATCGCTGTAGGGGCTGGCCGTAGTGTGGCGCAAAGCTCGCTGGCACGCGAGAAAGAGGCCCGAAAGAGTGGACTGCGACCGCAAACGCCGGCTACCAGCGCCACCCGATCTGCGCTTGTGCGCCGTCGAGGGCCAGACCGTAAGAGGCCGGATCGACCCCGCGGCGATAGCTCGCGGACAGGGTCAGCCCGCTGGGCGGCTCCCACGCCGTGCTGACGCCGGCCTGGACCGCGTCCTCGCCGTGGACGCTGAAGCCATAGCCGACGAAGCCTGCCACCGACCACCACCGCCACAGCGGCACACGCAGGCCGCCGGTGAGCAGGTGAATCTGGGTCTTCGCCAGCGTGACCGCCAGGGCCCCCTGGGGCGTGGCCGGCGCGTTGAGCGGGCGCAGCCACAGCACGGTCCAGCCGGCCTCGAGCTGCGGCCGGGCCATCCATGACACGTAGCGCAGGGACGCGCTCGCGAAGACGTCACGGAGCGTCTCCGTGCCCGCCTGCCATCGCTCCAGCGCCACCGACACCTCGGCGGTGACATTGCCTCGCAAGAGGCGACCCAGCGGGCCCAGGGCGCGCAAGGTGCGGCGCAAGGTCACCGCGTCCCGGCTGGTGCGCAGCCGCATCAGCGAGGGCAGGTCCCAGCGCGCCTCACCGCGGCCGGCCCGCAGCTCGGTTCGGCCGAGGCGATCCCACAGGCTGACCGTGGCGCGTCCGCCGCTCTGCTCCGGCGCGCCAAAGCCTGTGACAGACCACCACGAGCCTGAGCGCAGGTCGTGTCGCAGCGTCAACGCGCCGCGGAAGCGCGTGCCTGGCAGATCCGTGCCCCCGACCTCGGCCCGCGTCGCCAGACGGACGCCGGAGGTGACGAAGCCGTGCCCCGTGACCGCGAGGGTCCGACGCAGCAGGGTGTCGCCCTGTCGCTGATGCACCCCGACCACGTCGACGCGGGGCGCGTGGGCGCTGCCCGCCGGTGGGGCGCCGGGGGTTCGTCGGGCGCCCGGGACCGCGTCCAGCGCCTCGGAGGCCCGTCGCCATCGGTCCAGCCGCCGCTCGGCCACGGACTTGGCGGCGAGCAGGTCGCCCCGCTTCGGCGACGCGCGCAGCAGCTCGTCGAGCAGGCGGTTGGCGCCCCAGGGATCTCCCGTGGACCAGAGCAACGCCGCTTTCAGGAGCTTGAGGCGGGCTCGCGGGTCCACGGCCGTGGGCGCCTGCGGGCCTGCCCGTGCGGGCCCCACCCACAGGTGGACCACGTTGCCGTCTGCCCGCGCCACCACCCGCGCGTGGGGCGCGACGACCAGGGTGAGGGCCGACGATGCGACGTGTATCCCGGTCACCCAAGGGTGCAGCTGCGGGCCCAGCGCACGCAGGCTGGCGACGTCGAGGACGCGACTGAACGACAGGGTCGTGCGGCCTGCGCGCGTGGCCGAGGTGACCTGCACCGGGCCCGCCCAGGTCAACGTCACCGCCACGCCCTGGGCGCCGCGGCTCACCGACGCGAGCTGACCGTGCGCGGCGGGAGCCCACAGCGCCAGGGTGAGGGTGAGCGCGCCGAGCCAGCGGTGGCCGGTCATGGTTGCCTCGCCTGTGGCGCACGGCAGCGCGCTGGTGGGTCGATGACCGCCTGCGCGCGGGCCAGGGCGCGCGTCGCCATGAGCGAGCCGACGAGGTCG
Source organism: bacterium (assembly GCA_030425545.1). GTDB lineage: Bacteria > Myxococcota_A > UBA9042 > UBA9042 > UBA9042 > UBA9042. The sequence goes on along the minus strand of JAUIAC010000475.1, from coordinate 2,001 downwards.
GCGCGCAGCGCGTCGTCGCAGGGCCGCAGCGCCAGGGCGCGGCTGAGTCGCTGCGCGGCCTCCTCGTGCCGTCCCATGGCCGCCAGCAGGCGACCGCCGTGGGTGTCGGCCTGGGGCGTGCGGGTCACCAGGCGCAGCGCCACGCGCAGGCGCGTCATCCCCGTGTCTGGCGACCCGTTGGCCAGGAGCAACCGGCCGTAGGCTGCGTGCTCCTGCCAGGTGGCGCGCCCCGCCGCGTCAGACGAGAAGTAGGCGCGCCAGTGGGCGATCGCTTGGCCTGGCTGCGCGCTGTTGGCCCAGGCGAGGGCGCGGTGGGCGTCGGCGTCTGCGGGGTCCAGCTTCGCGACCTGGCGCCAGGCGCTCAGCGCCGCCCTGCGCTCACCGAGGCCGCTGCAGAGCAGGGCCCAGCCCCGCACGCGCGCGGCGTTGCGCATCGACGGAGACAGGGTCGTCACCAGGTCGGCGAGGGCGCCGTTGCGCCGCGCAGCCCGAAGGGCCGCCACGCGCAGGTCCAGGGCGGGGCCCTCAGCGCGTTCGCGCGCGAGCGCTTTCGCGACCCGGCCTGCGTCTCCCGCGTCGAGCAGCAGCTTGAGCCACGCGACGCGGTGCGGCCCTCCCTCACTCGCTCGGCCGGCCAGCCAGGCGCGCGCGCCGGTGCCGGGCTTCGGCCCCCACAGGTAGCGCAGCTGAGCCACCGTCTGGCCGTCCGGGGGCTCGTCGCTAGCCAGTCGCTGCAGCGCGTCGACCGCCTCGCGCCGTTCCTTGGCCCGCCAGAGGTCGAGGGCGGCGGCGACCCGCTTGGCCCGCGGCAGCGCGTCGTTCGCGACCTGAGCGCGCCAGATGCCGAGCAACCGCTGCCGCTGCCCGAGCTTGCGCGCCACCGCGATCTGCTGGTCGCGCCAGCCCTCGACGCCTCGTTCGGCCAGCCGGTCAACGAAGGGCTGCGCAGCCTCGAGGGCGCCCGTGTCGATGAGCAGGTGGACCCAGCCCCGCTCCTGCTTGGAGTCCAGCTTCAACGTCGACACGTGGGCCACCAAGGTCCGCACCAGCTCGTCCCGGACCGGCAGCCCGGCCCGATAGGCCGCCACCAGCACCTGCCGCAGCGCGCCGGCCTCGACGGGGCGCAGGGGCGCGCTCAAGCCCCGCAGCGTCGCCAGCGCGCGCTCGGGAGCCTTCACGGCGAGCTGCGCCGACACCAAGGCCAGCCGCAGGGCGCGGTCGCTCGGCTGCAGCGTGAGCCGCGCGCGCAGCACCCACTCCTGATCTCTCGGGCTGGCGGTCGCCTCTTGCAGGGCGTTCAGCCAGCGGCTCACCAGGTCCCGGGGGCTGCGCTCGCCTTGCCGACTCAGGTGGGCTCGAAGCGCGCTGACGAAGCGGGTCGGGTCCCCCAGCGCGCGGGCGAGAGAGGGCTGACCCGCCCGCCGACGTAGGGCGTGAGCGGCGCGGGACTCGACCGTGTCGCCGCGACGGGTCCGCTCCACGACGTTCAGGCGCCAGCGCAACAAGGCCGCGCGCAGCGGGTGCCCCTCGGCCGAGACCGCCTGCAACATCGACAGCGCCGCGCGGCGCTGCCCCCGCTCCGCCAGCAGCTCGGCGACCCACAGGCGCTGCGCGACGTTGAGCCCCGGTCGCCGCGCGAGCGCCACCGCTTGCCGCGCCCGCCCTGCGGCGATCAGCAGCTGCACGCCGGCGACCGGATCCGCCTCCAGCGCCGCGTCGCTGACGTCGCGCAGCAAGGTGCGCAGCTGACGCTTGTTGCCCCGGGCGAAGGCCGCCCGCGCCAAGGCCATGCGCAAGCCCTCGCCGAGCGCCGCCGACCCCGGCCCTCGCGCCAGCTCGAGGGCCCCGCGGACGTCGCCGGCGTCCAGCGCGAGCTGACTCAACAGACGCACGACGCGAGGCGCGCTCCCCAGACGCCGCGCCTGCAGGGCACGCCAGGCCTCCTTGGCGCGGCCGTCCTGCCGCATCGCGCGGACCCACAGGCTCAGCACGTCCAGGGCC
>JAUIAC010000474.1 GCA_030425545.1 bacterium | reverse complement strand
AGCAGGCCAGCGGTCGTGAGCGCCGCTTGGGCGCTGTTCATGCCGTCGATGGCGCTCGAGACGATGCCCCCGGCGTAGCCCGCGCCCTCGGCCACGGGATAGAGCCCCTCGTGGGTCACGCTCTGCCGGTCGGCGCCGCGCAGGACGCGGACGGGCGATGACGTGGTGGTCTCCACCGGGATGATCACGGCTTCCTCGCTCACGTAGCCGCGTAGCTGGCGTCGGTCGACCTGCTGGGCCCCCCGCTGCAGGGCCGCACGGACGCGGCTGGGCAAGGCCGTCTGGAGATCGGCCTCGACCAGGCCGGGGCGATACGAGGTCTTCGCCGGGAGACCGCCGCCTGCGGCGCGATCGAAGACAAAGTCGCTCAGCCGCTGGGCTGGCGCCCGGTAACCGCCGCCGCCCAGGGCAAACGCGCGCCGCTCGAGCGCCCCCTGGAGCGCGAGGCCCAGGAGCGCGCCGCCCGCGACATGAGCGCCGAAATCCGGGTCGTCGTCCAGGTCGCCCGGGCGCTCCAGGAACATCTCGTCCGCGCCGATCTGCGCGACGAGCGCCGCGTTGGCGAAGCGGCTGTTGCGCCCCGCGTTGGACATGCCGTTGACGTTGAGGTGACCGAGCCGCGTCGGAGTCGGCAGCACGTAGCCACCGGGGCACATGCAGAAGCTGTAGACGCCGCGGCTCCCTCCGCGCTCGGGCACCTTCTGGCTGAGGAAGTACTCGGCGCTGCCGAGCGACGACCAGCCCGCCATGTCGCCGAGCTGGACGGCGTCCACGAGCGCCTGCGGATGCTCCACCCGGGCGCCGACCGCAAAGGGCTTTCGCTCCATGGCGACCCCTTCGTCGGCCAGCAGCGCGTAGACGCCGCGCGCCGAGTGCCCGGTCGCCAGGAGCACGGGGCCCCCGGTGATCTGCTCGCCGCTGGCCAGCGTGACCCCCCGTACCCGCCGGCGCGGCCCGGCGCCCTCGCTGAGCAGCCCCGTGACGCGGGCGTCGAATCGGAGTGTGTGGCCGGCCTCCTGCAGGGCTTCGCGCAGCACCTTGGCCATGGGGATGAGCCGGTTCGTGCCGACGTGAGGGTGGGCGTCGACCAGGATGCGGTCGGTGAGCCCCAGGGCGACGAGCCGCTCGTAGACCTCTCGCAAGCGCGGGCTCTTGGTGCGGGAGTAGAGCTTGCCGTCGGAGTAGGTGCCGGCGCCGCCCTCGCCGAAGCACAGGTTCGACTCTTCGTGGAGCTCTCCCTTGACCCGGAGATCACGCACGTGGAGGTTGCGCGCCTCGACCTTGGGACCGCGCTCGAGCAGGACGCAGGGGACGCCGTAGTCCGCGAACTGCAGGGCAGCGAAGAGCCCAGCCGGCCCCATGCCGACGATGATCGGCCGCAGATCGCCGCTCGGGCGGGCCAGCCGCGACGGGCGGATCGCCCGGAGATCCGGCCCCGCGGGCCCTGGCTCTCCCTGGAGATAGACCTCGCAGCGCAAGACCCACTTCGGCGCCCGACGCTGCCGTGCGTCCAACGAGCGCCGGCGCAGCACCACGGTCGCAATGTCGTCCACGGCCACGTCAGCCGCACGGGCCGCCGCGCTGCGCACCGCGACGTCGTCCCCCAAGGGAGCCGCCTCGGGGCTGACTGGCACCTCAACCGTGAGCAACCGCACTCAGCCCACCCGCGCGAGCTGCGTGCCAAGGGCGCGCAGGAGTCCGGCGAGCGCCTCGCCCTCACGCAGGGTCGGAAACTGCCAGAGCACGTCGGCGCGCTCCCCCACGCCCGCCGGCACCGGGCCCAGCCGCTCCGACTCGCCCACCGCGAAGGGCAGCACCGCGTCTGGGGGCGAGGCGATCACCGGGACGCGCTCCTCGTCCACAGCGAGGCTCCCGACCCGGCTCGGGACCACGGGGGGCGTCTGCTTGCCCGTCACCGCGGGCACCAGCGCGAACGCGCGCACGCCGTCGGGCAGCACGTGCAGGTGCACCGGTTGGTGCAAGGCGTCCCCCCACACGCCGGACATCCGAGCGGCGAGGCTCTGCAGCGCGCCCAGCGCGTCGTTGACCGGGAACATCAAGCGCTGGCCCGCGTCGACCTCGACCGCCGTGAAACCTTCGACGTCCGCCGTGATCGGCGCCGACGTGCGCAGCACCGCGGAGATGTGGACCTCGTGGGCCTGGTAGATGTGCAGGTCGTGGAGGGTCCAGTTCACGTCGGCGCCAAGCCCCTCGACGAGCTCATTGAGCGCGGTCGCGGCGTCGCGCCAGGGGCGGTCTCCGCTGAGCGCATAGCTGTGATCGCAGGCGGGAAAGCGCCACACGTTGCGCGAGCGCGTCAGGTCCACCCGCACCAGGTCCGACGCGCCGCTGAGCGGCGCCGTGTCGACCGAGGGCACCACGAGCACCACCTCGGCCTCTGGCTCCAGCTCGCCGAGGAGGTCCGGCAGCGTCTGAGACAGCCCCATGGCCGGCCCCCGGACGTAGTGCGCTCGCCAGGGGCGCTGCGAGGGCGACGACACCAGGGCCCGCAGACAGGCGGCCCAGGCGACAGCGCAGGAGGGCCCACCGAGGCTCGCGAGCCCAGGTGCCCACCGCGGAGGCGCTCCGACGGCCTGCGAGACCTGAGCGAGGTGAGGCGGGTCGAGATCGACCACGACGAGCACCAAGGGCGGGGCGAGGCTGGGGGCGGCTGGCCCGGCCACCTCGATGCTGAGCGCGTCGCCAAACTCCAGCGCCATGGCCTGCTCGCGCACCGGCAGCCCGGTGGCGAAGAGCAGGTCGAGCATGGCGTGGCGCGAGGCCAGCGCCCCCCCGTGGTGACTCCGGAGACGTTCCGCTGCGCGTTCGAGGTCGAAGGGCATCGAGAACTCCAAGAGCAAGAAGACGCGACAGAGGGACGCTCGAGCAGGGCGAACGCGCACCAGGTCCCACCGCAGCGCATGGCCCGCAGGCGCGTGCGCTGGTGTTCAGCGTGGCGTTGGATTATGGAGGCGCTGTCGAGAGGCGCAAGGCTCGCACACGACCGAGTCGCCGCCATGCAAGCGGTTCCAACCCGGCACCTGTCAATCGAAGGCGCCATGATTTCAACGTGTAGCCGGCGCCCTGCGGTGCGCGACGTCGACGGAGGTCCCATGCGAGCGGTCGTTCAGCGGGTGACAGAAGCTCAGGTCCGGGTCGACGGGCAGACCGTTGGCGCGATCGCTCACGGCTTCCTGGTGCTGCTCTCGGTGGGCAAGGACGACACGGACGCCGACACGACCTACATGGTGGCGAAGCTCGCCGGCCTGCGGGTCTTCGAAGACGCGCAGGGGCGGATGAACGCGGCCCTCGCCGACGTGGGCGGCTCGGTGCTGCTGGTGAGCCAGTTCACGCTGCACGGCGACGTGCGGAAGGGGCGGCGACCCTCCTTCATGAGCGCCATGGCACCGGAGCGCGCCCGTGTCATGGTGTCGCAGGCGGCTGAGCAGCTCCGCGACCTCGGGTTGACCGTGGCGGAGGGCGTCTTCGGCGCCGACATGCAGGTGGCGCTGGTCAACGACGGTCCGGTGACGATCCTCCTCGACAGCAAGAAGGTGTTCTAGATGTGGCGAACAACGACCCTGTCGCGCGACGGCGCGCCTGACCTCTCCCTCTTCCAGCGCGGCGATCTGGCGCGACCGGCGGCGGTGCTGGTGCCAGGATTGCTCGGAGACGTGGACGCGCTGGAGCCCTTTGCGCAGGAGCTCGAGCCGAGCCACGCGCTGTGGTCATGGTCTCCTCGGGGGCTCTCCGGCTCGGGTGCCGCGGATGACTATGGCTTCGACGGCTGGCTCGAGGATCTGACTTCGGTGCTGGACGAGATCGGCGGGCCGGCCCTGCTCGTGGGCTGGTCGGCGGGAGGCCGCGTGGCGGTCGAGGCTGCGGCCCAGTGGCCCGAGCGCTGCACGGCGGTCGTCAGCGTCGCAGGCACGTGGGGCCGCCCCTTCGAACAGCTCCTCCACAGCGTCGTCGACCCCGGGTCGAGCCTCTTCGCCATGGCGGCGCAGGCCGCGTCGGGGCTGCGGCCCGGGACGCGCCTGCCCGCGTGGGCGCAGGAGCTCGCTCGCGCGGCCCTGGTCACCGAGGCGCTGCGGCTCTTCGGTGTGAGCGCGGAGACCACCGACAGCGTCCGCCTGCGGGAGACCTTGGCCCGCACCCTCGACAACGACCTGCATGCGCTGCTGTCGACGTGGCGTGGGGTGTCGCGGCGCTGCCAGAGTGGGCCGCCGGCTCAGCTGGCGGTGCCGAGCCTGTGGTTCGCGGGGGACCACGACGTGCTCACGCCGGTCGACGACGCGCAGTTCGCGGCGCACGGCCTCGACGCGCAGCTGGTGGTCGTGCCGGGGGGGACCCACTTTCTGCCGCTGGAGCAGCCCGAGCTGCTGCGGCTGCACGTGCGCCGCTTCCTCAAGTCTCTGCCCGACGGCTGAACCAGAGCACGCCGCCAGCCACGACGAGCGCGGCGGCCAGACACACCGCGCCCCGACC
>JAUIAC010000473.1 GCA_030425545.1 bacterium | reverse complement strand
TGCGTGCCTCTGTGCGTCGTGGGTGCTGTTCGGTGCGGGCGGGCCCGCGCTGCGCGCCCGAGGGGCGCGGCCCGCGCGCTGCGGGCGGCGGGAAGCTAGAGCACCGCGCAGCCGTGTGCAAATGCGGTGGATCGCGGCGGTGTGGTCGGTGTGTCTTGCCCTGGCGGCGTCCTGGATGCAGGCTCCGCGTCCGCGCAGGCGGGGGTAGCTAGATGGCCGCCAGCGTGCCTCTCCGGAGGTCCGACGCTGGAGGAAAGTCCGGGCTCCACACGGCAGGGTGCCGGCTAACGGCCGGCGAGGGTGACCTCAGGGAAAGTGCCACAGAGAGCAGACCGCGTCCCTGGCGCAAGCCCGCGACGTAAGGGTGAAAGCGTGCGGTAAGAGCGCACGGGGGGCGGCGGAGACGTCGCCCTACGGTAAACCCCACCTGGAGCAAGGTCATATCGAGCGCGCACCGCCCCTCGGGGCGTGGAGGGTAGCCGGCCCGAGCGCTCGGGTAGACCGCTTGAGGCGCCTGGCAACAGGTGACCCAGACGAATGGTCATCACCGACGTGGCGGGCGACCGCACGTCGGGACAGAACCCGGCTTAGGGCTACCCCCGCTCTGCGTGGACTTTAGCGACGCCGCCGGCGGCGGCGCTTCTTGCGCTTGCCGTCGTTCATGGGCTCGAAGGCGTCGTAGTCGATGTCCGAGTCGTTGGCGTCGTGGCCGAGCGCGGTCACCGCGAAGCGCAGCGCGATGCTGTCTCGGTCCTGCTGGCGCTGCGTGTCGATGGTCTGCAGCAGCAGGTTGACGTGCTGGCGCTCAGCGCGCAGCTCGCGAAAGTCTGGGCCGCGCATGACGTTCGGGTCCGGGCCCGACGAGCGGTTGCCGTTGATGCGGTCGAGCTCGGCGTCCGACTTGCTGTTGAGCGTCAGCTTGCGCTTGTCGTGCATGCCGTAGAGCCGCGCGATGGGGTCGAACTCCGGCTGCCGGCCGTCGTAGGGGTTGTCCACCGGGCGCGCCAAACGGACCATGTCGAGCCGGTTGCCGCGGTTGTCTTCCTTGGTCTTGCGGCCCTTCTTCTTGGACTTCTTCTCTTTCGGCTCAGGCTTGCTGGCCTGCGCGGCGCTCTTGGCGTTGTCCCGGTCGTTGTCCCGGTCGTTGTCCCGGTCTGCGTCCTTGTCCTTGCGGCTCGGCGCCTTGACCCGCCCCGCGATCTCCACAGGCCAGAAGCGCCCGGCGCGCAGCCCGTGGACCAGCGCCTCCTGGCTGCCAGGGCGACGGGGGAAGAGGGTGGCCACCGTGCCGAAGCGGTTGCCGCCGATGGTCGACGCGGAGCCGGCGGCGCCGGGCAGCTTGGCCGAGACCGCGGCGTGCGCGGCGCGCTCGTTCGAGGTGGTGTGGCGCGGCGAGGAGGTCACCACCACGCCGGCGAGCCGTCCTTCGCCGACGAAGGCGTCTTCGCGGCAGGGATGAGCCAGGTCGCGGTCGTAGGGCTGCGCCACCACCACCACGCCGCCGCGCTCCACGAAGGCGCTGACGATCGCGTCGCCGGCGTAGCGCGGGGGCAGCTCGCGGCGCTTGTTCTTCTTGCCCTTGCGCGACCGACGCCTGCGGGGCTCGGCCTCTGGCTCGGCCACCGCTGCGACGAGCGCGTCAGCCAGCGAGGCTGCGTCGTCGCCCTGCGCGGCCGACGTGGCCGGGGCCGCGTCGTCGCCCTCAGCGTCTGAGCTGTCGTCCGGACTGTCAGCCGGGCCCTGGGCCTCGGCCGTCGCCTCGGCCTCGTCGTCCTGGGAGCCAGCCGGCTCGGCAGAGGTCGGCAGGGCCAGCGACCTCCACTCGGCGCCGGTGAACCAGTCGTCCACCTGGGCCGGGACGCAGATGAGCTGTCCCAGCTCCGTGTCCAGCTCCACCGCCTGGTACACGCCGACCCCGTTGGGGCCGTCGCCGTCGTGCTCCAGGCTGGGAGCCTCGTCGTCGCCCACCACCACGACGCCGTCGAGGCCACGCGCGTGCGCGGCCTCCACCAAGGCGTTGAGGTTCAGGGGGCCACCGTCACCGACACGGACGTGCAGATCGATCAACGCAGCGTTCACGTTGCGCTCCTCATGGTTGTCAGGAGTTCCCAGGCTCTGGTTGAGGCCTTGGCGGGCGCCTCGGCGCTCGCTGTCCCCTCGCCCACGCGGCGCAGAGGTGGCCCCCGACAATCGGGGCGGTCTGGGAGTCCACGGCGCCTACGGTGGACCCGCCGCGGCGCCCTTGTGCGGGAGCCGAGGAGGATGCCGGAGCGTGTCGTGGGCCTGGGACAGGTGCGGGCACAGCCAACACGTGCGCCCCAGGGTTGGGCCTCATCCATCAGGTCTGAGACGCCCCGAACCTAGCACCTCCCGGCGACGGAAGGAAGCAGACCGCCGCAGGTACCTGATCGGTCTGGGGGCGGCGCACCCGATCAGGCTGTGGGGTCCTCGCGCACCAGGGCGAACCACGCGCCGACCTTCTTGCCCCGCTTGTAGGCGGAGCCGATGGAGACGTGGGCGCTGACGCGCCACATGTAGTCGCACATCTCGCCGAAGACGAGGCCGGCGGTGAAGCCGATGGCGGGCTTGGGCGCCGGCCAGGACGGCACCGGAGCCGCAGCGGGCTGCTCGTAGTAGTCGACGAAGACCTGCCCACCGTGATCGGTGCGGCCGTCCGGGCTCGGCGAGCCCTTGCCGCGGAGGGCGAAGTACCCGGGCCCGGTGATCCAGGGGATCGCCGCCACCAGCCCGTCGTTGTCGTTGTACCCCCAGAGCAGGCCGGGATCTTCGGCCGATCGCACCATGGGCTTGCGAAAGGTGCCTCCGACCGGCCAGGGCAGCGAGTTGACGCCGTGGTGCACCACCGGGGTGCCCGCCGGCACGTCTTCCGGCACGTAGAAGGGCAGGTCGGTGTGCCGCCCCTCGGCCAGATCGTAGAGCTTGCCCAGCGGCTTGCCCTGGAGCGTGCGCACCTCCGCCAGCCGGTCGGCGTGCGAGAGGCCGTCGAGGTGGCTGGCGATGGCCTCGATGTCGCCGCGCTCGAGCAGCTCTTTCACCTGACTCATGGGGCTCTCCTCCTGGTTCACGCCGCGTGCGCGGCGCTGTGGTCTTCGTTGGCGAGGCGGTCGGCGCTGACGCGGGCGACGGCCATGATGGTGTGCTGCGGGTTGACCCCGAGCGTGGTGGGCAGGGCCGCGGCGCAGACCACGTGCAGCTGGCGGACGCCGCGCACGTGCAGGTCGGTCCCAACGACGGAGCGCGCTGGATCGTCGCCGAGCACCGCGCCGCCGAAGAGGTGGCTCAGCACCCAGGTCCACGCCTTGTTGTCCAGCGGCGCGTCCTCGATGAGGTGCACCTCGTCCGGGCTGATCTCGAAGGGCAGGCCCACCACTCCGGGGCGCACGCCGGTCGCGCCTTGGTCGAAGTGCGTGCGCGCCAGCAGCGCGCTGCCGATGCGGAGGCGCTCCAGGTCCCGCTGGGTGGGCTTGTAGCGCACGTTGACGTTGCCGAAGAGCCCGCGTCTCACGGTGCCGGTGGCCTCGGCGCGGACGGCGCTGATCCACATGGCGAGGTGGCGCAGATCGGCCAGCCGGCGGGTCAGGGTCTCGCCGGCCCCGCTCACCCGCCCGGCGATGAGCTCGGCGGGCAGGCTGAGGCTCTCGAGCTTGAGCCCGTGCTCGGCGCGGTGGTGGATCGACGCTGTGCCCTGGGTGGCGCCCCGGTACATGTCGACCACGTCCGGGTAGACGCCGATCATCCCGGCGCCGGGGTGGGCTCGCCAGAACTCCCCCAGCGCGGGCAGCCGCACGCCGGAGGCCTGAAGCAGGGGCGCGGTGCCGGTCGCGGACGCCGCGAGGAGCACGCCGCGGCGGGCGAGCACCCGGTAGCGAGCGCCCCGGACGCGGGTCTGCGGGTGCTGGAAGCGGCCGGTCACCCCGGTGGCGCGCCCGCGCTCGCGGACCACGCGCTCGGCCGGCGCGCACGAGAGCACGGTGCCACCGCGGCGCAACACCTCCGGGATCCACTGCAGCTGCGTGGAGCGCTTGGCCTGGTGACGGCAGCCCTGCAGGCAGCGCGCGCTGCCCTGGCACCCGCGCACGTTGCGGCGCATGGGGTGGGCCGCGACCCCCTGGTTGCGGAGGCCGTCGAGCAGCTTCTGGTTGCTGCGCCCGAAGGCCTCGGCGCCCATGTCCTCGAGCGTGTCGCCGACGTCGAGCTCGTCTTCGACCCAGTCCAGCGCCTCGCCCATGTTGCGGTGGTGGAAGACGTCGCCCAGGCCGTGGTCGCGGCGCCACTCGTCGAGCACGTCGCCGGGTGTGCGGACCATGATGGCGCTGTTGATCACCGAGGTCCCACCCACCATGCGCCCTTGAACGATGGGCATGATCGAGTTCCCGGTGGCGATGTTGGCGCCGAAGTTCGGGAAGAGATCGCGCATCACCCCGAGCATCGTCGACGGATAGTCCTCCGGGTCGCGCCAGGGGCCCGCCTCGACCAGC
>JAUIAC010000035.1 GCA_030425545.1 bacterium | reverse complement strand
CTCGCCGCAGAGCTCGCCGTGGTTCCAGAGCGAGAGCTCTGCGGCGGCGACGCCCTCGGGCTGCCGCTCGGCGGAGTAGGCCTGGAGCCCGCGTCCGGCGATGAGGTGGCGGGCCAGGGAGGCGGCGTCCTGGAGCCCGGCGTTCACGCCCTGACCCATGAAGGGGACCATGGCGTGCGCGGCGTCGCCGACCAGGGCGCAGCGGTCGCCGAGGTGGTAGGCGCCGCAGCGCACGGTCACGAAGTCGCGCGTCGGGGGGCGCACGGAGGGGGCCCGACGGATTCGGTCGGCGTGCTCGGGGAAGAGGGCCCGGGCGTAGGCCTCCGTGTCCGCGAGGCGCTCGGCGGCCTCCGCGGGGACGATGAGCGCCGCCTTCAGGTCGCCGTCATGGTGGGGCAGGGCGACCATGAAGCAGCGGCCGCGCGGCCAGATGTGGATCGCCCTCGGTCGCAGCCCCCCTGCTTGGAGGGAGAGCTCTCCGTAGGCCGCGCGGTAGTGACGCTGGAAGACGTCGAAGCCTGCGCAACGTGCCATTGCGCTGCGGACGAGGGAGTAGGCGCCGTCGGCGCCGACGATGAGGTCGTGCGTCTTCGTATGACCGTCGAAGTCGAGGCGGCCACGGCGAGGGTCGACGGCGCGGCACGCTGCGCCTTCGTGGACGCTTGCACCCGACCGCCGGGCGGCCTCCTGGACGACCTGGGTCAGGGCTTCCCGGTCGGCTGCGTGATTGCGCCACCCGGTGGGGTAGTCCCAGGTGTCCGGGGGCGTGCCGACGCCATAGCGGACGCGACCGTCCATCTCTACGGACTCGGCGCGGACGGCGTCGCCGACGCCCGCCTGGTCGAGCACAGCCATGCCGTGCGGGGAGAGCGATAGGTTGACCGTGGCGGAGCGCGCTACGCCTCCGGCGACCCGCCGCTCATAGAGGTCGACCTGCCACCCGGCCCGCGCCAGCAGGATCGCCAGCGTCCCCCCGACCGGGCCGGCTCCGACGATGCCCACCGTGCGGTGTGCGCTCATGCCCATGACCCCCCCTCCTCGGAACGTGGCGGAGGGCTCGTCCTCCGCGTCGTCCCGACCCTAGGCGGGCGGCCTCGAAGTCAGAATGGAGAAATCTTTGGGTTCCGCTGATGGGTGGCGATGCCGCTACACTGGGCCGACGCCAACAGCGGGCCACGGCCACAACGCCATGACCCAGAGCCAGAAGGGAGGGAGCGCATGCTGGAGCACGCCGGGTCGCGCCCGAGCCCCGGGGCCGCCTTTCAGGCCGAGGCCGACGCCATGATGTTGCGCATCGGCCCTCTGCTCGGCTATGGCGCCGCGGTCGCGGCCCTGCTGTGGTGGCCGCTCGACCTCCTCATCTTCGCTGACTACCCCGCGACCTTGCGGGCCTTCGCGGTGTTTCGCGGCGGGGTGGCCCTGTTCTGCGCGGTCAGCGCGTTCGTGCTGCCGAGGCTCAAGCGCGTGCGCGCCTACCCAGCCCACACGCTGACGCTGGCCATCGTCCTTGTCCTGGGGTGGATCGCGTACTGGATGTCGTCGACCGTCGACGGGGGGTGGAACAGCCTCGCCTTCCTCTACCTCGCGCCTTTTGGCACCACCGTGGTCATCGTGCCCCTGCGTGGGCGACTGCTCGCCCAGACGATGGTGTGCGCCGCGATTCCGGTGGGCTGGTATCTCAACCCGGCGTCGCCGCTCACGCGTCTGAGCGAGCTGATCACGCTCAGCTACACGCTCTTCTCGGCTGGCGCGGCCCTGCTCATCGGCCACGAGTTCTGGCGCCAGCTCCACCGGAACCACGTCCAGGCGGTGGAGCTGGCGGCCCAGCGGCAGGAGCTGGCGGCCGCCGCGCGCGACCTGAGCAAGCGCGTCGCGGAGCGCACGGCCGACCTGTCGAAGCTGCGACAGTACGCCCAGGCGGCGCGGGAGCAGGAGCGGCGAGCGCTGGGACGTGACCTGCACGACGGGCTCGGTCAGGAGTTGGTCGCGATGCGGCTGGCGGTGTCCATGGCGCGCCAGTCCGCGGCTGAGCAAGACGACGGCGTGCGCGCTGCGCTGGAGCTGGTCGACCAGCAGGCTGTGGCTTCGCAGAGCGCTCTGCGTGGGCTGCTCGCAGACTTCCGCGCTGCGCTGCTGGATGAGCTGGGGCTGGTGCCCGCGGTGCGCGCGATGGCGCTCGAGGTCGGCCATGGCGCCGGGATCGAGGTCCACTTCGACGCCAGCGGGCTGGAGGGAGACGTCCGGGCGGAGCTGGGGATCGCGCTCTTCCGCGTCGCCCAGGAGGCGCTGAACAACGTGAGTCGCCACGCGCGAGCGAGCGCGGTGCGGGTCACGTTGGTTGGGGACGACGAGCGCGTGCGGCTCGAGGTGTCTGACGACGGCGTCGGCCTGCCGGCGACCGGCGCTCCGGACGGGCGCTACGGGCTCGCTGGCATGCGCGAACGCATGGACTTGCTCGGCGGCCAGCTGGAGCTGAGGGGAACCGGGGCGCTGGGTGGGGTCACGGTGGTCGCCACCGCGCCTCGGGTGGCTGCGAAGGAGGTGTGGCGATGATTCGCGTCGTGGTGGCTGACGACCATCCCATCGTCCGGGGTGGCTTGGAGACCATCGTCCGGGCCCAGAAGGACATGCAGCTCGTGGCGTCGGCAGCGGACGGCGCCGCGCTTGTGGATCTGCTCTCGTCCCGCCCCTGCGACGTGCTGGTCGTCGATCTCTCCCTGCCACACCTGAGCGGCATGGAGCTGATCCGTGGCGTGGCCGAGTGGCACCCCGACCTGCCCATGGTCGTGTTCACCATGCAGCCGGAAGACGCGCTGGCCCTGCACGTGGTCCGCTCCGGGGCGTCGGCCTATCTGTGCAAGGACCGGTCGAGCGACGAGCTGCTGCAGGCGATTCGTCATGTGGCGAAGGGCAAGGTCTTTCTCACTGACCGACTGCAGGCGCTGGCCGATGCGGAGGTCGTGGAGGTCAGCGCCAAGGCCGATGTCGCGCCCCACGAGCGCCTCTCGGCACGGCAGGCTCAGGTCTTTCGGCTGGTGTTGGAGGGGCGCACCGTGAACGACATCGCGGCGACGCTGGAGATGGCGGGCAGTACGACATCAAACCACATCGCCGAGATCCGGCGGCGCCTGGGGGTGGAGACCACCGGCGAGGTGGTGCTCTATGGTCACCGGATGGGGCTTCTTGGGTGAGAATGGGCTCTTCCTTGGCCGCTTGCGCCCCGGCCCCGGAGCACCAGCCTGGAGCCCCAGCCATGGCGCCTCTGCGCGCACACGGTCAGGTCGACCACCTCGCCGGCTTGCCCTGGAGATCGTCCGGCGCAAGCGTGTCCTCGACGTGCACACGCTTGTGCCAAGCTACCTCCACCGCAGCCGCCCATCGTCGTCACCGGGAACCCCCATGCCACACACCTTCCCCGACCACTTCTCTGGCCACGCAAGCGACTACGCCGCCCACAGGCCGCGCTACCCGGCCGCGCTCTACCGCTGGATCGCCAGCCAGGCGCCCGGCCGCGACCTCGTCTGGGACGCCGCCACCGGCAGCGGCCAGGCCGCCGTCGCGCTGACGGACCACTTCTCGGCGGTGCACGCCACCGACGCCAGCGCGAAGCAGCTCGCAGCCGCGACGCCGCATCAGCGCGTCCGCTACGCGTGTGAACCTGCGGAGCGATGCTCCCTGGCTGACGCGTCGGTCGACGCTGTGACCGTGGCGCAGGCCCTACACTGGTTCGATCACGAACGGTTTTTCGCCGAGGCCGTCCGCGTCCTGAAGCCCGAGGGGCTCTTCGTTGCGTGGTGCTACGAGCTGCTCAGCGTCGACCCTGCGGTGGACGCCGCCATCGTCCGCTTCTACGAGGGAGCCATCGGGCCCTACTGGCCGCCCCAGAGGCGGCACATTGAGGTGGGCTACCGGGACATCGCGCTGCCTTTCCCCGAGCGGGCGGCGCCTGAGTTCGCCATGACCATGGACTGGGACCGCGAGGCCTTGCTGGCCTACCTGGGGACCTGGTCGGCTGTGCGGCGGCACGACGCCGACACCGGGGCACGCGCGCTGGACAGCGTCCAGCAGGAGCTGGCGGCGATCTGGCCTGTGGGGGAGCGGCGACGGGTGCGTTTTCCCTTGTCGTTGAGGAGCGGCCGTAGGCTGGCTGCCAACGACACGGCCGCGAGCGTTCCGTCGCGCTGAGGTCGCGCCGCTCCACCTCTTGGCTGGGCTCGACAGCGCCGCCCACGTGCCCTGAACACCGAAACAACTCGAGGAGTCTCTTCATGCCTGCAGCTCACATCGGCCGGACCGCCGCCGTGACCCAAGCGCCCGCGCAAGTCGGCGGGCACGTCTGCGCGCTGCGGCTGTGGTGCCCGAGGCCTCTCCGCGCCGTCGTCCTGACCGCGCTGCTGGCCACCCTCGGCTGTGCCGGCGCGCCGTCCGCCCCGCCTGAGGTTCGCGCAGCCCGGGTTTGCTTCGAGGGCGTCCGCGTCTTCGACGGCCTCCGCGACCGAGGTGTGCTCGACGTTCGCGTGGTCGCCGGTCGCATCGCGGCCCTCGCCAAGGGCGCATGCGAGGGCGCTGAGGGGAGCCGGATCTCCGGCCGCGGCCGCACGCTGCTCCCCGGCCTCATCGACGCCCACAGCCACAACGGCGGCGACTCCCTCCAGGTCCAGGCCAGGTTCGGCGTCACCACGACCATCGACATGGCCGCCAAGGCGCCCTGGGCGACGGCCATGCGCCAGGAACAGCGCTCGTCGCGCGGCGGCGGCGAGGCGCTGCGTCGTGCAGACCTCGTGAGCCCGGGCCCGCCGGCCACCGTGCAGGGCGGCCACGGCACAGAGTACGGCGTGGCGGTCCCCACCATCGACAGCCCCGACGATGTCGGCGACTGGATGCGGGAGCGCAAGGCCGAGGGCGCTGACTTCGTGAAGGTCATCTACGAGCACGGCACGGTGATCCGCCACACCGTGCCCACCTTCGACCGAGAGACCCTGCAGGCGGTCGTAGCGGGCGCGCACGCTGTGGGCCTCAAGGCGGTCGCGCACATCAGCAGCGTCGCTGAGGCCATGGACTTCGTCGCGGTGGGGGGCGACGGGCTGGCCCACGTGTTCCACGACCGGCCTGCCCGTCCGAACGAGCTCGCGCGGCTACGCGATGCGGGCACGTTCGTCGTCTCCACCTTGGGCGTCTACGCACCGCAGTACGGGCTGCGTGGGGGGGCGGCGCTCCTCGACGACGCGGACTTTCTGGGCCCCTTGAGCCTCCGCCAGCGGATCAACCTGGGCCACACACGGCGCCGCCGGCCACAGGACCGGGCCTACGCAGCCCGGCCCCTCGCCGCGATCCGCGGGCTGCATCGCGCGGGGGTGCCGATCCTCGCCGGGTCCGACGCTCCGAACCGCGGCACCGCCTGGGGCGTGAGCCTGCACCACGAGCTCGAGCTGCTGGTGCAGGCGGGCCTGCGCCCGGCGGAGGCGCTGACCGCTGCCACGGTGGCCCCCGCCCGGGCCTTCGGCCTGGCCGACCGTGGTCACATCGCGGTCGGCAAGCGCGCCGACCTGCTGCTCGTCACTGGCAACCCTATGCAGGACGTGCGCGCGACGCGCCGCATCGTTGGCGTGTGGAAGCGCGGCCTGCGGATCCCGCGTCAGGCGCAAGAGCCAGACGCCTTCGAAGGCGGCAGCCTCGCGGGAGCGGTCGGCGGCAAGCGCCCTACGGTCCGCCCCCGAGAGCTGCGGCCGGCCCTTGTCGCGTCCACCGACGCCGTCCGCGGCGGCTCGTCCACAGTGCAGCTGACCCGCTCCGCCGGCACGCTGCGCGTGGCGACGACGACCCAGCCCCGGTCCCAGGGAGGCAGCTGGGCCGGTGTGGTCTGGTGGCCCGGCAGCAAACCCTTCGCCCCAGCCGACCTCCGCGGCGCCCGCCTGGAGCTGCGGGTGCGCGGCGACGGCCGACCGATTCGACTGATGGCGTTTCGCGCCGGACGGGGCGCCCGCCCGGTCACGCTGTGGCTCCCGACGACGACGACCTGGACCACACATCGCGTCCACATGGCCGAGCTCGGGAGCGACGGTCGCGCGCTGAGCGGGATCCTGCTCTCCGCCGGTCCGGAGGCAGGGGCAGGCCACTTCACGGTCGCGAGCCTGCGGCTGGTCCCGGACCGCTCTGGGATGTGACGCGCGTCAAGCCTCGCGGCGGCCTGACGCAGCGGCTGGTGGCGGGCCTGCGGGCCATCGGCCCCGCGAGCGCCGTCGCTGCCTGCACGGCACCTGTCCCTCGCAGAGGGTGCTCCCCCGTGTGGGTCGACGTCCAACTGGGCCTGACTTGGCGCGCGGCCTGGCCGACGAGGACCACGCGCTACCCGCCAAAGGGATCGCTGAACCTGGGGTCTTGGGTCATCTTCAGGTCCGTCAGCGTGTGGAGAAAGGCCACCAGCGCCTTCTTCTCCGTGGCCGTCATGGTCAGCTGCGTGGCCTGGCCGTTGCTGATGAAGAGCGGTGGCGCGAGGTTGGGGTTCGGCTGGATGCCGCCACTGTAGTGGTCGATCACCGCCGCGAGGTCCTTGAACCTGCCGTCGTGCATATAGGGCGCCCGCAGCGCGACGTTGCGCAGCGACGGGGCTTTGAAGGTCCCCATGTCTGACGACTGGCCGGTCACGGCGCCGAAGCCCGGGTCCTTGGAGGGGTCGGCGTCCAGGCCGTTGGTCGTCGCCGTCATCGTCACGAAGCCCTCGCCGCCGTGGCACGCGAAGCAGCGCTTGCCGCCCATGGGCGGCGGCATGACAAAGAGCTTCTTGCCCAGGTTCTCCTCCGCCGTGAAGTTCGGAAAGTCTTCGGACCGGCTGGTCACTTGCGCGCGCCCCTCGTCGTACTTGCTGCCCGTGCTCACCAGGCTGCGCACAAACTGCGCCAGCGCCAGCGCCATGCGCTCGGTGGTGATCTCCGGGTCCCCAAAGGCTGCCTCGAAGAGGGCTGGGTAGTACTTGGCGGCCTTGGCCCGTGCCTCGAGGCTCGCGAGCGTCATGCCCATCTCGACCGGGTCTTGGAAGGGCATCAGCACCTGATCTTCCAAGGTCGCGGCGCGCTGGTCCCAGAAGAAGCGCTTGCCGCGGTAGTAGCGAGCCTGCGTCAGACCCATGGAGTGGCGTGCGGTCTCGCCGCCGTCGAAGCCCTTGCTGAGCACGCGGTCGTCCGAGAAGCCGAGCTCGGGCTTGTGGCAGGACGCGCAGGCGACGGTGCGATTCTGGCTCAGGTTCTTGTCGTAGAAGAGGACGCGACCCAGCGTCGCGCCCGCGTTGGTGATCGGGTTGTGGGCAGGAGTGTTGTCGTCGGCGACGAGGGACGTCTGGCCGTGCATGCCCATGGTCTCGGTCTTGAAGTGGGCCGGGATAGCCTGATTGGCGTAGTCGAAGAGCGTCGCCGGCAGCTTGAGCTTGGCGTCGTAGGGGGCTTCAGCGGCGCGACCACTGTCGTCCTCCACGGCATCGGCCGAAGCTGCGCCGTCGAGAGCGCCGATGTCCTGGTCGGTGTCGACGTCGTTCGCGAGCGAGCCGTCTGCGCCGCTGTCGGATGTCGTGTCGGCGCCCTCACCGGCCGTGCCAGACGCACCCGTGGAGCACGCGCCAATCGCCGCCAGCGCGCCGATCAGCGCGAGTGTCTTCAGGGGAGAGGATGTCTTCATGTCGATCAACCCGGAGTTGTGCACCTGGAGCGGCGTACCGCGGCGGAGCTGGGGCAGGGCGGCGCTCGTGGAGTACGACGCCCAATAGCTGTGGGGTAGAGCCGCGTCGCCGAGGCGGTGTTACGCAGCCGTGGCTCGTCCGTCAGCCGTCCGCGTCGGCGACGGCAGGCCAACGTCGGCCAGCTCACTTGAAACGCACCGCCACACCCAGCGCCCCTTCGACCTCATGCGTCGGCTGCTCTCCCGTGACCACGGCGTAGTCCAGCTCGACCAACAGGCCAATGTGCTCGCTGACCCAGAGCCAGCCTCCGCCTGAGGCGATCGCGCCGCCGGCCATGGGCCGCTCGGCTCCGGGTCGAAACTGGAGGGCGGGCCCCAGCCCGACGAAGAGGTCGAGCTGGGACGAGAGGTGAATCGGCAGCTTGACCAGGAGGTCGATCGGGACCACCGAATCGCCGTGGTCACCGTGGAGGGACGCCCACGAGACCTCGATCTCGACGGGCAAGGACGTGAAACCGTGCTCGAAGACCAGACCGGTGCCCACCCAATAGCCCGACTCGCCGCCGCGCACACTGCGCATGCCAATGACCTTGCTCGCGACCACGTCCTGGTGGTGGTCCTGCGTGGAGCTGACGGGATCCTGCTTGGCAGTGCGCGTCCCTGCAGCGGCTGTGAGGGACCATGTCGCGCCGACCCACAAGACAGCCCCGACTGCTATGACCCTCGAACGCGACCGGCGGCGATGGCCACCTCGTGCTCGGCCTGGGCCAGCATCTCCTTGCACAGCAGGTCGCACAGGATGCGCGGCGTGTCGCTTGCCAGGGTGTAGATGGCGCGCGTCCCCTCTTTTCGCCGCGCGATGAAGCCCGCGTCGCGCAGGACCGCCAGGTGCTTGCTGGTGTTCGCGACGCTCAACTCGGCGGCCTCCGCCAGCTGGTTCACGCTGCCGTCGCCCTCGATGAGGAGCTGGAGGAGGCGGAGCCGATTGGCGTCGGACAGGGTCCGAAAACGCTGCGCTACCTTGAGCATCAACGCGGGCGACATGGCGGAGACGTCTGGGTTGCCAATCGTCATGGTCGCTCTGAAGCAGGGAGGGCGGGTGTTGGGGCGAGGTCTGGTTCGGGTCGGGACAGGCGCCTGCCCAGCCCCCGTAGGGCCGCAGCGTATCACGGCATGACATGGGTGTTACCGCCAGAGGGGGCCGACGCCAAGCGTGATCCGGCGCCCATGAAGAAGGTCCGCGCCGCGCGGTATCGCGGCAGCGCTGCGGCGGCGCGACGTCGCGAGATCGGCCCTCTGAGAGACGGCGGGGTCAGGACCTGACGCTTGAAGGCGGTGAGGCCACCCTCGAGGACTCGCACACCCCGGGCCCCGCCGCTGACCAGCGCCACCCAGGCCTGGCCCGGGTGGACCATACCGTTGGAGACGAGCACGACGAGCTTGCCCTTGGACGCGGTGATGAGCTCGCTGCCCGCGTCTCCGATGAGCTGGGGAATCGCCAGGTTGTGTGCGCCGGGAAGATGCCAGACGGCGAACTCTTCGGCGGGACGCACGTCGACGACGACGGTGTCGCCACGGCGAGCCAACAGACGTGTGGCGAGGTCGTCCGCCGTGATGTGGTCGGCCTCGTCTTCAATCTGTTCGGCCCAGGTCGACTGGGTCGCTGCGGTGCGGTCGGGAGGTGTGCCGCGGTCGGCGAACACGAGGGTCAAGCCGGTGAGCACGGCGGCGACGGCGAGTCCCTTGGCGAGGAGTGTTTGATTCATGACGAGTGACCTTGCGCGGGGAAGCGCGCTGTGTGGGAGGGCGCGACAGGGCAGTCTGGGCCCGGGCGCGGCGGGTGGAGACCGCGAACACGGCGTGAACTAGTGACCTGCGCCGCGAGACCGCAGCCGCGCTGCCTGCCAGGCCGCCAGTCGGTCGGCGCCCGCGAACGCAGCGAGGGCCAACAGGACGATGGCGAAGGCCGTCACCCCTGGCGTGAGGCCCACGAGCTCCGGCAGCGTCGCGACGCCGAGCGAACCTGCGCGGTGAAAGCCGTCGAGCGCAGGGAACGCGCCTGCGTAGACGAGGCTGCCGACACCGGTCCCGCCGACGAACACGAGCGCGTCGATGCGACCGCTGGCCGCTCCGACGAGCGCAGTCCCGGGGCACCAGCCGCCAACGACGAAGCCGACGCCGAAGACCAGGCCAGCCACCAGCTGTGGCCAGAGGAAGGTCTCGAGGGCGTACCAGCCACCGATGTCGACGATGCCCGTGGCGGCGAACAACCTGGCCCCGAGGAGGGCGGTGATGATCGCGCTGAACATCACCTTGAAGACGGCAAAATCACGTAGGTAGAAGATGGACGCGAGCTTGCGGCTGCTGCCGAATCCGCCGCGCTCGAGGAAGTAGCCAAAGGCGACGCCGACGAGGGCCGCGCTGAGCAGCGCCGGGGCGCTGTGCAGCGTGTCGCTGGCGTAGAAGCTCGTGAGTAGGGACTGCATCAAGACCACTCCCGGCGCACGAAGCGCGCCGCTGAAAATGCACCGACGAAGATGGCGAGCATGAACACCCAGCTGCCGGTGAACATCATCGCGCCCCCGCTGAGGGCTTGGCCCGAGGTACACCCGGCGGCCAGCCGACTGGCGAAGCCGACGAGCACACCGCCGCCGACAGCGAGGCCGAGACGCAGCCTCTTGGAGGCCGTCGGGCCGCGCTCGACGACGCGCTGCACGCGGCCGGCCCAGCGAGCGGACAGATGGCCACCGAGCAGGACGCCCAGGCTCATGAACACGAGGTAGTGCAGCAGCGGGCTGCCCCCCTCGAACCACTTGCCGACGTAGCTGTTCGCAGCGACCGCGGCGGGCGCCACGGCGTGAGCCGCGACGGCTGAAAGGCGCGCAGGTGTCGCCGACGCTCCGAGCCCGGTGCCCAGGACGACGTACGAAACGAGCAGCGTGACGCCCAGGCCAAAGCCCGCGACGTAGGGGTTCCAGTACGCCTGTGCGCCTGGGACTGCCGACTCGATCGCCGCTGGCGGAGCGCCCGTCTCCGGCGGCCTCGCTGAGCCATCGGCTGGGTGGGGACGGGGGGAGGCGTCATGGGTTGGCTGGTCAGTCATGGTCATCCTCCTAGCAGCCCGCGCTGCGGCGTTTCTTGCGGGCGCGCGGCGCCGCCGGTCTGGGGGCCGGCTTCAGCGCTGGCTTGACCCCTATGGCAGCGGCGGCAGCCGGTGGGGCAGCGTGGGCGCTGCCGCTCGCCTGGTGGGGCGTCTCGCCCGGCAAGATGGGGGCGCCAGAGGGGTGGTCGCCCAGCTCAGCGTGCTGGAAGTAGGCCGCCGTCCCGCCAGCCAGGACTCGGACCACCGTGGCCTTGTTCTTCAGGGACTGCAGCACTGCTCCCGCCACCGCGAACCCCATGGCGCCGGCCCGGTCGAGCACGACCACGCGCCGACCCTCCGGGAGCGACTCGATGTGGGCCGAGACGCCGCTCGGCGGCACGTTGACCGCTCCCGGCACGTGGTACTCGGCGAACTGCCACGACGGGCGGATGTCGATGAGCGCATAGGTCTGCGGCGCGTCCATCAAGCCCGCGGCGAGCGCGCTGGCGGGGATGACCTCGGGGAGCCGCATCAGCGGGCCGACGGGCGAGGCCGCAGGTGCGGGGTGCGGGGCGAGCCCGTCGCCCTCCATGACGGGGCGGCCGGCGTCCTCCCAGGCGTGTAGTCCCCCCGCCAGACTGCCGATGTCTGTGAACCCCTCTCGCTCAGCCAGCCCCACGGCCATGCTGCTGCGGTAGGCTGAGTTGCACATCAGGACCACTGGCTTGGACTTGTCGAGGGTGCGCCCCAGGCGGTGATACTGATCGACAGGGATGTTCGCGTAGTTGCCGAGCCGCTTCGCAGCGAACTCGTTCTCGGTTCGGACGTCGACGATCATCGGCTCCTCGCCGCGCTGCATGAGCCGCTGCAGCGCGTCGGCGTCGATGAGCTTGCTGGTCCGCACGCGCTGTCCCGCGCTCCGCCACGCTTCAACGCCGCCCTTGAGGAAGCCGGCGATGCGGTCGTAGCCAATGCGACGCAGGCGAAACGTGGCCTCCCGGACCTCGGCGTCGGAGCCGACGAGGTAGAGGTCTTCCTCGAAGGGGACGACGATGCCCGTCCAGGTGTCGAGGCGGCCGCGCACGGCCACGTTGATGGAGCCAGCGATGTGGCCGGCGGCGTAGCGCTTCTGATCGCGCAGATCCAGCACCCAGGCGCCTCGCTTCACGGCCTTGGCGAGCTTCTGGGGTGAGGTCGCCTTTGGCGTCGCCTGGTTCCAAGCGACCACGGGTGGGCCCTGTCGGTTCATGGCGACGTTGAACTTGAAGTACTGGGGGGCGACGGGGAGCCCGCTGACGACCTTGGCGACAAACGCGGCGCGCGCGGTGATCTTGAGGTAGGGGTTGGACGCCCGCTCGGCGCCGATCGTGGACGTGGTGTCGTCCGACAGGTGGGCACCGCAGAGCGATCCGGCGCCGTGGGCGGGGAGGACCAGCGTCTCGTCCGGCAAGGTCTTGAGCCGCTGGATTGAGTCGAAGCTGTGACTCCCAAGGACAGAGGGCGTGATCGCCCCTCCCACGAGGTCTGGCCGACCGATGCCTCCGATGAAGAGCGTGTCCCCGGTGAGCGCGTAGGCGGGCGACGTCTTGGCCGTTGGCACATGGACCAACAGCGTCATGCTGTCGAGCGTGTGGCCGGGCGTGGACCAGAACGCGATGCGCACGCCGCCAAGCTTGAGCTCGTCACGGTCCTGCATGGCGCGGTAGGAGAACGCAGAGTCGCTCTTGCCGCTGATGTAGACCTTCGCGCCGACCCGCTTGGCGAGCTCGGTGTGGCCGGCGACGAAGTCCGCGTTGGTGTGGGTCAGGAGCACGGCAGTGATGCGGACACCACGCGCGGCTGCGTCCCGGATGTAGTGGTCGACGTCTCGCTGTGGATCGACGACGGCCGCCTCGGAACCGGAGCCGATGAGGTAGCTGAGCTGCGAGAGGCAGCCCAGCTCGTACTGGCGAATGAAGAAGTCGCCGCGCGACTGCTCGAAGGCCACCTGAGGCGTCGCGGCCTTGTTGCCGTGGGTGGACGCCTCCGCGTCCTTGGCGGCCTCGGCCGCGTTCGCCGACGCGGCGGGCAGGGCGATGCCACCGCAGAGCGCGAGAACGGCCGCGAGCGACTGCCAGCTGCGGCGGGAGGGAGGTCGTGTGTTCATGTCGGTCCTTGTCTGAAGAGCGTCATCGCTCGCCACAAATTATCGTGATTGGTTGAATAGTCAAGTGGGAAATATACCGGATGGGTCTCGCGCGCCGATCCCCGTCCGCATACGCGTCGTTGGGCTGGGCCATGGACCTGTTCGAGCGGGAGGGAGTGAGCGCGACTCAGGTCTACGAGCGCGGCCAGCAGGCCGGGACGACCAGCACCAGCGTCATCGTCAAGCCGGCGTTGGGTCTGTAGCGGAGGGCCTCGACACTGGGCGCAGCTCGATATTGAAGGGTTGTGGTGGTGCGGCGTGCGCGCGGCGGAGCCGGGGGTGATCTCTGGATGCGACCTGAGAACAGGGTTGGAATGTTTCGTATGAAACACGCGGGGGCTGCGGAGTCTGCCCGATCTGTCACGCTTCGGACCCGGTGCGCGGTCGCTAGTAGTCCGTTAGAGAGCTACTGATATGGAGCAGTCTACGGTTGAGGTCGGATCGCGGCTGACCTCGTTGGGACGAGTTTGTTCGTCTGGTTCAGATCGCTGTTTCATAGTGATCGATCTTGGAATAACATGTGTAACACTCTGCGAGGCGGGTGGCTCTACAGCTCGTGGCCCGTCTCGTCGGCGCCACGCACGAGCCCTCTCCAGTCCACTTCAGCAGCCGAGCGCTGCCCGTCGGTGAGCCATACCCATGAAGACCACGATGTCCCTCCCTCTTCTGTTTATCGCCGCGACCGCGCTGGGCTGCGGCAAGGACGCCGCCAAGCCGGCGGCCACTCCGGCCCCCTCCAAGGCGGCCACACCCGCAGCCGGTGCAGCCGCGAAGCCGAGCGCTGAGCCCGCCGCGGCCGCCAAGCCCGCCGCGGCCGCCAAGGCGGCTGCGCTGCCCGAGGCGGAGGGCCCGCCCCAGTCCGACTTCGTCATCTCCGCCAAGGACGCGGTCGCGAAGCACGGCAAGCCGGGCGTGGTCTTCGTCTTCGCTGGTTCCGACAAGGCCTGGGACAAGGGCCACATCCCCGGTTCCGCGCACGCGTTCGCCCACGACATGCAGTACCTCGACGACGTGCACAAGTGTGACGGGCTGCCCATGTGTCCGGAGACGGCCGCGGCGTTCATCGGTGGGCTGGGCATCAGCAACGACACCGAGGTCATCGCCTACGAGGACGGCAAGGGCGTCAATGAGTCTGGCATCTGGTTCTTCTTGAAGCTCTACGGTCACAAGAAGGTCAAGATCATGGCGGGCGGGGTGGCCGGCTGGAAGGCGGCTGGCGGCGCTGTGGACACCAAGCCCGCGCCCGCTGCAGCCAAGGCGACGTTCACCGTCGCGGTGCAGCGGGACATGCTCGTCACTCGCGCCGAGGTCGCCAAGGCGCTCAAGGCCGGTGACACGCTGGTGCTCGACGCGCGCCACACGCTGCCGGAGTTCGCGGGCACAGACCTCAAAGACGGGATGAAGAACGCGACCGAGCACGTCACGGTCCAGCGCGGTGGCCACATCCCCGGCGCGATCTTCTCGCCGTGGACCCGCTACGCCGGCAACAAGAGCGGCGCCGCTGACAAGGACCCCTTCCGCGCGCCGAAGAAGCTTCGCAAGCAGCTCAAGAAGCTCGGAAAGAAGGGCTACACGCCGGACAAGACCTTGGTGACCTACTGCCACGTCGGCCTCGGCCGCAGCACCTTTCAGTACCTCGGTCTGAAGATGGCGGGCCACGCCAAGGTCAAGGTCTACGTCGGCTCGTGGAGTGACTGGGGCAGCTCAGATCTGCCGGCTGACAAAGGCTAGACGCGGCCCCGCGCGGGTCGAGCGAATCGACCCCAGGGGGCATCGGAGGGAAGCGCGATGTTCGAGACTGTGTTGATGGGGCTGGTGACAGGCGTGCTGTTCGGCACGGCGCTGTTCAAGGTCACGGCCCTTCGCTACGACCGCGTCGTGGGCATGTTGCTGCTCACCGACGTGAAGATCATGAAGTTCGCCTTCTCCGCCATCGGCGTCGCCGCGCTGACCTACGGTCTCGCCGACATCCTCGGCGTCGCGACCGACCTGGCCATGGTCCCCCGTGTGATGCCGTTCACGGGTTGGGCGCACCTGGTCGGTGGGGTCATCTTCGGGGTCTCCATGGCCGCGACCGGGTTTTGTCCAGGCACGGCGGCCTGCCGGGCAGGCGTCAACATGGGCGGCTCGAAGTTCGAGTCGCTGTTTGCTGTCATCGGCTTGTTCGTGGGTGTGGCGGTGTTCGCCGCCATCAAGGTGCCGCTCTTCGACGCCGGCGTGCTCGCCGCGCCTCAGGGGCTGACCGTGCATGGCTGGCTGGGCCTGTCCTATGGTCCCGTGGCCGTGCTCGTGGGCGCAGCCTTCCTGGTCATCACCGCGCTGGTGGACCGCTTCCTGCCTGAGAACGCCTTTGTCCCGGCGCGGCCGCTGCGTGGCGCGCTCGACCGGGTCCGAGGCGACTGGCACTTCTTCCCTGCGGGGGCACTCGCTGGGCTCACCATCGTGTGGGCGACCACTCAGGGCGGCTACATCGGCTACTCCGGATCGGTGCTGGCCATCTACGGCTGGGCCGCCGACGCCATCGGTGTGCCAAGCGCGCTGGTGCCCACCATCTCCGAGACCATCGTGTGGCGCTCGGCGCTGCTCGGTGGCGTCGTGGGTGGCGCTGTGCTGGCCAAGCTCTGGTCCATTCCGTGTGAGAGCGCCGGCAACCCGGCGCCCACCCCGTCTCGCTTCCGTCTCGGCGCTAGCGCGCGCGCGCTGGGCGGAGGGGCCGGCCTCGCGCTGGGCGCGATGATCGGCGGCGGCTGCACCACGGGCGCGTTCATGGCCGCGTTCCCGACCCTGTCCATTGGCAGCTTCGCCATGGGCGGCACGTTCTTCGTCGCCGCGATGTCCTCGGCCGTGCTGCTGCAGCGGCTGCGCCGCGCCCCGGCGGCAGGAGGTGTGGCATGACCCGCTTTGAGCGATTTGCCTACCTCCTCGTCATCGCGGCGCTGGTCGTCGCAGCCGCAGCGAGCGGTCGACGCAACGCGGCCCTCGCGGACCAGCAGACGCCGCAGACGGCACAGACCGTGTCTCAGGTCTCCGAGGGAGGTCAGCGATGAACCCGACCATCGAACGCGCCGTCTATCTGGTCGTCATCGTGGCTCTCGGTGGCTATGTGGCCCAGGCCGGCGCTGAGCAGACTCGCCTCGAGCGAGGCGTGGGCTATCCCGCCAAGCAGCTGCTTCGTGAGCTGTCTTCCAAGGGCTTCAAGCCGCAGGTCGTCGACCTCCGAGCTCTCGAAGATGAGGACGACGACGACGTGGGCGGCTACGCAGAGACGCACATCCCCGGATCCATCCCGTTTCCCGGCTGCGACCTGACTAAGATGCCTGCGTCAGCGCGCCTCACCATGCGGACCGACGTCGCGACAGTGATCGTCAGCCGCGACGGTGACCGCGCGAGTTTCGAGCGCTGTGCAGCGCACTTCAGCCGCGTGCGCAACCTTCAGGGCGGCGCCGCCGCCTGGATCGAGGCGGGCCTCCCCGAGGCCGACGGCCCCTTCACACCGCCCAAGATGGGCGGTGGTGGTGGCTGCCTGTAGAGAGCTGGTTCGACGCGCGTGAGCGCGAGGGAGAGCACGGATGAAGGTCTCACGACGCGCGCTGCTCAAGTCACTCATGGCGCTGTCTGCCGGCGCTGTCACAAGCGGAACGGGCACCCCCGCCGGCGCGGACGCGCCCGCGGTCCCCGACGCCGTCGGCCCCCCCGATCAGCCGGTCATCATCGACGACCCGCGCGCCGCCTATCCCAACAGTCGCCCTGTCGAGGACATGTACCGGCAGGAGTTTGCCGCGACCTTTGGTGACGCGGCCGACCACGGGACGGCGTTTCACTGTGTGAACTGCCAGGGCAACTGCGCGTGGCAGGTGTGGGTCAAGGACGGCAAGATCACGCGGGAAAACCAGAGCGCTGCCTACCCCGCCATCTCGGACGAGATCCCTGACAGCAACCCGCGCGGCTGCAACAAGGGCGTTCAGCACTCGCAGGTGATGTACGCCGCAGACCGCCTGCGCTACCCGATGAAGCGCGTCGGCGAGCGCGGCGGTGGCAAGTGGAAGCGCATCTCGTGGGACGAGGCCATCGACGAGCTCGCTGGTGAGCTGTACCGCACGATGCTGCGCGTGGGCCCGGCCGGGAACTACGTTCACGTGGGCTCTGGCCTCATCGCCGAGGCGCGCGGCGCGTCCATCAAGCGTCTCGGCGCTCTGCTCGGCGCGGTCCGGCCCTATATCGCCTCGTACGTGGGTGACATGTTTCCCGGTGTTTCACTCGTGTACGGCGAAGGCAACATCGGCTGTACCTACGACTTCATGTTCGGCACGGACGTCCAGGTCTACTGGGGCTGTAACCCCAACACCTCGCGGATGCCCGACGCCCACTATGTGTGGGAGGGCAAGTACAACGGCAGCAAGGTCGTGGTCATCTCGCCGGAGTTCAACTCCACGGCCGTCCACGCCGACCGCTGGATTCCGATCAAGCCGGGCTACGACGGCCACCTGGCCATGTCGGTGATGCACGAGGTGGTGCACAAGAAGCTCTTCGACGCCAAGCTCGCGACCAAATACACCGACCTGCCTTTCCTGGTTCGGGCGGACAACGGCGCCATGCTGCGGCTGAGCGACGTCGACACCGCTGCCCCCTCGGGCAAAGAGGGCGTGCTCGCGTTTCATAGCGTGGCGCACAAGGCGTTCAAGGCGAAGTCAGGCGGAAAGAAAGACCACGGTCACGAGGTGTTCCTCGCGGTCGATCGCACCACGGGCAAGCTGGCGGTGATGCCGGGCAGCGAGGGCAGCGCGGTGCACACGCTGCGCCTCCGAGACGTCGGGTGGGCCATCGAGCCCGCCCTCAGCGGCTCGTGGAAGGTGCGGCTCAAGGACGGCGCTGCGGTCGCGGTTCACACCGTCTACGACGCCCTCACGAAGGAGCTGGAGAAGTTCTCGCCGGCAGCGACCCACAGCTTGACCGGGGTCCACCCCACGTTGGTTGCAGAGCTGGCGCGCGACATCGCCCTGCCGGACGTGGTCTCGGTGACGATGGGCTTCTCCCTCGGCAAGCACTTCAACGGCATGCTCACCCAGCGCGCCATCGCCTCGCTGGTCGCGCTGACGTGCCGCATGGGCGACCGCGGCGGGCTCAACACTGAAAACGAGTGGTCCATCTCCGGCCTCGGCGGCCTGTCGTCGTTCAACGGCGACTACAAGCACCGCTTCGCCTCTGGCTGCGTCAGCGAGTTTCAGCTGGGCGGCGGCATGGCGGCGGCCGAGGGCGCGTTCACGGACGCCGAGCTGCAAGAGGCGACCGGGAAGCCAGCGGCGGAGTACAAGGCCGAGATTCAGGCCATGCTCGACAAGGCGAAGAACGACGGCGGCGTCGGTCAGGGCAAGACCTGGTGGGACACGGTCGAGACGATGTTCATCGTCGCCGACGCGCGGTTGCGGCGGAACAAGGGCAAGTACCGAGAGGGCTTCCTCAAGAAGGCCAAGTACTTCGCGGTCGCCGACGTGCGCATGAGCGAGACGGCCAAGTGGGCGGATCTGGTCCTGCCGTGCGCGTCCCACTACGAGGTCTGGGACCTTCGTACGAACCCTGGCTACCACCGCTTCGCCAACATCTCGCGGCCCGCCGTGGGGCTCAAGCCCGTGGGGGAGGTCAAGACCGAGTGGCACATCGCCACGCTCATCGTCACGCGCATGCAGGAGCTCGCCAAGGCCGAGTTCGCCCGCAAGAAGGACAAGCGGGTGCTCCATGTGCCCGACACGACGCACACCAAGGGTGGGGTGCGGGACCTCGACAAGCTCGTCGAGCGTTTCACGGACCATGGCAAGTTCGGCACCGACAAGCAGGCCGTGGAGTACGCCCTGGCCCATGTCGATCAGTTCCGCGGCGAGACGCCTGCGTCGACTCACAAGCGCGGCGGTTTTCTGACCGTGAACGGCAAGGGCGGCAAGACCTCGCCGCTCTACCCCGACAAGCCCTACAGCACCTTCGAGAACAACTTCGCGCTCAGCGAGCCCTTCGAGACGCTCTCCGGGCGGCTGACCTTCTATGTCGACCACCCCACCTGGCTGAAGGCGGGCGCAGGTGCGCCCACGGCGTCGCTGCCGCTGCGCAGCAAGCGCCACCCCTATCTGCTGATGACGCCGCACGCCCGTTGGTCGATCCACTCCATGTACAAGACGTCCGACATCCTGCTGCGGCTCCAGCGCGGCGAGCCCTACGTCATGATCAACCCGGCCGTGGCCAAGCGCATCGGCATCGAGGACGGCCAGAAGATCGTGATGGAGAACGACCTCGCCAAGGTCAAGGCCATGGTGAAGGTGGTGCCGACGGTGCCGGCCAACACCGTGTTCATGGAGCACGGGTGGGAGGCCTTCATGCACGAGGGCGGCGTCGGTCACAACGCGCTCATCGGCGACATGCTGAACGCGCTCGAGGTCTCGGACGGCTGGGGTCACCTGACGTTCGGGGTCAACTGGGACGGCAACCAGCACGCCTACACGGGCGCGGTGAACCTCCGTCGGGCCTAGCGGCTCATTGCGCCGCGCAACACGCACGGTGCCACGCCACCTGGAAACACGCCGCGGCCCGACGCGGCTGGGGAGTCAGAGACCATGAAACGACAGCTAGCGATGGTCATGGACCTCAACAAGTGCATCGGGTGCCAGACCTGCACGGTGGCCTGCAAGACGCAGTGGACCAACCGCGACGGTCGCGAATACATGTACTGGAACAACGTCGAGACGCGGCCCGGGGCCGGCTATCCCAAGAACTGGGAGGAGGCCGGCGGTGGCTTTGACGCCAACGGCAACCTGCAGGACGGCCATGTGCCCAACCGCCGCAAGGGCTATGGCGTGCCCTGGGAGTACAACCTCGACGAGATCTTGACCGGCGGCCTGCTCGAACCCTCCGCGGACCCGAAGTGGGGGCCCAACTGGGACGAGGACGTGGGCGCCGGCGACTTCCCCAACTCCCACCACTTCTACCTGCCACGCATCTGCAATCACTGCTCGAACCCGCCGTGCATGGCGGCCTGCAACAACCAGGCGATCTTCAAGCGGGACCAGGACGGGGTCGTGTTGGTGGACCTTGACCGCTGCCAGGGCGAGCGGCAGTGCATCTCCGCCTGTCCGTACAAGAAGATCTACTTCAACGCGAAGCTGTCGAAGAGCGAGAAGTGCATCCTGTGCTTTCCCCGCGTGGAGAAGGGGCTGCCCCCCGCGTGCGCGCAGCAGTGCGTGGGTCGTATTCGCTTCGTCGGCTACTTGGACGACGTCGAGGGCCAGGTCTACAAGCTGGTGCACAAGTTCAAGGTGGCGCTGCCGCTGCACCCCGAGTATGGCACCGAGCCGAACGTGTTCTACGTGCCGCCGCTGTCCGGGCCGGAGACCTTCGACGACGAGGGCAAGATCGTGCCCAACAGCGAGCGCATCCCCGTGGAGAAGCTCGAGGCGCTCTTTGGGCCCGACGTGCGGCGGGTGCACAAGGTGCTCAAGGCTGAGATCGCAAAGAAGAAGCGGGGTGAGCCGTCCGAGCTGATGGACACGCTGATCGCCTATCGTCACGCGGACATGTTCCGTCTGGGCCCGGCACCGGGAGAGAGCCCCGCCGCGCCGCCGAGCGGCGGCGGGCAGGTTCCCACCTCGAAGCTGTCGATCGGCAAGGCACGCAAGGGAATCCAGCCCATCCGGGTCCCGGGGAAGGCGACGCGATGAGGTCGATCCGTTCAACACGTGGCGCTTCGCTGTCCGGGCGCCGGCGACCACACAGCGTCCTGCTGTGGGGCCTGGCGCTGGTGGGCACGCTGACCGCCTGCGGCAAAGGGGCAGAGGCCCCCGCTGCGGCCGCGCCGAGCGCCGCGGACCAGGCAGCCGCGGCAGCGGCCGTCGCTGCGGCGACCCGAGCCCCCGTGGCGAGCGCGAAGGAGATCGCCGGCTACCTGCGCGACCGGGTGGTGAAGGCGCAGTTCGTCGCCGCGCTGCCAAAGGCCCCGGCCGCCCAGGAGGCCGCGTGGGCCAAGGCGCCGGAGACCGTGGTCACCGTCTATCGGCAGCGGACCGTTCGCCTCATCGACCGCGACGTGAACAAGGCGCTGAAGACCCTGGGGCCACGCCAGGCCTCGGTCCGCGCGCTCTACGACGCGACCTCGCTCTCGGTCCGCGTGTCGTGGGCCGACGAGACCCGCAATCAGCTCGAATACGGCGCGTCGGACCACTTCGGCGACGCGGCGGCGCTGGAGCTGCCGACTCAGTTCGGCAAGGGCGTGGCGCTCCCGCACGTGGGGATGGGGGACGACCGGCACTCGGTCGTGGTCACTGTCGCGCGTGCCCGCAAGGAGAAGGCCTATGCCCGCCAGTTTGTCGCCGCGGGCTTCGGCTCGCTCACGCGCATCGACGTCAACACCACCATGCGCATCGCCTATGACGCCGGCAAGAAGCGGTGGACGGCGCAGTTCACCCGACCCCTGCGCGACCGCAACGTCGACCTGCGGCGCGGCCTGGTGCCCTTCGCGTTGGCGCTGTGGGACGGTCATGTGCGTGAGCGCGGAGGGAACAAGGCCGCGTCCAGCTGGAGCAGCATTCGCCTCGCCAAATACCCGCTCGACAAGGACTACCTGGCCTACCTCGCCTGGGGAGAGGGGGGCGTCCCCGTCGGCGATGCCAAGCGCGGCAAGACCTTGATGACGCCCTGCACGGCGTGTCACCGGGTCGCCGGGGCGACGCTGGCGCAGCCGGGGCGCGCGCCGGGCCTCGACAACGTCGGCGGCTACGGCACCGCCCAATACCTGCGCGCCTCCATCGTCACGCCCAACGCCGTCGTCGTGCGGCAGCTCAACATCAACCGGCACTACAACAAGAAGGGAAAGCGCTCCGCGCGCCACGCCTACCCGAGCAACGACGCCTACCGCTGGTACACGGGCGGGCACGGCAAGCCGCGGCTGTCGAAGATGCCAGCGTTCGCGCAGCTGCCCATCGCCGACATCCACGACATCGTCGCCTACCTCAAGACCTTGAAGACGCCGCCGCGCGCCGCGCCGTCCGCGCCGGGGAGACCGGAGGCCGACACGGCCGCACGGGCTGCCCCAGCGGCCAAGGCCCCAGCGGCCAATGCCCCAGCAGCCAAGCTGCCTGCGCCGCCGGACCCGAGCGTCCGCACACAAGGAGGCCAGCCGTGATCGCGTCGAAGACACGCCGAGGGCTCTCGCTCTTGCTCCTCATGACGGCGGCCTCGTGCTCCAACGCCACGCCCGGGACGCACCACGCCGAACCCGCCCGGCCCGACGGCGCCGTGGCCGCGCGCGGGGACGTGACGGGCGCCGCGCCTGCGACACCCCGAGCGGCCCCCAAGGCGGCGCCGAGCGTCATCGCCGATGTGCGCAAGCTGCCACTCAAGCCCTTTGCCGGGGACGACGACGAGGTGGAGCTGTTCAGCGCGGCGGTGACCGCCTACTCGTGCGCGTCCAGGGCGACCGCGAGCAAGGACATGAAGCTCCTCGGTCGGTGCTCACCCATGGACACGATCAGCCACGGGTTTGCGCTCGTCGACACCCAGGACAACAAGCCCTACCTGCTGAAGGAGGGCTCCGTCTACACGTTCGAGCTCGAAGGGGGCTACGGCGGCACCATGGACGTCTCGGGGTCCATCATCGGCACCCGCGGGGGCGTGCCCGTCATCGAGCCAGAGGAATACAGCGTGACCCCGCGGCCCAAGCCCGGCGCCTTCAAGGGCTGCCTCTAGCGCAGCACGGCGTCATCGCTCGCCGCGCCGTGGTCCCGCCGTGAGCAGGGCGTCGCGCCGTGAGTGACAGGAGCGACCATGTCAGACCGGACAGATCGAAGGGGCGCGAAGCGCCCGGCCGAAGAGCGGGACCGCAGGTCGGCCGTACCGCGCAGGGCCTTCTTAGGTCGGCTGCTCAGCACCTCTGGGGTGGTGGTCGCCGCGGGCTGTGGCAAGGCCTTGGACCCGACCCCGACATCCGGCGTCGCTCCGGCGACGCAGGAGGCCGTCGCGACGCCCGCCGGTCCCGCGACGCCACCTCCGCCGCAGCTCCCCGACGGGCTCAAGGCAGCGCACTTCGTCGTTCACAACCGCTCGCCGCTCGCCCTGGAGACGCGTCGCTCGGAGATGGGCAGGAGCGTCATCACGCCCCTTTCGCGCTTCTTCGTTCGCAACAACCTGCCGCGCCCTGACGTCAGCATCGTCGCCTCGCCGGACGCCTGGAAGCTCGAGGTGCGCGGCGTTGTTCGCCCCAAGACGCTCACGCTCGCCGAGCTCAAGGGGCTTGGGCTCGACACGGACACCACCGTCCTGCAGTGCTCGGGCAACGGTCGAGAGTTCTACGAGCACGGCCCCTCGGGCTCGCAGTGGGCCACCGGCGCGGCCGGCTGCGCCATGTGGACCGGCGTGCGGGTGTCGACCCTGGTGGCTCACCTGGGTGGCCCTGTGGCTGGGGCGCGCTTTCTGACCTCCACGGGGGGAGAGGAGCTACCCAAGGACGTCGAGCGGGACCTCGTGGTGGTCGAGCGCTCCATCCCCCTGGCCAAGGGGCTCTCTGACTGCCTGCTGGCGTGGGAGATGAACGGGCAGCCGCTGCCGATCAGCCACGGCGGCCCGCTGCGCCTGGTGGTGCCGGGCTACTTTGGCTGCAACAACATCAAGTACGTGAAGACCATCGCGGCGACGGCCGTCGAGTCCACCGCCAAGATCCAGGCTACGGGCTATCGCCTCCGGCCCATCGGGCAAAAGGGCGCGCCAACCCAGCCGCCCATGTGGCGGATGCCGGTCAAGTCCTGGCTCAACGGTCCTGGCGCCGACGGCCAGGTGACGCTCGCCGGAGACGTGGTGTTTCACGGCGTCGCGCTCGCAGGGGAGCGCGGCGTGGCGAAGGTCGAGGTGTCGCTGGATCAGGGCGGGTCCTGGCACCCAGCCACGCTCCACGAGCCCGACATGGGCCCCAACGCGTGGCGGCTGTTCAGCTACCGTGCCAAGCTGGCCCCCGGCACGCACACCGTCGTGACACGCGCGACCGACACACAAGGCGACGTGCAACCCAAGGAGCGCGTCGCCAACGAGCGAGGCTACGGCAACAACGCCTGGCTCGACCACGCGCTCACGGTGAAGGTCGTGGCCGACGTGCAGCAGGTCATCGCCAGCACCACCCGCGCGGCCGACGCCGGCGGCAAGGTCCACGCGCCGGCTGCCGCCCGCCGGCCGGTCAAGCTCTCGGCGGCAGGCCAACGTGGCAAGCAGGTCCTCGCGGAGGTGGCTGAGCCCGCCTGCGGGGCGTGCCACACGCTGGCGGACGCGGGCACCAAGGGCGCCGTCGGGCCGAACCTCGACGCGCTGCATCCGGGCGTCAAGCGGGTCGAGGCCGCGCTGCGCAACGGCGTCGGCGCGATGCCCTCCTACGGCGGCAAGCTCAGTGAGGCACAGATTAAGGATCTCGCGGCCTACATCGCCGAGGCGACGCGCTAGCTTCCGTGTTCCATCCAGAACGCGTCGAGGAGCTGCCAAGCGGCCAGTGTCGGCGGGAGACGCCCCGCCTGGACCTCGGCGGCCAGCTCTTCGCTCAGCGCGCGGGTCTGCGGCGCGCGGCGGACCTGTGAGAGCAGCTCGCCGTCGACCAGGGCCCACATCCAGGCCAGATCCTGGGAGCGGCGCTTGTCTTGCAGGTGCGACCCCAGCGCGGCGCGGTGGTCTCGCACGGTCTGCCACACACCGTCGAGCCCGGCGCCCTCGAGCCCGGAGCAGGTCAGCACCCGGGTGCGCCAGCGCGGGTCGGCCGGCTTGACCACGCGGAGCGCCGACGCATAGCGACTGCGGGCCTGCCGCGCGCGCAGCGCGTTGTCGCCGTCGGCCTTGTTGATGGCGAGCACGTCCGCCACCTCCAAGATGCCCTTTTTGATGCCCTGCAGCTCGTCGCCCGCGCCCGCCAGCATGAGCACGACAAAGGTGTCGACCATGCCCGCGACAGCAGTCTCGCTCTGACCGACACCCACGGTCTCCACCAGCACCACGTCGTAGCCGGCCGCCTCCACCACGCGCATGCTCTCACGCGTCCGCCGGTGGACCCCTCCGAGGCTGCCGCTCGTCGGGCTGGGGCGGATATACGCTCGCGGGTGACGGCTCAGCTCTCCCATGCGCGTCTTGTCGCCCAGAATCGACCCGCCGCGCACGCTCGACGAGGGGTCCACCGCGAGCACGGCCACCCGGTGCCCCTGCTCGCACAGGTCCATGCCGAGCCGCTCGATGAAGGTGGACTTGCCTACGCCAGGCACGCCGGTGATGCCCACGCGGACGGTGAGGCGCGCCGAATCGACGCCGCCTTCGGCCTGAGGGTCGGAGTCGCCACCCGCGGCGGCGAGCGCACGGAGCAGCTCCTGCGCCAGGGTCATGTGGTCCGGGTGCGTCGACTCCACCAAGGTGATCGCCCGCGCCAGCAGCGCGCGCTTGCCGGCGCGCACGCCCGCGACCAGCTCGTCCATCGGCGGCAGCCTCATGGCGCGCTCCAGCGGTCGGGCCCCATGGTCAGTCCTCGTCGACGTCGAAGACGAGGCTGGCCACCGCAGGCTTGCCGCCCGCCTTGGCGTGGCGCTTGAGCCAGGCGTCTGTCAGGTCGGCGGTCTGCGACCACGCCGCCACGCCGAGCTGAATCGCCGGCAGCGCGGCCTGGCCCTCGGCCGCAGCGGCGCGCTTCGCGTTGACCCCGGCGAGCAGCTTGGGCGCCTGCATGAAGCAGCGCGGCTGGACCCACACCTCGTTGAGCCAGGCCGTCTTCGCCAGCCACGCCTCGCTCTCGCGCCGCACCTTGGCGAGCACCTGCGCGCTCGCGCCCATGAGCCCGCAGCCCGTGGACGCCTTGCCCTCGCCGTAGAAGGTCGACCCGGCGAGCCACACGTAGCGAACCCGGTCGGCGCCGAGGCCCATGTCTTCGGCTTGTTTGTGCGCGAGGGCCAAGGCGTCGCGCGACTCGGAGACGAAGCGCAAGCTCTGCCGCAGCCGCTGACCGCCCCCCTGGCTGTCGATGGCCACCAGCCTCCGGACGACGTTGCGCACGGTGTCGTTGCACCGGTCCTGCCCCTGCTTGCCGAGCCGCGACATGGCGCATGCCATGGGGTCGTGGAGCTTGACGAAGAGCTGTTTGCCCGCCGCGACGTGGGAGGTGGCGAAGTGCTCCGCGACCGCGGTCAGCGTGTTGCGCGGCAGCCACGCGCGCGCCTCGGCGTAGCTGTCCCAGGTGAGCCAGCTCCACGCCGGCTCCCGGCGGAGCACGTACGCACAGGGCTTGGTCAGGTCCTTGCGGCACACCGCCGCTGGCGCGTCTGGGTGGTTCCACGCGTCGATGACGACGGCGTCGAAGCCGAGCTTGGCGCTGAACGCCCGGTCCATCAGCGTGGTGACGTCCACCGCTCTGGCCCGCTCGCCGCGCCAGCCGTGCCCCTCGGCTCCTCGCGTCGACAGCTGGAGCGGGTACGCGCGGAGGCTGCCGGCCATGCGGGCGACGCGTTTGGCGCCCGCGGTGCACGCGCCGCCACAGGATGCGCGCGTTGCGGCGACGCGGCTCTTCACCTCCGACACCCGCACGCGGCCTGGCGATCTGCGCTCGTCCTGGGTGCGGGCCTCTTTGCCGTTCTCACCCTGGAGGTTGACCGTGGCCAGGGCGCCACACCCGCCGAGGAGCAGGGTGGCGGCCAGGGCCACGAGCAGGCGGGGCAGCGGGGAGGTGAGGTGCGGCGCGTGGGGAGCAGCGTTCATTCGGCGGTCCGGGGGTTCGATGTCGGGGGGGCCTCACCAGGAGCGTACGCTTGGCTCTAGCAAACTGAGCCTCTTCTTCGTTTTTTGCGGCCACGCTGGTCAGTCTGCTACGCGAGCGCGTCGAGCAGGCGCCCGGCGGCGTCCGCGATGACCGTCCCGGGCCCGAAGACCTCGGCTGCACCCATGTCTCGCAAGGTAGCGTAGTCCTGTGGCGGGATGACGCCACCCACAACCACCAGAATGTCCTCGCGCCCCTGAGCGGCGAGCGCTCGCTTGAGCGCCGGGACGAGGGTCAGGTGACCCGCGGCCAGCGAGCTGACACCGACGATGTGCACGTCGTTGTCCACCGCCTGCTGGGCCGTCTCTTCGGGCGTCTGGAAGAGCGGCCCGATGTCCACGTCGAACCCGAGATCAGCGAACGCCGACGCGATGACCTTCTGCCCGCGGTCGTGCCCGTCCTGGCCCATCTTGGCGACGAGGATGCGGGGGCGTCGGCCCTCGTGCTCGGCAAAGTTCGCGATGCGCGCCTCGATGTCCACAACCGCCTCCGAGTTGGCCCCTACCGCGTCCTTGTACACGCCCTGCACAGCCTGCACCGAGGCCTGGTGGCGACCGAACACCTGCTCCATGGCCAGGCTCATCTCGCCCACCGTCGCGCCTGCCCGCGCGGCCTGCACGCAGGCGTCGAGCAGGTTGTGCTCTGGACCCGAACGCGCCGCCGCGTGGGTGAGCGCCTCCAGCCGAGCCTGGGTTGCCGCCTCGTCGCGGCCGGACTTGAGCGTGCGCAGCCGCGCCAGCTGCGCCTCGAGCACCTCGGCGTTGTCGACCTTGAGGATGGGGATGTCGTCCGGCTCGCTCGGCGGGAAGGTGTTCACGCCCACGATGGTCTGCTGGCCGCTGTCGATGCGCGCCTGAGTCCGCGCCGCGGCCTCTTCGATGCGCAGCTTGGGCAGCCCGGTCTCAATCGCCTTGGCCATGCCGCCGAGGTCCTCGATCTCGGCGAGGTGGGTCCACGCGCGCTCCATGAGGTCCTGAGTCAGGCGCTCGACGTAGTAGCTGCCCGCCCACGGGTCGACCACGTCGCAGGTGCCGGACTCGTGCTGCAAGAAGAGCTGGGTGTTGCGGGCGATGCGCGCCGAGAAGTCGGTCGGCAGCGCCAGGGCCTCGTCGAGGCTGTTGGTGTGCAGCGACTGCGTGCCCCCTTGGGTCGCCGCCATGGCCTCGAGGCAGGTCCGGGTCACGTTGTTGTAGACGTCCTGCGCGGTCAGGCTCCAACCGCTGGTCTGGCAGTGGGTCCGCAGGGCCATGCACTTGGGGTTCTGGGGCGCAAAGGGCTTGATCAGCCGGGCCCAGAGCGTGCGGGCGGCGCGGAGCTTGGCCACCTCCATGAAGAAGTCCATGCCGATGGCGAAGAAGAACGAGAGCCGCGGGGCGAAGGCGTCGACGTCCAGCCCCGCGGCGATGCCGGTGCGCACGTACTGCAGCCCGTCGGCCAGGGTGTAGGCGAGCTCGAGATCGGCGGTCGCCCCGGCCTCCTGCATGTGGTAGCCGCTGATGGAGATGCTGTTGAAGCGGGGCATGTGCTGCGCGGTGTAGGCGAAGATGTCGGCGATGATCCGCATCGAGGGCGCGGGCGGGTAGATGTAGGTGTTCCGCACCATGAACTCTTTGAGGATGTCGTTCTGAATCGTGCCCGTGAGCTTGGAGGCAGGGACCCCTTGCTCTTCGGCCGCCACGATGTAGAGCGCCATGATGGGCAGCACCGCGCCGTTCATGGTCATGGACACGCTCATCTGGTCGAGCGGGATGCCGTCGAAGAGGATGCGCATGTCTTCGATGCTGTCGATGGCGACGCCGGCCATGCCCACGTCGCCGACGACGCGCGGGTGGTCGCTGTCGTAGCCTCGGTGGGTCGCGAGGTCGAAGGCGATGGAGAGGCCCTTCTGGCCGGCCGCGAGGTTGCGTCGGTAGAAGGCGTTGGACGCCTCAGCCGTGGAGAAGCCTGCGTACTGCCGCACCGTCCACGGTCGCGACGCGTACATGGTGGCGTAGGGGCCACGGGTGAAGGGCGCGATGCCCGGGAGCGATCCGAGGTGGGCGACGCCGTCGAGATCGCCCGGGCCGTAGGCCGCCTTCACCGCGATGTTCTCGGGCGTGAGCGAGCTGGGCTGGCTGCCGTGCGCTGCGAGGTGGGTCGCCCAGTCGGCGTCGCCGGCGGGAGCGGGCCCGGCCTCGTCGAACGCGGGCAGCGGCGGGTGGGCCTCCGCGCCGCCCGGTCCAGAGGCCGCGGACACAGCGTCATTGTGGGCCGGGTCTGCGGCGGCGGGCGGCTCGTCGCGGCCGGGCGCGCTCGTCAGGGCGCTGTGGAGGGCGCTCCCCAGCGCGAGGCCGTCGACACCGAGGTGGGCGTAGTGGCTCACGCCCGGCACGCGCTCGTCCCCCGTGACTCCCGGCTT
Source organism: bacterium (assembly GCA_030425545.1). Lineage (GTDB taxonomy): Bacteria > Myxococcota_A > UBA9042 > UBA9042 > UBA9042 > UBA9042. The sequence continues at coordinate 2,800 of JAUIAC010000035.1, read as the reverse complement.
ACCGGCGAGCAACACCGCGCGCGCGCCCGCCTCGTGGAGCGCGTCGGCCCACGCCGCGGCGTCGCGCCGGTAGTCGTCGTCATGACCGCAGATGGCGACGCCTCGCGCGCCGCTCTCAGCGTAGGCCGCCGCGGCGTCCGAGGCGCTGGCGAAGCCGTCGCTGCCCAGCACGCGGAAGCCCTGCGCGGAGAGCAACCGTTCGGTGAACCCGGCCCGCGCCTGGTGGCGCGCCACCGGCCCCATGTTGGCGAGAAAGAAGGCCGGCGCCTGCGCGTCCTCGGCCGTCGGCTCACCGGCGACGGAGGCGCGCAGGGACTCCCACGCGTCAGCGTCGCGCCAGCGTCCCAGCGGAGCGCAGACCGGGACCACCGCAGCCGCGACGAGGGGGCCGTCGGCGTCCTGTGGCAGGCGTTCGGCGGGCGTGCGCGGCACGGCTGGCTCGTCGGCCTGAACGTAGTCGCTGACCCCGACCAGCGTGTGCTTGCGGCGGGCGAGCGCGCGCGCGCGCTGGGCCCGGGTCTGTGCGATCGCGCGGTGGACCAGCCCGGAGCGGAGCGCGGCCACGAGCCCGCCGGCTGACTCGATGCTCTGGAGGTGGTCCCAGGCGGCCCGGGCGATGCCGTCGGTGAGGTGCTCGAGATGCCAACTGCCGCCGCCCGGGTCTGCGACCCGCGCCAGGTGACCCTCGCGGATCAGCACCAGCTGGGCGTTGCGCGCGACCCTGCGCGCGAGCGCGTCGGGCGTGCCCAGCGCGGCGTCGAAGGGGGTCAGGGTGACCGCGTCGGCGCCGCCCATGGCCGCCGCGGCGGCCTCGAGCGTGCCGCGCAGCATGTTGGTCCACGGCGCGCGACGCGCGGTGGTGGTCCGCCCCGTGACGGCGTGGACGAAGGCGCGTTGCTGCGCTGGCGGGAGTCCGAGGTTGTGCGTGAGCTTGCCGTAGAGGAGGCGCGCCGCCCGCAGCGTGGCGATGGTGGTGAACTGGTCGGCGTGGGTCCCGAGCGTGAGCTCGGTGCGCTGCACCGCGTCGCCGAGCGCGATCCCCGCGGCCTGCAGCGCGCGCCACGACGCGCGGGCCGAGGCGAGCGCCACCGCCAGTCCCCAGGCGGCGTCGGCGCCGGCGTCGTGCGCGGGCAGCGCGCTGGCGGCGACCAGGTGCAGCCAGGGCGCTCCCTCGGCGGCCTCGAACGCGGCGACGAGGTCGGACCAGCACGCTGACGCGTCCCCAGGCGTGCCCCCCAGGGCGCCGACGCTGCCCGGGATGTCGCAGCGCAGCGCGCCCGTGAGGTCCCTGGCCGGCACGCCTGCGTCCTGCGCTGCCTTGAGCAGCGCTTGCAGCCAGGCCAGGGCGGTGCCCGTGCAGTCCACGACGACCGGGGTTGCGCCGAGATCCAGCGCGCCGAGCAGGCGCTGTGCGTCCGCTGCCGTCGCGACCGTGACGCCGGGCGTGGATGCGGTGGCTGGGGTGATCCAGGCGCTGCGCGCCGCTTCGGCGGTGTCCGCGGCCAGCGCCGCCGCCGCCGCCGCCGGGTCACCGCCAAAGACCTGCGCGCGCACGTCCCAGCCCGCCTGGCGTCGGTCCAGCGCGCCGGAGCCGCGGGTGTGGGGCGCAAGGTCGGGCCACCCGGTCGCTGCCGTCGCGCTCGGCGCCGCGACAAAGAGCGGCGGCACCTCCACCCCCTCGGGCGTCGTGCGGGTGAGCTTGGCCAGCGGCCGACCGCGCAGCGCCTGGGTCGCGGCCTCGCGCCAGGCCGCCTCGCTGGCAGGAGAGAAGTGGTCGTGAAGGGCGATGGGGGCCGACATGGTCACCTCGGTGAGAAGGGGCGGCGCGGAAGATAGCCGCAATCCTCCCCGGCCGTCATGCCGCCGCGTGCGAGGGCGACGCTCCTGGCGGGCCGGTGTCGCAAAAAGGCCGAATCCCCCTCGGCGTCGAGCGCCGAGGGGGATTCGTTTGTGCTTGCTTCCGCGCAACGCGCGGACCATGGCAACAGGCCGCTGGCTTACCAGTCGCGGCCACCGCCGCCGCCGCCGTAGCCGCCGCCGCCGCCGCCGTAGCCGCCGCGACCACCGCCGCCGCCGTAGCCGCCGCCGCCGCCACCGTAGCCGCCGCGCCCGCCGCCGCCGCCGCCGTAGCCGCCGCGCCCGCCGCCGCCGCCGCCGCGACGCTCGCGCGCCTCGTTGACGTTCAGGCTGCGCCCGTCGAGCGTGCTGCCGTTCATCTTCTCGATGGCCTCGTCAGCGGCGTCTGCGCTGGCGAAGGTGACGAAGCCGAAGCCCCGGCTACGACCCGTCTCGCGGTCGGTGATAACTTTGGCGTCAGTGACGTCGCCGAACACGGCGAAGGCCTCACGCAGGGCGTCGTCGCTGGTGCCCCAGCTGAGGCCACCAACAAAAAGCTTCTTGGACATGATTGCTGAACTCTCTACTCGCCCCCCGAGTCTCGGGGCATCACATGAATACGACCACAGGATTTCGTGTGGGCGTTGCGGCGGGCTCGGATCTGCCGCTTGGCCGAAAATATCGCCGCCAACTTGCAGAAAGGCAAGGTGCGCCTGTCGGCCCCGTGGGGGCGATGAAAGCGCATGAAGGCACGGGCTTGGCCGCGTGTCGTGGACGGAGCGAGGACGGCGACGTCGCACGCCGCCACGCCGCCACGCCGCCACGTCGCACGGAGCAACGTCGCACGGAGCAGCGCGCGTACCACTTGGCTACACCCGCCGCGCGGCGCCTCGGGCGGCCCGGCCCAACCCGACCTCCAGCCGGGTCACGGCAGGTCCGGTCCACGACTCTGACATCGGCGCCT
>JAUIAC010000034.1 GCA_030425545.1 bacterium | reverse complement strand
TCCTGCCACCAACGCTCCAACGTCGCCTCGTCGGGCGCTGGCCCGCTGTGGGCGGCCAGGCGTCGCTCGACGCCCGCGAACCGGGCCGAGAAGCGATCCAGCGTCACGCGCAGCGACTGCTCGGCGTCCACCCCGGCGTGACGGGCCGCGCTCGTCGCGGCGAAGAGCAGGTCCCCGACCTCGTGGGTGATCGCGTCGGCGTCGCCGGCGGCCAGCGCCTCGCGCAGCTCCGCCAGCTCCTCGTCGACCTTGGCCAGCGCGCCGTCGACGCTGGACCAGTCGAAGCCGACGCGGGCCGCGCGGGCGCCGATGCGCTGGGCACGGAGGAGGGCCGGCAGGCTCCGGGGCACCCCGGAGAGCACGCTGCGGTCCGGGTCGCCCTTGGCGCGTCGCTCTTCGGCCTTGATGCGCGCCCACTGGTTCATCACCGCGTCGGGCGTGGGCGGGGCCGGCTGAGCGCCCGCCTCGGAGGCGCGGGTCGTGCTGTCTGCAGGCGGGAACACATGCGGATGGCGCCGCACCATCTTGTTCGCGATGCCCCGAGCCACGTCGTCCAAACCGAACCAGCCGAACTCGCTGGCCAGCTGCGACTGGAACACGACCTGCAGCAGCACGTCGCCAAGCTCTTCGCAGTGCTCGGCGATGCGCGCGGGGTCGGTCTCGGGGGCCGGCGCTGTGGTCGCCTGCGCTGCCGGGCCGAGCGCCGCGATGGCGTCGACGGCCTCGTAGCACTCCTCGACCAGGTAGGGCTGCAGACTCGCGAGGCTCTGCTCCAGGTCCCACGGGCAGCCGGAGTCCGGGTCCCGCAGCCGCGCCATCACAGCGCGCAGTCGGGCGAGCCCGTCGTCGGGCAGCGGCGCAGCGCTCACGGCCTACTTGCCGTCGACGAAGGTGATCTGGCCAGCGCCCTTGAGGCTGTGGAAGTCGCCCCCGACCGGGGCCCACGCGCCCATGAAGGCGAGGTTGTGGGTGCCCTTGGAGTCGATGCGATAGAGGTTGACCGTCCACGTGTCGCCGGTCTTCGGTGTCGCGCCGAGGGCCGCGAAGGGGATCGCCGCCTCGACGGTCCAGCCCTTGTCCGCGACCTTGTCGGTGGCCTGCGACACGTTGACCGACCCGTCCAGGGCCACGGCGTGCTTGCCGCCCGCGTTCCACTTGGCCGCCTCTTCCCACTTCGGCGCGCGATGACCGGTGAACTTGGCGTCGAAGGTCGCCTTGTTGGGCGCCCACTGGAACTCGTAGTAGGCGCGGCTGCCCTTGGGCTGGACGAACATCTCGACCACGTCGCCTTCCCAGAGGGTGGTGTCGTTGGCGGTGTGGGTGTTGGCGATGTCGTCGTCCGCGGTCTGGTACGCGATGTACAGGTGCGTGTCGTCCCAGCTCAGCTTGGCGGTGGTGGCGATGGCCTTGTTGAGCGGGCGGCCGTCGGGCTGCAGGAACGCGCGCGTCGGACGCACGCCCGACCAGTCGTCGAGCTTGCCGTCGAGGGTCGGCGCCGCGGTGCGCTTGAGCGCCTTGTAGGTCGGGGCCGGTGCTTTGGGCCGCGGCGGCGCCTTCCGCGCGGTCTGCCCGCCGGTCACGTCCAGGGTGGCGACCAGCGCGCGGTCGTCCGCTGTCCCCAGCTTCTTACTGGCGGCGGCGAGCTTGAGCCGACGATTCTGGCTGGCCTTCGACCACGCCCCCCAGTCGAAGAAGCCGACCAGCAGCTGGGTCTTGCCGTTGGGCCAGTCCTTCGGGATCGCGATGCGGACCTTGTCCTTGATGATCTCCCCCGCCTTCCAGTTGGCGACCGGGTACAGGCCGCCCACGCCGTAGTGGTCAAAGGGCTGACGCCGCTTCCCGGGGGACTCGAAGTGGACGAAGATCTTCCAGTCGCCGCTCACCGGCTTGTGCATCTGAAAGTACATCGTCACGTCGATGGTACCGCCGGCCTTGGGGGTGCCGGAGAGGTCGTAGCCGATGAGGCTCAGGCGATCCTCGAAGTCGATGCGCCGCTCGTGCTGCATCTTCGGCTTGGCCTTCAGCACGTTCGCCGCGATCTGCTTCTCCTGATCCTTGGTCAGCACGCGGGCGCGCTGGGCCGGGCTCTTGCAGCCGGCTGCGCTGAGCGCCACCGCCAGGATCAGGGTCAACAGGACGGCGGCGCGCGCGGTCTTGGGGGCAGGCATCTTCGCCATGGGGCCGGTCTCCTCGCGCGATCCGCGCGATGGCAGCGGGAGGTGCTGCCGCTCGTTGCACCGGCGTCACGCCCGTGCGGCGGCGGAGCGTAGCGCAGCGGGGTAGGGCGCATCAACGCAGGCCCGGTGACTCGCTTCGCGAGCGGGGACTTGGGCGGTCGTCACCGGTCTGGCAGCGGCAAAAACGTTGGCCCCCGCCGCGAGGGAGGGACGCGGCGGGGGCCAGGGGAGCGCGGCCGGTGGGCAGCCGGCGCTCAGCCGTCCTCGTGGTAGGACTGCGTCTCGCTGCACGGGCTTGCCCGGAGCTTCTTGAGGGCGGCGTTCTCGATCTGGCGGATGCGCTCGCGCGTCAGCTTGAACATCGAGCCGACCTGCTCCAGCGTCATGGTCTGGCCGCCGCCGATGCCGAAGCGGAGGCGCAGCACGGCCTCTTCACGCGGCTTGAGGCGGGTGAGCATGCGCCGCGTCTGGTGCGCCAGGTCCGCCTTCAGGCACTCGTCGAGCGGCTTCACCGCCTTGGTGTCCTCGATGAAGTTGGCCAGCTTGGCGTCCGCCTCCTCGCCCACCGTAGCGTCGAGGGAGAGCGGCGTCCGCACCATCTTCAGGATGTGCTCAATCTGCGGCACGGGCTGCTCGGTGACGGCGCTGATCTCCTCGAAGGTCGGCTCGCGGCCCAGCGACTGCTCGAGCCGCGCCCGCTCCCGCATGATGCGGTTGAGCGCCTCGATGAGGTGCACCGGGATGCGAATCGTCCGGCCGTGATCGGCGATGGAGCGCGTGATGCTCTGGCGGATCCACCAGGTGGCGTAGGTCGAGAACTTGTGGCCCCGCTGCCACTCGAACTTCTCGACCGCCTTGATCAGGCCGATGTTGCCCTCCTGGACCAGGTCCAGCAGGTGCATGCCCCGGTTCATGTAGCGCTTGGCGATGCTGACCACGAGCCGCAGGTTGGCCTGGATCATCACGCTGCGGGCCTCTTCGATGTAGCGCTGCGCCTCGCGGATGCGGCGGCGGCCGGCGGCGGCCTCCTCTGCGCTGCCCTGGAAGGCGGCCTCGGCCTCGCGCAGCGCCGCCATGGCGACGGCGACCTCGCGACGGGCCTTGGCCTTGGCGCTCCGGGCACGCTTGGTGATGTAGGCCGGGTCCAGCGCCTCGGCCTCTGCGCGGCTCATGCCGCTCTCGGTCAGGGCGTCGCACAGGCCGCGTGCCGCGCGAACGCAGGCGGCGCCGAGGGTGTCGAAGTGCGCCAGCGCTGCGCGAATCAGCCGCTCGCCCACCCGGTTCTCCCAGAAGACGCGGTACTTCAGGCGCATGGCCTGGTCGAGCGGCAGCGACCGGCCCGCCCCGGTACACTCGCCCTGCAGCTGGTCGATGTCAGCGTCCATCTCTTCCGTGCGCTTCTTGAAGCGCTCAGCCCTGGCGAGCGTGGTGATCCGCGCGTCGCGGTCGCGCCAGTCGTGGTCCGTGGTCCACTCCTTGAGCAGGTCGATGTCGTCGGCCATGCGGACGGCGAGCTCCCGCATCAGCTCGCAGCTGACGGGGTTGCGGTGCAGGACCTCGATGATGTCGGCGGAGGCATGCTCCATGCGCGCCGCGATCTCCGCTTCGCCCTCGCGGGTCAGCAGCGACACCCGACCGATGCCCTGCAGGTACATCACCGTCGGGTCGGCCGACGACGTCGTCCGCGTGTTGGCCTCGCGCGGCGGCCGGTTGGTCACCAGCTTGTCGGGGCCACTGACGCTGCGCGCCACGGGGTCGTGATGCAGCGGCTCGCGCACGCCGTCGTCCCGGGTGCTGTCTTTGTCGAACGCCATCGATCCCATGTGAACCTCCTCCGGCCAACCGCCGCCTCGGCCTGTAGACAATGCAAGTCCATGGCCAACGTGCGATTGATTGAGGAAAGAGCTAGGGAATCAGGGCTGTTGGGGAATATTGCTTGGAGATTTCGAGAGGCAAGTGCTAGCGAATCATGACATCGCTGTCAGGTTGGCTTCCGGGGCCGAGTTCACTCGCCTGACAACCTGTCAAAGTGCAATGAAAGCAGCGTTATGCGTCGGATTTGTCGGTGCTGACCGCGGCCTCAGGTGTGATCGTATTGTCGTCACTGCGGGTGCGGCCAGTGGTCCGGGCGCCGCGCCCACGGCCTCTCCGCTGCAGCTGGTCGACACGCGCGAGCAGCTCCTTGGCCTCGTCACCCCGGCCGTGACGCACCAGAAAGGCGGCGTGGGCCTGCAGCACGGCGGACAGACCAGCGCGGTCGTTCGCCTCCTTCCATAGCTGCGCCGCCCGTGTGAAGGCGCCGTCGGCCGCCTCGAGGTCGTCGCCGTCCGCGAGGATGTCGGCCAGCGTGGCCATGGCGTTGGCGCGCACGCGGGCCACGTCGGACGCCTGCCCGGCGGCCACGGCCCGCCGCGCCCACGTGATGGCGCGCTTGGTGTCGTTGCGCATGCGGGCGGCGGTGGCCAGGTTGCGCGCCGCGTCCGAGAGCAGGTTGTGGTCTCCGAGCCGGCCCGCGCTCTCCACCGCCTTGTAGAGCAGCGCCTCGCCGTCTGTGAGCCGTCCGCCTTTGATCAACGTCTCACCGAGGTTGTTCTGCAGCATGCCTTGCATGCGCCGGTTGCCGACACGCTTGCTCAGCTCGTAGGCCTCCTCCATCGCGGAGACGGCCGCGTCGGCCTCGCCAGCGGTGAGCAGCAGCGCCCCCAGGGCGTTGAGCGACTCCAGCAGGCCGTGCGCGTTGCGTCCCTCGCGGCGGAGCCCGACGGCGCGCTCCAGGTAGGTGCGCGCGCGGTCGAGGTTGCCGCTGGTCATGGACAAGATGCCCAGGTTGGTCAGGGTCGTCGCCAGACCGGTCCGGTCGCCATGGCGCTCGCGGTACTGAGCCGCGCGCTGCAGGAACTGCAGGCCGTTCTTCAAGCTGCCGGCGAGCCAGTAGGCCCGGCCGATGTCGTCGCACGCGCTGGCCAGCCCCTCCACATCGCCCACCGCCTCGTAGAGCTTCATCGCCTCGATCAGGTGGCCGAGGGCGACGTCGAGCCGGCCCTTGCTGCGGTACAGCCGGCCGATGCGCTGGAGCGCCTGGGCACCCTGGCCACGGGCGCGGTAGCTCCAGGCGAGGCCCAGCACGTCGCGGAAGTGGCCTTCAGCCTCCTCGGAGCGGCCGTCGAGCTCGGCCAGGTCTCCCAGGGCGAGCAAGGCGAAGAGCTGGATGTCCTGCGCGGAGTCTGGGGCCAAGGTGCGCGCCTGCTCGAAGTAGCGCTGGGCCCCTTCGTGCTGCAGCTCCTCGCGCGCCCGCTCCCCCGCGTGCAGATAGAGGTGGGCCGCGTGGGTCCGCTCCCCCGCCGCGAACCACAGCGGCGCCAGCACGTCGGCGAGCTGACCGCCGCGGTGGCGACCGACCAGCTCGAGCCACACCGCGGCGCGGTAGGCCAGCATCTTGCGCTCACCGTCGTCGATCAGCTCCGTGAGCTTGTCGAGATCACCAGCCTCCACGAAGCGGAAGCCGCTCTCCGAGGGCAGCGTCGCGGAGCGCTCCCGGACCACCAGCCCCGCCTCGACCAGCGTGTCGCACGCCTTCTCGACCTTCGCTGGGAGGCCGTCCTGGCCAAACTCCTCGAGGGTGCGCGCCACCGTGTCGCTGTCGCGCAGCAGTGCGACGACGCCGCCAGACCAGAAGCGCACGCCGTACACCGCGCCCATGCGCGCCACGAGGAGCTCGTCCTCGCTCAACATGTCGAAGCGGCCGCCCTTGCGGGAGCGGAGCTTTCCGCGCTCGACCATCTCGTTGAGGATCAGGCGCTTGAGGTGCCACTTGCCGTCGATCTCGACGATGCCGCCGCCCTTGAGCAGCGACTCGATCGCGCCGAGCAGCGAGCCCGGCTTGCCGTCGGCGACCTTCGCCAGCGCGTCGAGCACGCCCGCGTCGACGCCCTGCACCCCCGCGAGGCTCTCGGTGCCGATCTTGCGCAGCAGCGCGCTCGGCAGGGGCTCCAGGGTCACCGAGTCGAGATCGGCGAGCCAGGTCCGGCGGAGGGTGCCGCGCTGATTCGCGGCGAACACGAAGACCACCGGCTGGCCCGAGACGTCACGCAGCAGCTGCCGCAGGAACTCCAAGCTCTCCGCGTCGGCCTCGCCCGCGTCGTCGACCATGACCACGGTCTGCGTGTCCTTCAGGTCTCGCTGCCAGAGGGCCGAGAGCGCCTCGTGGGCGCGGCGGCTGCGCTCGTGGCGGTCCTCGAAGTCGATGGCGTGCTCGTTCCAGAAGTGAAAGCCGAGCATCGGGCCGCAGGTGCGCGCCACGTCCGCGCCCGTCGCGTCGCCGAAGAGGGACTCCACCGCACGCTCGAAGCGCTCGCCGGCGATGGTGCCGCCGAGGTAGTCGGGGATGTCGAAGCGGAGCCGCAGCAGGCGCTCGATGAGGCTGTGGGGCCGGTGGGCACCCTGGGCCGAGGTGATGATGAAGCGGGCGTCGGGGTGCTCCCGCACGACCTCCTGCCGCGCCAGCGCCAGCAGCTGCGAACGACCGCTGCCGACCTCGCCGCGCAGCAGCACGCTGCCCGCTTCGGACTTGGCCAGGCGCCGCCCCAGCTTGCCGGCCAGCTCCTGGACCTCGGTCTTGCGCCCGAGCGCCTGGTCGACGGGCGCGCGTCCCTCGAGCCAGGGCAGGTCGAAGCGGGTTGGTTCGACGTCCCCGCGGGACGAGGCCACCGGGCTGGCCTCGAGCAGGTCGGCGTCGTCGAAGAAGCGGCCGACGACATCGGCGCGCTCCTCGTCTCCGTCCTCGTGGGGCAGGGGCGACAGGCAGACCTCGCAGAAGCGAAAGGTCGACACATTGTGGTGGCCGCAGCGCGGGCACTCCATCGTGGCCATGGGTGAGGTCTGCCTTCGTCGGCCTGAAGCCGGCGACGTGGGGTGTGGTGCCCTCAGGGGCGCTGAGACCAGCGCAAAATCCATACCACGGTTGGCGTGAGCACGTTTGTGGGGACAGCGCGCGTGGGTCTGCGCGGGTCGTGCGGGCGCGGGAGTATGCGCGCGGAGCGCAGCGCGGTGCAAGAGAAAGTCGGTGACGGCTGCGTCCCTCCGACGAGGAAGGCCTCCGCCGCACGTCCTGGGACAGGGTCCGGATCTCCAACAATGAAAGGCCGTTTCGGTCCGATTCGCCGACATTTTCTAGCCGTTGACTTCACGGGCGCGAACACTATCCTTCTGCCGCCGAATAGGTGGACTCCTCCCTGCGTTTGGGGAGGACGAGCCTTGACCGGGCCTCCCGGTCGCGGTGACAGCCCCCTCGCTGGCCAAGCCCTGAGCCCCAGGTCGCGGCCCGAACGTGGCGTCGAACCCTCGCTGACGCGGCGGCTCGGCAGGGCGCTTTGACCCGGCTCTCGAGCTGGATCTCAACGCAGCCACGGACGATTGACCACATCCCCTGAAGAAGGTTCACCCATGAAGAAGTACCTCGCATTTCTTTCGATCTCGGCCATGATGCTGACCTCGGCCTGCTCGGCTACGGTCGGCGAGGACGGTGACGCCACCACCGAGGACGGCACCGGCGGCGGCGGCGACGCCACCACGGGCGGCGACTCGACCACCGGCGGCGACGCCGGCACCACGGACGCAGGCGGCACCTCGACCGCCTTCAAGGCCGTGATCATCTACGACAAGTACACCGAGCCGGACTGCAAGGCGACGACCAGCCCCGGCCCCGACATCGACATGGTCGCGGTGTGGCGTGGTGACAAGCTCATCGGCGTCGGCAAGCCCGGCTCGTGCAACTACAACGCCGGCACCAACGTGGCCTGCCCGGACAACAAGCACGCCGACGCCGACGACGTCGCTGCCGCCTGTGGTCCCTTCGGCGACCTCGACTTCAAGGACATCTCCACCGGCTACCTCGGCCTGGGCGGCGGCTCGCTCGAGCTCGAGATTGGCGCCTGCACCACCGAGACCACCGACATCGAGAAGTGCGACGGCAAGGGCGACGCGGTCGCCATCGAGGCCGGCGACGAGATCGACGTGTACGAGGTCGACAAGTGGTACACGGGCGAGAACGCCGACAAGAAGAAGTACATCACCGGCGCCTGCAAGTGCATCGCCGAGACCTACGAGGTCTGGCTCCGCACCGCCAAGGGCGTGGACGCTGGCTCGCTCGAGGTCGGTCAGAAGACCGGCACGGGCACGCTGAAGGTCCCCGCGAAGTAATTCGCACCCGAAGCTCGCTTTCGACTGAGCCCGCCGCAGCAACCCTGCGGCGGGCTCAGCTCGTTTCTGGGGGCGCTCGGCAGGGGCGTGGTCGTGGCGCCGCCCGTCCGCTGGGGCTGCCGCGTGGCGATTTGGACAGGGCGTGGGCGCTGGCCTAGACTCTCGACAGCTGCAGCCCTGTTGGCGCAGACCGCACGTTCGGACCCTCCATGCACCTCGCCAAAGCGCTCACGCTCGCCCTGTTGCTCGTCTCGCCGGCCGCCCTCGCGGGGACGGGGAAGCGCGCGCGCAAGGCAGCGCCGACCCAGGCCCGCGCGGCGTCCAAAGGGGCGAGCGCGAAGCCCGCAGCCAAGGCCGCGGTGCCGGAGTACAAGCGCACCTGGCTCACGGCCGAGGACCTGCGGCTGGGGTCCTTTCGTGCGCCACCGCCGCCCTTTCCCTTCCCGCTGCTCGGCAACGACAAGGCGCGCGACGTGTTCGTCGACCGGGCGGGCCAGCTCTACAAGGAGCGCAAGTACAGCGGCGTCATCCCCGACTGGAAGGCGCGGCGCTCGTTGCGTCGCGGCCGGTGTCGGGTCCAGGAGCAGGCGCTGACCTGGGTTGGTTTTCAGAACACGTTCAACAGCTCCCGGGTCTTCGTCCAGGTCAGCGGTGAGGCGTGCGGCTACGTGTACCGGCCGGACGATCGTCACGTGGTCATCGACCTTCCGGCCGTTCGAATCGAGAACCCGAACCTCAAGCGCGACATCCTCACCGGCGCGTTCCCGACGCCTGTCGCCTTGGTGCACGTCGAGAGCATCGGCGCGCGCGGCACGCGGGTGACGATTGCGCTCAAGGAGCCGCGGCGGTATCTCTCGGCGCACCTCGGGCGCTTCGTCTTCGTCGACATCGCCCGCTAGCGACATCGCCCGCCAACGCCAGACGCGGCCGCCACGGGTCGCCGTGTCGCTCCGACCGGGGCCGCGCGGGGACACTCAGCGCCGCGCGCCCCATCTTCCCGTCAGGTCAACCATGCCCGAGTCCAAGCCCCGCAGGCGGCGCCGTCGCGCCGACGCACGTCAGGGAGATCTCCTGGCGGTCGCAGCCAAGCCTCCCAAGGGCGCCGGGGACGACGCGAACGCGCCGTCGTCGGCGAGCGCGAAGAAGCGCTCGTCCGCGAAGACGTCTCCGAAGTCGACCTCGAGCGAGGCATCAGCGCCCAAGGCGGCCTCGGCGAGCGCAAAGAAGCGCTCGTCCGCGAAGGCGGCTCCGAAGACGGCCTCAAGCGAGGCATCAGGGCCCAAGGCGCCCTCGGTGAGCACGTCGCCGGCGCAGCGCGCCGAGCCAGCAACGGCCGGGTCGTCGGACCGATCGCACGCAGGCGGGTCAGCCCGGGCGCGCGTGGCGCCCCCCAAGTCGGCGACGCGGCCGTCGACGCTGGACGCGGCCGTCGAGCGCCCTGCAGCGCGCTCCGATCGCCCCGCTGGCGTGCCAGCGCGGGCGGGCAGGTACCGCCCGGCAACGTCGCGCGCGCCCGCGAAGCGTGTGGCTGTGGCTCCGCCAGGGTCTTCAAGCCGCCCTGTCATCGCCGCACCCGGCAGCGCGCGGACAGATCGACCGGGGAGCGAGGCCCAGAGCTCGGCGCCGGCGTCCCCGCGGCCGGCGGCCCGCGATCACCGCCCACCGGCTGCGCGTCGCTATGGCCGACCGCTTGGCCAGCGCCCACGGATCGCGCCGCCCGGGTCCGCAGGGCGCACCGACACGGCCGCCCCCGACGACGCGACAGCCGCGACCGGTCACGCCGCCGAGCCACCGCCACCGACCACGTCGCGACCTGCAGCGCCCGCTGCGACCGCAGCGGCGCGTGGCGCCTCGAGTGGCGCAGGCGCTCCGTCGAGGGCCCCAAAGCCCAAGGCGGACACAGCGCCGAAGGTGGACACAGCGCCGAAGGTGGACACAGCGCCGGCAGTGGGCACAGCGCCGGCAGTGGGCACAGCGCCGGCAGTGGGCACAGCGCCGACGGCGGACACAGCGCCGGAGCCACAGGCGTCCCAGGACGTCCCTCTCGGTGCGACCCCTGAGACAGGAGCCCCCTCCGAGACGCTCGCCGCGACACCGCCCCCCGCCGTGGCGTCCTCGACCAAGGCCACAGGCCCCGAGACGCCGCCGTCCGACGTGGCGCAGGCGGAACAACCCGCTCCGCCGAATCCCGCGCCCGGGCCCATGCGGCCTGTGGCTGCGTCCCTGGGTCGACCGCCCGCTCGCCGGCAGCCGCGGCCCCCGCCCGTCGACCCGAAGGCCCGCAAGCCCGCCCGACGCGACGCCGGAGCGAGCACCGACGGTGGCCGGCGCGTCACCATCGCCCCACCGGGCTCAGCAGGTCGTGGCTCCCCAGCCGCACGCAGCGCCGCCGCCACCATCCGCCCGGCCCCGGTCGGCGCGCCGACGCCGCGGGCAAGCGAGCCGAGGTCGCAGCAGAGCACGGAGCCCCGGTCGGGGCGCGGCGCGTCTGCCGCGCCGCAGTCCAAGCGCTCCGGGTCGGCGCCCGCGCGCCCACCGAAGACGCCGCAGCGGCCCGAGGTCGCCGCGCTGTCGCCCTCGGCCGGCACGCCGGAGCAAGACCTGCGGACGCGTCGCCAACGGCTCGGAGGCGCCGCGCAGCGCAGCGGCCTCACCGACGGCGAGATCGCCGCCAAGCTGTCCGGCCGTGGGGGCGAAGCGGTGGTGCTCATCACCCGCAACCACGCCGACGCGCTCAACGGGCAGCTCGACGCGTGGCGCCGTCAGGTCCCGGCCGCAGCAGCGAGGCAGCTTGTGCTCGACCTGGGATCGTCTGACGCCACCTGTGCGCTCGCGGAGGGCGCCGGTGCGTCGCTCGTGGTCGTGCCGGGCGGCTTGCTCGATCCCATGGCGACGCTCGAAGCGGCGGCCCTGTCCTGCGAAGCCGATCGGGTGTTATTTGCCGACGCGGCGTCCGCCGTGACGCCCCTCGGACAGTCTTTGCTCGACGCGGTCGCCGCTGGCGCCGACGTGGCGACGCCGGTTGGCGCGGCGCCAGGCATGATCGCGGTGTCGAGCGCGGCGGTGGCAGCCCACCCGCTCGCGGGCTGCGCGGACGTCTACGCCTGGGTCGACCGCGCTGGGCTGCAGCTGGCCCGCGTTGGCGAGGCGTCCCTGCCTCGCCCGGACGTCGCGCTCGTGCCCCGGGCCCTGGGCTGGCGAGCTCCGACGTGGCCGCGACTGTGGATCGGGAGCGCGCTGCGGGCCGGCGCGCGCAGGCTACTTCGTCGCGCTTGAGGGGGCGGCCGCTTTGGTCGGCCGCTTCGCGCTCCGCGCCGCCGCGAGCCTGGCGTCCACGCGCTTCGCCTCGCGCTGCGCCCAGCGCAGGGTCACCGTGTCTCCGGCCCCCTTGGCCGCCCGCGTCAGCGCGCGCAACACAACGCTGCGCTCTCCGTCGGACTTGGCCTTGGCATAGCGCGCCTTGAGGGTCGCGACCTCGGCGCTGCCCGTGGTCTTGGCCCCGCCGGTCGGCTTGGCGCGCTCGCTGTCGCGCGCAGCGTCCTTCTTCACCACGGAGTCGCTCAGCGACTCAGCACGCGGGGTGTTCTTGGCCGCGGGTCGCTTGGCCGGCAGGCGCTTGTACGCCGCCCGCTTCTGCAAGCGGTCGGGCGCGCTGCGGGGCGCCGGAGCGCTCGGCCGCGGCGTCACTGGCGCGCTGGCGGCCTCCCGCTCGACCCGACGCACCCCGCTAGGCGCGCTGGAGGGGCGGTCGGCCGCGGCGTAGGCAAAGTCGTCATTGCTCGGCGCTGGCTTCGTTGGCTCGAGGTAGTTGGTCGCCCGGCGCGAGGGCGCGGGTCGCGGCGCTGCACGGGCGGCCGCGAGCTGCTGCCGCTTCGGCGCCCGCTCCTTGGCGGCCGGCATTGCGGCCTTGTCGCTCAGCTCGTCTCCGCTCTTCGCCGCGATCTGAGCCTGGCCCGCGCTCCAAACGGTGGGCTTGGACGCGCGCTTCTTGTCGACGGGGCGACGCTGCGCTCTCTTGCGCTTCGTCGCGCCCGCCGCGACATCCTCGCGGGCCGCTCGTTCCGGCACCCGCACCGCTGGTGCAGGCCCACGGCGGTCCGTCTCTGCTGCGGGCGGCGCCGCGTCCTTGGCTGCTGCCCGCGCCCCCTCGGCTGGCCCTGGCAGCTGCTCGCCCCCCGGCCCGACCGAGGCTGGCGTGGCGGCGATGGTGCGCTTGGGACGCGCGACCGGGGCCGCGTCCAACCCCGGATCCGCCGGCCTCGGCTCTGCCCTGGCCTGGACCGCCTTCGCCGCCGCGGCCGCGGGGCGTTTCATGGCCACCATGGCTCGGTCGCCGTCCTCCGTCGCCAGAGGCGAGGTCACGTCCGGCCGCACCGCCACCGCGAGCAGCACCGCCGCCGCGATGCCCAGGGCGGCCATCGGCCCGGGGCGAAGGAGCGCCAACAGCCACTTCGCCAGCCCCTTCGGCTCGGCGTCGGCTTGGGTCTGCGCCGCCGCCGCCGACAGGATCACGCTGCGCACAGAGGGGCTCACCGGCGGGACCTCGTCGAGCGCGGCGATTCGCTGGCTGAGCGCCACAAAGTCGTCGAGCTCAGCGCTCAGATCGGCCGAGAGCTGCACGTCGGCGTCGTTCGTCGCACCGTCGCCGGTGCGCGCCTCGAACGCCGCCATGAGCGCGAGCTCGTCGCGGGTCAGTCGCTCGTCTGCGGAATGTCCTCGGGCCATCTTCTGGCTCCTCTGCGGGGCGCGGGGGCCACCGTGGCCGCCGTCATCTCCCCATCAACCTACCGAACGCTGGGCGCTCTCTCGACCTCACGACGTCAAACGCTCCACCCACCCTCTGCGCGTCCCAAGGTCGAGACGCTCGCATGTCGACCCACCCACCCGACTTCGGAGCGGGGTCATCGGTACATCGCCAGCGCCTCGCGGAGCGCAAGCAGCGCGTACCGCATCCGACTCTTGGCGGTGTTCTCCTTGCAGCCAACGGTCTCTCCGATCTCCTTGAACGACAGCCCTGAGTACTGCCGCAACACGAAGACCTCACGTTGCTCCTCCGGCAGCGCGTCGAGCGCCGCCTTCAACGTTGCACGAAAGCGCTGGTCATCGACGGCGCGCTCCGCGTTGGCGTGGGGGACCTGGCTCGCGACCTTGTCCCCTCGGGTCATGCTCCCTTCGGTGCCACGTATCGGGTCGTCGAGGCTGGGCATGTCGCGAAACTTGTCGCGACGCGCCGCGTCGATGGCCAGGTTACGTGCGATGGAGAACAGCCAAGTCTTGAACTTGGCTGTGCCTTTGAAGCTGCCGCCGTTGCGCACGATGCGCAGGAACGCGTCCTGGACCACTTCGTCCGGTCGCTTGGCACCCTTGCGGGCCACGAAGGCCTTCACGCGGTGTGCGTAGCGGTCGTACAAGATCCCGAGCGCCTGCGTGTCGCCGCTCTGGTAGCGCTTCATCAACTCTTCGTCGCTCAGCTCCTCCTTGTTGCCTGGCCGGATTGCCCAGAACCACATCGGTAGCTCCTTGTCTTCGACGGGCAGGTACAAGAATCGATCTTCACGGGGCGGAATTTGTCCCGTGAAGGGGCTGCGAGACGACGCGTCGGGAACCTAGCAGCCTGCCAAGATCCCGTCGAGATCGGGCGGCAGGCCCGCCAAAGGCGAGTGCTCGCGGGGCTCCGTGAGCAGGTCGCCGCGGGGCACGCCGTCGCGCTCAGGCTGGGGTCGGTTGCCGCGCGAGCGAGAGCAGGGCGACGACCTCCAGATGTGGCGTGTGGGGGAAGGTGTCCACCCACCAGGCTGCCGTGACCGCGTAGCCGCCCTGCCGCAAGGTGCGGAGGTCGCGGCGCAGCGTGTCGGGCGCGCAGGACACATAGACGACGTGCGGTGGCCGTAGCTTGGTGATGCGATGGCACGCGTCCTTGGCGCCTGGGCGGCCCGGGTCCAGGAGCCAGAGCTCGTTGCCCTTGGGTCGACGGGTCACCGCGCCGGCGTCCCCGACCTTGGCGCGCAGCCGGCCTTCGGCCACCGCGTCCCCGAAGGCGGCGCGCGCCCGCACCACCGCCGCCTCCGACAGCTCGACCGTGTGGACCCGAGGCGCCGCGTCCAGCAGGAGCCCCGTCAGGTTGCCCGAGCCCGCGTAGAGCTCGGTCGCTGTGTCGAGGGGGCCGCAGCGCTCAATGGCCGCGGCCACCGCGGCGCGAATCGCGACGTTGGCGTCAGCGGAGGCCTGGGAGAACCCGGCCGCGTCGACGCGCACTGGATGCAGGTCCACCGTCTCCGAGAGCGTGACCTCGCGCTGGCCCCACGCCTGGGTGCCCGCCTGGGTCTCCACCTGCAGGCCGACCACGCCGAGCGAGGCCGCGACCTCTGCGCTGGGCGGCGGCGTCTTTCCGCGCGACACGCCCTGGACGCGAAGCACGACCCCTTCAGCGCCGACGTGGGCGAGGGCCTCGCCGCGCTTCAGCCACTCCGCTGCCCAGGTCGCGACCTTGGCGGGCAGGCTGTCGAGCGGCGGCGCGAGCACCGGGCAGGTGTCGACCGCGACCAGCTCGTCGCTGCCGCTCCCCATGAAGCCGGCGCGCAGGACGCCGTCGACCCGCCGCAGGTGAAAGCGGGTGCGCCGTCGCCAGCCGAAGGGAGGCGTCGCGCCCATGGGGGTTGGGGCGAGGCCCAGCGCCTTGGTCGCGTTGCGCAGCTTCTCGGCGTGTTGACGCGCCAGGGACACGTGCTGCCACTGGCAGCCTCCGCAGGTCTGCGCCACCGGACAGCGCGGCCGCACCCGGTCGGCGCTCGGCGTCACCAGCGCGCGGGGGACGGCACGCCGCACGCCCTTGCGCTTGCCGGTGAGCTGGACGCGCACGCGGTCTCCCGGCGCCACGTCGGGCACAAAGACCACCTCGCCGCTGTCCAGCCGCG
This sequence comes from bacterium, assembly GCA_030425545.1. Taxonomy (GTDB): domain Bacteria; phylum Myxococcota_A; class UBA9042; order UBA9042; family UBA9042; genus UBA9042. The sequence continues at coordinate 16,669 of JAUIAC010000034.1, read as the reverse complement.
CGACCCCGTCGCCCTGGCCGCCGAGGGCGTCGATGGTCACCTCGACTTCAGGTCCGGTTGGCACTGGGGCGGGGGCCCGGCGGGCGGGCCTGAGGTGTCCGGTCGGGCGAGGTCGGCGACCGGGTCGCTTGCGAGGTGGGGTCACGTTGGGGCTCCGGGCGTTTGTGCGCAGGGTGGGTGCGACGGGGTGGGTCCGAGAGGTGTGTCGAGCGCGGCGCGCGTGTCGGCGGGCGCCATCGCGCGCCACCGCGCGTTGAGGAGGGTTGGGTCTGTCGGGCGCGACACGGCGCTTGACGGGGTGTCGCGGCACTCCCTAGCCTCCGCGCGCGCTGAGGCGCGGGAGGCTCCGATGGCTGGGATGATGGATGTTCGAAAGGCCTGCGTCATCCTGACGCTCGCGTTGGTGCCCATGGGCTGCCGGACGGCCACTGGCGGCGGCGGCGGCGCGGTGCTCTGCGCCCTCGACGGGACCTGCCCCGCCGGCATGACCTGCGCTGGCCAGTACTGCGCCTTTCTCGACGCCGGGCAGAGCCAGGTCGACGGCGCTGGCACCGACGCCCAGGCGGGGACCGACACGGGCGCCGGCACCACGGACACGGGCGCCGGCACCACGGACACGGGCGCAGGCACCACCGACACGGGCGCAGGCACCACCGACACGGGCGCAGGCACCACCGACACGGGTACACCGGACACGGGCACACCGGACACGGGCACACCGGACACGGGCACACCGGACACGGGCACACCGGACACGGGCAGCCCAGACGCCGGGGGCACCCTCGGCGTCGCCGCGCTGCAGCAGGCCGCAGCCAGCAAGACCTGCGCCAACCCCTCCGGCGAGAGTGTCGTGCTCAAGGCGGTGACGCTCACCGATCTCGTGGTCACCGAAGACGAGGGCGCGCTCGGCAAGCTCGGGGTGTTCTACGTGCGCCCCTCCGGCGCGCCCACCGACGACGGCCGGTGGCAGGGCATGAAGATCGTCGTCTTCAAGGGCAAGTCGAACGTAAAGCAGGGCGACATCGTCACCCTCACCGGCGACCTGGTGGAGTACTTCTGCGAGACGGAGATCAAGGTCGACTTCGACAAGATCCAGGTCACCGGCACCGCGCCCAAGCCGGGCGCATACCCTGTCGTGGTGGCCGAGGTCGCCGCCAAGGGCGCTCAGTCCGAGGCCTACGAGGGCGTCAAGGTCATCCTCAAGAACGTCGAGGTGGTCGAGCCCAACGTGCTCGGCACCGACGGCAAGACGCACGGCCAGTTCGGCGTCGCGGCCAAGGGCCAGACCGTGCCGCTGGTGGTGATCGGCGGCACCGACAAGACCACGTTCACCAAGAAGGACCCGACCTCCGGCCAGACGGTGACCACGTGGACCAAGGGGCAGGGCTTCGCCAGCATCACCGGGCATCTGACCTACTCCTTCGAGACCTACGTGCTTCGCCCTGGCAGCGACGCTGAGCTCGTCCAGCAGTGAGCACACCCCGGCCGGTCACCCTCAGCTGGCCCGGCCGCGCGACGACGCTGGACCCCTCGCGAGCCACACCGCCGCGGGTCCGGACGCTGTTCCACCTGCCAGCGTCTCCCGGTGACGCAGCGCCGACCCCGCGACAGCTGGGTGAGACGGCGCTGACGGGCGTCGAGCCTCGACCCTCTGCGCAGCTCTATGCGGCCGCCGCGGTGGACACGCTCGACCACCTCTTGGCGACCGGACACGGCGGCACGGTCGACCTGGTGCACCTCGACCCGCCCTTTGGCAGCGAGGCCACCTACGACCGGCGCGTGACGCTGACGCTGGACGACGGCGCGGCGGCGCCCCTGCTCTTGCGGGCCTACAACGACCGCGACGGCGCGGACCTCGCCGGCTACCTGGCGGAGCTCCATGCGGTGCTGGTGCGCGCCCACGCGCTGCTGGCCGCACACGGGTCGTTGTACCTGCACCTCGACCCCCGCCGCGGACCCTACGCAAGGGTCCTGCTCGACGAGATCTTCGGCGGCGACTGCTTCGTCAATCAGATCGTGTGGGCCTACGCGCTGGGCGGGTCTTCGCGCCAGCGGTATCAGCGCAAACACGACGTCATCTACCTCTACGCCAAGGACCCCAAGCGCCGGCGCTTCGTCGCGCCGCGCGAGTCGGCGACGTCGTCGCTGCTCAAGGGCAAGAGCAAGACCGCCACCGACGTCTGGGAGACGGCCTCCGACGCGCCTGACGCAGCGCTGCTCCGGGACTGGCCGGACGAGCTGGTCCGGCGGACGATGTCGAACCGGGATCCGGAGCGCACCGGCTATCCGACCCAGAAGCCCCTCAGCCTGGCCGCGCGCATGGTGAGCGCGTCCTGTCCCCCGGGCGGGCTCGTGGTCGATCCCATGGCTGGGTCGGGGACCACCGTGGTGGCGGCCGCCGCGCTCGGGCGTCGCGTGATCGCGGGTGACCTGGGGGGCGTCGCCCTGGACGTGTGCCGGTCTCGGCTGCTGGCCACGGGCGCTCCGGTGTCGGTCGCGACGCTCGACGACGCGCTCAGCGCGCGCCCTTGGCTCGGCGCTCCACCGGTGGTCCGTCGCGGCGCCGTCGCCGTCCTCTCCGAGGCCGCCCCGCAACCGGATCAGGTCGCGGCGTGGCGGCGGGCCGCAAAGGCCGTCGAGCCGCCGGGCGCAGCCCGGTGTCTGTGGAGTGGCTGGGGCGTGGGGCAGGGCGTCGACGTGAGCGCCTGGGCCGACGCAGGCCCCGCACGGACGCGCGCCGCCGCGTCGCCCGCGGTCGACGCAGCGGCAGCCGACACCACGTGGTGGGCGGTCGATGTCTTCGGCCTGCTGTGGACCGGTCCGCTCCAAGGCCCGCCGACGTGACACGGGCACGCTCCCGCGTTCAACCATTCGCAATGGGCCCGTCCGGAGGCGCTGCTCAGCGCTTGCCCTTGGGCGCCGATCGCGCGACCAGGCCCCGCTTCTCCGCGACGACGTCGATGCGGTCGAGCAAGCTCAGGAGCGGCTTGACCTGACGCTTGAAGGCCTCGCGCTGACGCGCCGGCACCGCCTTTCCCGGGGTGTTGAACGCCTTCAGCGGGTCCACGTGCTTGCCGTCCTTGCGCACCCCAAAGTGCAGGTGGGGCGCGGTCGACCGTCCCGTGTTGCCGACGTAGCCGATGACCTGCCCGCGGCGCACCTTCTTGCCGGGGTACAGGCGCCTGGCCCAGCGCTGCAGGTGGAAGTACTCGCTCGACATGTGACGACCGTGGCGGATGCGCACGATGCGCCCCGCCGCCCCGGCCCGTCGTCTCGCCAGCAGCACCCCGTCCGCTGCGGCGCGCACCGGCGTGCCAATCGGCGCCGCGAGGTCGATGCCCAGGTGGGGCTTCATCTTCTTCAAGATCGGATGCATGCGCAGGCCGAACACCGAGGTCAGCCGCGCGCCGTAGACCAGGTCGCGCAGGAACATGGGCTCGAGCGCGTCCCCGGAGGGGGTGTAGATGGCCACGCGCCCCTTCTCGTCTTCCCAGCTGACCCCGGTGAACGTCGCGCGCTGACCCTTGAATCGCAGGGCCACGACCCGCTCGTAGCGGACCCGCGCGTCGTCGGCCACCAGCTCGTCGAAGACCACCCGCAGCTCGTCGCCGCGGTTCAGGTGCTTGCGCAGGTCGAGCCGCAGGCTCAGCAGCGCAGCGACCAGCCGGGTCAGCCCGTCGCCGTGACCACAGCGCCGAATCGACACCGCGAGCGGGCCGCTGATCGGACAGCGCAGGACCTGTCGAGACATGTGGCCCGGCAGCCCGCCGGGGCGCGCGCGATAGAAGACCGCCCCCTCTTCGTCGTGGGCGCGGACCACAGTGGTCCCCTCACCGCGACCCACCGGCGCGACGACCAGGGAGATCAACGACTCCGCGTCCATGGGCGAGGCCTGCTCAAACTGCGCGAACAGGCGCTGGCCGGGGCGGATGAGCCTGGGGTCGTGCAGGGTGCGGTAGCCGGCGATGACCTTGCGTTTGACCTCGCCGTGGATGAAGAGCCGGTCCAGGGCGTGGTCCAGCGTGTCCCCTTGGCCGACGGTGGTCAGGCGCTCCTCCGGCACCGGCTCAGGCGCGAGGGCGATGCGCGCCAGTCTGTCCGCGGGCACCTCGAGCGGCGGCGCCAGGCCCAGCCAGGGATCGTCGGGGTTGGGCTTGGGCTCCTCCACGCGCGCCGACTCGGCGCGGTCCTCGCGGAGCACCGCCAGTCGCTCCACCAGGTCCATGGGGGCCACGTCGGGCTCTTGGACCCACCACCACCACGCGTTCGCGATCACCAACAGCGCGACCACGGCCGCCGCGCCCAGAGAGGGCAGGGCACCGACGTTGCGCTGCTGAGTCCGGGGCTGAATAGGCGTGGCAACTCCGCGGGCAAGGGCCCCCTGCGCCGGCAGGCGACCGGCGGGTCGCGTGGCGCCGGGGCGGGCCGAGGTCTGGATCTCCCCCCAGGGCCGCCGACCTGTCAAACGAATCGCCGCTCCAGCGTGCGCACGTCTAACAGACTGCCGCGAAATTGATTGTCGCCGCAGTCTGCTAGCTTTCCTGTCTCTTGTGGGAGCAAGCCCCCTGAGGCGCAGCCGAAGGAAACGGGCGCGGTAGACGCTGAATTGCCTGGTCGCGACAGCGAACTGGCACGACACCTACGAGCGCCCCCAGCCACGGCAAGCCGTGGCTTCCCCTTCCCAGCAGACTGACCGGCGTGGCCGCAAGAACGGAGAAGAGCCGCAGTCTGCTAGGCCGGATCCCCCGCCTGCGGCCTTGAGTCCGCGGGGGCCTTGCGTATACTCCGCGCCCACACTCGCCCAGGCCTGCCCTCCCGCACCGCCGCGCGACGCCTTTCGGAGCCGTCACCATGGACAGCATCTTCCTCAACGAGCTGATCATCTTCCTCGGGGTCTGCGCCCTCTTCATCGGCACGGTCCCGATGCTCTTGAAGGGGCACATCGCAGAGCCGATCGAGGTCGCCAGCGCTAGCGCCGTCGCCTCCGGTGACGAGGGTCAGGTCCCGGTCGCCGCTGCCGCTGGCCATGACGGCGACGTGCAGGTCCGGGTCAGCCGCAAGCGTCGGGCCCAGGCCCGTGACGGTGCCAAGCGGAAGAAGCGCTAGCTTGTCGCCGCGCGCGCTCCCGGCGTGCGCCCCCGCGGCCCTGACGTCGCGACCTAGCCGTCACGCGCCCCTCCCGCGTCGGGGGGCGTCCCCGCGGACGCGGAGAGGAGCCCCATGAACATCCAGCAGCGGAAGACCCAAGAGCTCGAGTCGGTCGTGGTGCGCTTCGCCGGCGACTCCGGCGACGGCATGCAGCTCACCGGCAGCCAGTTCACCATGGCGTCGGTGCTCGCCGGCAATGACATCGCGACCTTCCCGGACTTCCCCGCCGAGATCCGCGCGCCAGCGGGCACGTTGGCCGGCGTCTCGGGCTTTCAGCTGCACTTCTCGTCGGCCGAGATCTTCACGCCGGGCGACGAGGTCGACGTGCTCGTGGCCATGAACCCGGCCGCGCTCGCCAAGAACCTGCCCTTCTTGAAGGAGCATGGTGTGCTCGTGGTCAACCGCGACGCCTTCACCAACCGCAACCTCAAGATGGCCGGCTTCGACCACGACCCGCTCGACGAGGAGGTCACCGACCTCGAGGCCTACCAGGTCTACCGCGTCGACCTCGGCCGACTCACCCGTGACGCGCTCTCGGACACCGACCTCACCACGAAGGAGGTCGAGCGCTGCAAGAACTTCTTCGCGCTCGGGCTCATGTGCTGGCTCTACGAGCGCGACATCTCCCTGGTGGAAGACGAGGTGCGCATGCACTTCGCCGGCAAGGAGCGCTACGCCGAGGCCAACCTCAAGGTGTTCAAGTCGGGGTACAACTTCGGCGAGAACAGCGAGCAGTTCCTCATCCGCTACAGCGTCCCTGCGGCGCGGCCTTCCGAGAAGGGCACCTACCGCAACATCCAGGGCAACGAAGCCTTGGGCATGGGCCTGATCTGCGCGGCGCACAAGGCGGGCAAGGACATCTTTCTCGGCAGCTACCCGATCACGCCTGCGTCCGACATCCTGCACTTCCTGAGCAAGCAGAAGCACCACGGGGTCTACACCTTCCAGGCCGAAGACGAGATCGCGGCGGTGTGCGCCACCATCGGCGCGGCGTGGGGCAACCAGCTCGCGGTGACGACCACGTCGGGCCCCGGCATGGCGCTGAAGGCCGAGGCCATCGGCCTCGCGGTGATGACCGAGCTGCCCATCGTGATCATCGACGTGCAGCGCGGAGGCCCGTCCACAGGCCTCCCGACCAAGACCGAGCAGTCCGACCTGCTGCAGGCCATGTACGGTCGCAACGGCGAGTCGCCGCTCGCCGTGCTGGCCGCCCGCTCGCCGAGCGACGCCTTCGAGACCGCCTTCGAGGCGGCCCGCATCGCCATGACCTACATGGTGCCGGTGATCATGCTGAGCGACGGCTTCATCGCCAACGGCGCGGAGCCCTGGCGGGTCCCGGACCTGTCGGAGCTGCCCGCGATTGAGCCACCCGAGATCGACAGCGACGTCGACTTCCCCGACGGCTTTCAGCCCTACACGCGGGACCCCAAGACGCTGGCGCGCCCCTGGCCCAAGCTGGGCACGCCGGGCCTCGAGCACCGCCTGGGTGGCATCGAGAAGTGGGACGTCACGGGCCACATCTCCTACGACCCCGACAACCACCACCACATGACCCTGCAGCGCCAGGCGCGCGTCGACGGCATCGCCGACTCGCTGCCGCCCACGCAGATCGACGGCGCGGCCGAGGGCGACGTGCTCATGGTGTCGTGGGGCTCCACCTACGGCGCCTGCCACACGGCGACGCTGTTGCTGCAGCAGGAGGGCCGCTCGGTGAGCCACGTCCACCTGCGCTGGCTGAACCCGCTGCCCAAGGACCTCGGCGACATCCTCGCCCGCTTCAACACGGTCGTGGTCCCCGAGATCAACAACGGGCAGCTCTTTCAGGTGCTGCGGGCGCGCTTCGACTTCAACGGCGTGCGCTACAACCGCGTGGGGGGTGTGCCGCTGCAGGTGCACGACCTGCAGAACGTGGTGCTGGACAACCTGTCGAGCTGATCCCGGACGCGGCGGGGCTGCGCGCCTCGCCCGCGGACCGCGCCTCGGTCGCATCGCGCGGTCGGCAGCCGGACACCTCCCGAGCCCTGCGCCTCGCACATGGGCGTCTCACCCTGGCCAGCCAAGCGGCCCCTCCTTGCCTTCGGAGCCCGACATGAACGAGCAGCGCAAGTTCAAGCCCAAGGATTTCTCCTCCGACCAGGACGTCCGCTGGTGCCCGGGGTGCGGCGACTACGCCATCTTGGCTGGCGTGCACCGCGCGCTGGCCAAGCAGGGCATCCCGCCCGAGCAGATCGCGGTGGTCAGCGGCATCGGGTGTTCGTCGCGCTTCCCCTACTACATGTCGACCTACGGCTTTCACACGATCCACGGCCGCGCGCCGGCCTTCGCCACGGGGCTCAAGATCGCGAAGCCGAACATGCAGGTGTGGGTGGTCACGGGCGACGGCGACGCGCTCTCCATCGGCGGCAACCACTTCATCCACCTCCTGCGGCGGAACGTCGACGTCAACCTGATGCTCTTCAACAACCGCATCTACGGGCTGACCAAGGGCCAGTACTCCCCCACGTCCGAGGTGGGCAAGCGCACGAAGTCGACCCCGCTCGGGTCGCTGGATCACCCCTTCAAGCCCGTTCAGGTGGCGGTGGGCGCCGACGCGACCTTCATCGCCCGGACCATCGACGTGGACGCCAAGTGCATGCAGGAGGTGCTCGCCGCCGCTGCCGCGCACAAGGGCACGTCGTTCGTTGAGATCCTGCAGAACTGCAACATCTTCAACGACGGCGCTTGGGAAGCCATCGCCGCGAAGCAGGTGCGGGCCGACAACACGGTGCACCTCAAGCACGACGAGCCGATGATCTTCGGTCGGGAGCGCGACAAGGGCGTGCGGCTCGTGGGGCTGACGCCGCAGGTGTTCACCGTCGGTGAAGACGGCCTGACCGAGGCCGACGCCTGGGTGCATGACGCCCACGATGAGGACCCGGTGCGGTCGCTGGTCCTGGCGCGCTTCGAGACCCCAGCCCTGCCGACCCCGGTCGGTGTGATCCGCGCGATCTCACGGCCCGTGTACGACGCGGGCGTGCACGCCCAGGTGGACGGCGCCAAGGCGGACGCGGCCGACGCGTCCCTGCAGGACCTGCTGGTGGGGCGTCGCAGCTGGCAAGTCTAGGAATCGGTCTGCGACAGAGCCCCGTGCGCTGCGCCTTGAGGGCTCCCGCCGCAGGGCCACCCGCGTTCGGCGACGAGATCTTCAGTCGGCCGTGACGCGCTCCTGACGATGTCCTATCATGAGGCCTGGACCCTTTTCCCTGGCACATGCGGAGGACAGCCCATGGATCTCAACCTGGTCACGAAGCCCGGTCCCGACTCTGAAGAGCTCGACACGGGCGGATTGGTCGAGAAGCACCTCAGCAAGAAGCTCGAGAAGATCGAGCATCGCATCGGCGGCGACGGCATTGTCGCGCGGGCGGTGTTGGAAGAGTTGAGCGTTGGCTTTGAGGCGACCGTCACCATCGCCGGCAAGCCCGAGATCGTCGGCAAGGCGCGTGGCGACAAGCTGCTGCACGCTGTGGACGGCGCGCTCGACAAGATCACGCGGCAGGTCGAGACCCGCATGGACAAGCGGAGCGGCAAGGAGCGCGGACGTCGCGCCAGCGGCTCCCGTCGCGGCCTTCTGTAGCCCTGATGACGACGCGCGGCGCCCTGGGCTTCGAGGTTCAGGGCGCCGCGCGCATTTTTGCCAGCGGCGGACCCGCCTGTGACCGCCGAGGGCTCGCGCTGCTGGGGCTGCTCCTCGGCCTGACGGGTCCAGGGTGCACAGACTGGGACGTCGACTCCGGCGCCTCGCAGATGGGCCCCTTCGTCAGCACGGGCGTCTCCGCGGCCGGCGACGCGCAAGGGCTCGTCGGCGACGGGTCGAGCGGCGCCGGTGTGGTTCGAGTCGACGGTTGGCGACCCGTGGACGCGGGCGGACGCAATTCCGGCACGCCCGACGCTGGCACGCCCGACGCTGGCACACCCGATTCTGGCACGCCCGATTCTGGGACTCCCGACGCTGGCACGCCCGATTCTGGCACGCCCGATTCTGGCACGCCCGATTCTGGGATTCCCGACGCTGGCACGCCCGATGCTGGGACGCCCGACGGTGGTCAGGCTGACAGCGGCGTTGCGGACAGCAGTCTTCCCGATAGCGGTCTTCCCGACAGCGGCGCGCCCGACGCTCTTGCCCCAGACGTGGGCATCCCGGACGCCGGTGTTCCCGACACGGGGGCGCCGGACGCTGGTCCGACCGACGTGGTCACTCCCGACGCCAGCCCGCCCGACGCCCTTCCCCCCGACGCGGGGCTCCCGGACGCCGCTCCTCCCGACGTGGCCGCGCCTGACGTCGCTGTCTCCGACGGTGGCCCCTCTGACCTCGGCCCGAGCGACGCCGCCCCCTCAGGCGACACGTGGCCCACGTGGACCCCGGACTGGGGGGGCTATCCAGACGCGAGCTTCACCGACGGCAGCGACATCTACGGCGGGGTCATCACCAGCTGCTTCAACCTGTACTCGTACGCCGTCAGCGAGTCCTGTTCGTTCCCCGACCTGAGCGGAGCCTGCATCGACCAGGCCGCCAAGGACGGCTCGCTCTACAGTCAGTTCCTCTTCGCGCCGCTGCAGGGGTGCATGAAGGCCAAGTGCGTGCCCGACTGCAAGCAGGACCCGGACCCGAAGTGCGTCGAGCGGTGTCTCGGCCGCGAGTGCGCGTCGCCCTTCTTCGCCTGCATCAGCCAGGGCGAGACCGGGACCAACGGCTGCCCCGAGACCTTCGCCTGTCTCGACAAGTACGAGGACAAGCTCTTCAGCATCGCGACCAAGTGTTTCGCCAACGCGACCTCGCAGGCCCAGCAGCAGCTCGCCGGCTTCTTCGCCTGTGGGGAGGCCAAGCAGGAGGGGTGCGTCGACCACATCGCGGCGTGCTACGGCCCCCCCGGTACGCTCAGCTGCCTGAAGGTCATCGAGTGCGCCGACAAGACCTGCCCGAAGGGGGACGACGTGTGTGGCTTCGGCTGCATCGGCAAGGGCACCCCCGCGGCGACGAAGAAGCTCGACGCGCTCTGGGACTGCTCGGTCAAGCAGTGCTCCGACTGCGCCGGCCCCAAGGGTTGTGGCGACAGCTGCATGCAGAAGCACTGCAACAAGGAGCAGCTGGCCTGCGTGCTCGACTGACGTGTTGGGTCGCTGGGTCGCTGGAGTGCTGGGGTGCTGGGGTGCAGGGGCGTTGGGCGAGTTAGCGACGGATCGGGTCGGCCTCGCCCGGCGTCACGCCGTCGACCAGCACCCACTGAAGGGCGTCGCGCGCCGCGGCCACCGCGGCGTCTCGCTCCGCCGGCGGAACCCGCTGCCGTAGCTCGGGCGCGCCGGGCAGCTGCTTGAGGGCTGGCCCAAAGGGTAGGTACTGCGTCATCACGTTGAGCACCGCGTTCGGCCACCGGGCCGCCACGCGAGCGATGAGCGGGAGCGTCTCGCGCTCCAAGCTGCCAGGCATCAGCAGGTGGCGGATGATCACGGGCGGCGGCGCCTCCAGCGACGTCGGCGCGCGTGCGGGGTGAACGCGGTCGAGGGTCGCAGCCACCTCCGCCGAGTAGGCCAGATCGCCGGCTCCCAGCAGCCGCCGCGCGCCTTGGTCGTCGGCGACCTTGAGGTCCACGATCCACGTGTGCACTAGGCCCTCGAGCAGGGACATGGACTGCGGTGTCAGCAGGCCGTTCGTGTTCCATACCAGCGGCAGCTGGAGGGCGGGCGGCACGTCAGCGAGCACCCGGAGCACCGCGGGCAGGTTCACCGTGGGCTCGCCCCCGACGAAGCTGAGCGTGCGCGCACCGCGGGCGTGGTGACGGGCCAGCCGCCTCAGGAACCAGCCCGACTGCAGGGGCACCCCCGGCGCAGCGCGCGGCGCGGTCACCCAGGTCCACTCGGTGCAGAAGAGGCAGCGCAGCGAGCACCCGCCCAGGTCGACGAGCCACGTCGGGCCGACGCAGGCCTCTTCGCCGAAGCTGAGCAGCTCCTTGTAGGCCCAGGCCTCTGTGCCAAGCCGGCACCACGCGCCGTTGGCCCGTCCGTCTTCGCCCGCGGCCCGGGTCCGGTCGACGCCGCAGTCTCGCGGACAGAGCCGGCACGCCTCGAGCGCAGCGGACGCCCGGTCACGCCGCGCGGCGAGGTCTTCGGGCCACCGCGTCGCCCGCCCGGCTGCGGCAGTCAGCCCCACTGGACGTCGACCCCAGCCTCGGTCAGGGCCCACAGCGGTGAGCTCGCGCGGATCTTCGCGACCTCCTCGGCCACGCGCCGCGCCGCGAAGCGCACGTCGGCCTCCGTCGTGCCGCGGCCGAGCCCGAAGCGCACGGTGGACAGGGCCGCCTCGTCGTCGAGCCCAAGCGCCCGCAGGACATGGCTCGGCTTGGGCGTCCCGCTGGAGCACGCCGATCCCGCTGAGACGGCGAGGTCCGGCAGCGCGACCATGAGCGTGGCAGCGTCGACACAGGCGATGCTGACGTTGAGGTTGCCGGCCACGCGGTGGGCCCAGCCCCCGTTCAGCGCGACGCGCGGCACGTCTCGCTGTAGCGCCGCCCAGAGTTGGTCCCGGAGCGCGCCGATGCGTGCCTCGTCGGCCTCGCGCTCCGCCTCGGCCAGCGCCATGGCTTCGCCCAAGGCGACCAGCATCGGCACCGCCGGCGTGCCGGGGCGCAGTCCGCGCTCCTGGCCCCCGCCGAAGAAGAGCGGGTCGAGGGCCACCTCGGGCCGCGCCACGAGCGCGCCGACGCCCTTGGGGCCGTAGCACTTGTGGGCGGTCACCGAGCAGAGGTCCACGCCCCACGCGCGCAGCTGAAGCGGGGTCCGGCCGAGCGCTTGGGCGCCGTCGCAGAAGAGCAGCGCGCCCGCGGCGTGGGCCGCCTCCGCGATGGCCGCGACGGGCTGCACGGTGCCGACCTCGTTGTTGACCGCCATGGCGGCCACCAGGAGGGTCGGGGTGGCGAGGGCCTCGCGCAGCTCGGAGAGGGCGACCCGCCCGTCGGCCCCGACGGGAAGCACCCGAGTGCGGTACCCGAGCGCGGCCATGCCTGCGCACGTGTCCAAGACCGCCTTGTGCTCCGTCGCGACGGTGATCAGCTGCCTCCGCTCGCCCTTGTGAGCTCTGCAGGCCCCCTGGATCGCGAGGTTGATGCTCTCCGTCGCGCCCGACGTGAACACGACGTCGTCCGGCGCGGCGCCCACGGCCTCGGCGACCTGGCGCCTCGCGTGGGTCACGGCCTCCGCCGCCTCGCGACCGTAGGCGTGGGACGCGGACGACGCGTTGCCAAAACACCCTTGGAGATAGGGCGCCATGGCCGCGAACACACGCGGGTCCACGGGGGTCGTCGCGTGGTGGTCCAGGTACACGGGGCGCTGCACGGTCGGGCTCCTCGCCGCCCGGAGCGGCTCCCGCGCGCGGGCGGGGCGGGGGCGGCAGTGTCGCGGGGGTGGTCGAGGCGCGTCAACGCCGCCGTGGCTTGTGCGACCTGACCTGGACCCCGCGGCGCCGTTGACACGCCCCCCCGCGATGCCCAACCTCCGCGCCCGGCCGACCCCGCGCTCGAACCCTGGCGCTGGGCTGGCCGCACGACCCGCACCCAGGCCCCCCGTCGGGCCGAGGAGAGTCCCCATGAGCTTGTCGAGAGAGGCTGTGCTGGCCGCGCTGGGCGCTGTCACCGACCCGGACCTGAACGCGGACATCGTGTCCCTGGGTCTGGTGAGCGACGTCACGATCGACGGGGACAAGGTCGGGGTCACGCTGACCCTGCAGAGCTACAACGACCCCGCTGAGGCGGCCCTGACCTCCGGGGTCAAAGAGGCCTTGCGCAGCCTGGACGGGGTCGGCGCGAGCGCGGTCAACACGCGCGTCGAGGTGCCGAAGGCGAAGCTCCCCAAGGCGGAGCGCCTGCCCACCGTGCGCCACGTCATCGGCGTCGGCGCCGGCAAGGGCGGCGTCGGCAAGTCCACGGTGGCGACCAACCTGGCCGTGGCCCTCGCCAACGCGGGCGCGCGGGTCGGCCTGCTCGACGCCGACATCTACGGACCCAGCGTCCCGATCATGATGGGGCTCGCCAAGGCTCAGCCGCAGGTCAACGCGGAGCGAAAGATCATCCCGCTGGTCAACCATGGGGTCCGGTTCATGTCCATGGGCCTGCTGGTGAAGCCGGACGAGGCCGTGGTGTGGCGTGGCCCGATGATCGGCCGCGCCGTGACCCAGTTCGTCGACGACGTGGCCTGGGGCGAGCTCGACTACCTGATCGTCGACCTGCCCCCGGGCACGGGCGACGTGTCGCTCACGCTCAGCCAGACCATCCCGCTCAGCGGCGCCGTGGTGGTGTCGACCCCGCAGGACGTGGCCTTCGCCGACGTCCAACGCGCCGTGCGCATGTTCCGCATGCTCAAGGTCGACGTCGCCGGCCTCGTGGAGAACATGGCCTTCTTCGTCTGCCCCGACAACGACAAGACCTACTGGATCTTCGGCCAGAGCCGGACGTCGGAGCACTGCGCCGAGCATGAGCTCGACCTGCTGGGGACGCTGCCGATCGAGATGGCCATCTCGCCGAACGCCGACCAGGGCAAGCCCATCGTGGCGGCCGAGCCGGACTCTGCCCATGCGGCGCTCTACGCCAAGCTGGCGGGCCGCGTCGCCAAGTCCATCGCCGTGCTCGAGCATCAGCGCAACCAGGGGCCGGATCACAGCGCCTTCTTCGCCGGCGCCCCAGGGGCCTGAACCCGTCAGCGTGGGGCGCTAGAGCGCCCCGCCGGGGTTCGCCTCGTGTGGGAGCGCCTCGTCTGGGATCGCGTCGTCGAGCTCCAGCTGGACGCCAAGCCCCTGGTCCAGCCGCTCCGCGAGCTCGTCGACCAGGGTCGTCGCGCCCTCCTCCGGGTCGTCTTCCAGAGGCGGCGGAGGCGTCCGCGGGGTCCCCACCACGTGGGGCAAGCGGGGCAGCGGCAACACCGGCACCCGGTCCAGCGCGGCCCGCATGAAGGCCGCCCACATCGGCAGCGCCAGCTTGGCCCCAGAGCCCTTCGGCATCGGCCTGCGGTCGTCGTAGCCCACCCACACCGCCGTCGCCAGGCGCGGCGAGAAGCCCACAAACCAGGCGTCGCGCGCTCGGTTGGTCGTGCCCGTCTTGCCGGCCACCGGGCGGCCCACGTTGGCCTTCCGCGCGCTGCCCCGCCGCACCACCTCGCCGAGCATGTCGCTCAGCGCCCGCGCGACCTTGGCCGGCATGACCCGCGTGGTGGTGGTCTGCGCGCGGTAGCGCTCGCGGCCGCGGCGGTCGATGATGCGGGTCACCAGCACCGGATCGGCCCGCATCCCGTCTGCGGCGATGGTGGCGTAGGCGTTGGCCAGCTCCATGGGCGTCACGCCGGAGGCCCCCAACGCGAGCGGCAGATCCGGGCGCTGGGGCGAGGTGATGCCGGCGCGCTTGGCGAAGTCGGCGACCTTGTCCGGCCCGACGCGCTGCGCCATCTCCACCGCGATCGAGTTGATCGAGCGCGCCAGGGCGTCACGCAGGGTGTGCTCCTTGCCGTCCCAGCGGCCGGTGTAGTTGCGGGGCGTCCACGGGCGGCCGTGGCTGGTGTAGGTGCGCTTGGTGTCGGTGACGCGCGTGTCGGGCGTAGCCATGCCGGCCTCGATGGCGGCGCCGTAGACGAAGGTCTTGAAGGTCGAGCCCGGCTGGCGCCGCGCCATCAACGCGCGGTGAAAAGGGTGCAGCCGCGGGTCGTCGCCGCCGACCAGCGCGCGCACGAGCCGGGTCTTGGGGTCGATCGCCACCAGCGCGGCCTGCGGCCCAAGCTCCGGTGAGAGCACAGCCGGCGCCTCGGTGACCAGCGCCTTGCGTCGACCCGACTTCGGGATCGGGTCGCGGCCCAACACCGACACGCGCACCAGGTCGCCGCGGCGGAAAGACGGCAGCTTGCCGGCGTCGTCGCGAAAGCGCCCCAGCGTGTCGCGGTGCAGCCGCCCCAGCTCGCCGCCGAGGTCCACCAGATAGGTCCCCGAGTCGGTGTCAAAGCGGCGTACGACCCCGAGCAGCGGGCGACCCATGGGCGCAGGCTTGCCCTTGCGAGCCGCGGCCAGCCTCTTCGCCGCAGCGTCCATGGCCGCCCGCGTGGTGTAGCGCCGCAGCGGCTCGGTGACCTTGTAGCGCTTGTCGATGGTGCGCAGCCCAGCCCGAACCGCCGCCTCCGCCGCACGCTGAGCGGTGACATCGATGGCGACCTCGACCCGCAGGCCCTCGGTCCGCAGCGCCTTCAGCCCCAGCTCGCGGACCACGTGGCGCCGCGCGGCAGCGACCACCCACGGCGCGCGCAGCACCCGGTCCTCCACGGCGGCCGTCGGGACGGGCTTGGCGTCGGCGCGCTCGTAGTCGGCCTTGGAGATGTATCCGCGGCGGTGCAGCTGCTGCAGCACGTAGCGGCGCCGCGACTTGCACCGCTCGGGGTGGCGAAAGGGCGAGAAGCGCGCCGGAGAGTTCAGCACGCCGGCCAGGAGGGCGGCTTCGGCGATGTCGACCTCGCTCACCGACTTACCAAAGAAGTAGCGCGACGCCTCCTCGACCCCGTAGCGCCCGTGGCCGAAGTAGATCTCGTTCATGTACATCGCCAAGATGTCGTCTTTGCTGAGCTTCTGCTCCAGCTTTCGCGCCAGGACGAGCTCCTTGAGCTTGCGCACGATCTTCTTCTCGCTGCTCAAGAAGCGGGTCTTGGCGAACTGCTGGGTGATGGTCGACGCGCCCTGGGCGTAGCGCCCCTCGGCGATGTCGACCCACAACGCGCGGGCGATGCCCAGCAGGTCCAGGCCCGGGTGATGGTAGAACGACGCGTCCTCGGCGCAGACCACGGCGAAGCGCACCGTGGCCGGGATGCGCTCGATGGGCACGACGGTCCGCACCTCGCCCCCAAAGCGCGCGATGAGCTCGCCGCCGGCGGCGTAGACCTTGCTGCTCTCGATCGCGATGTCCTTGTAGGCCGCGAAGGAGAAGACGTCCGGCAGCCGCGCCTCGAGCACCTTGAAGCCGACCGCGCCCACCGTGATCCCCAGCGCAATCGCGACGATGCCGGCGACGAGCAGCTTGCGGAGCCAGCGTTGGACTCGGCCGGTCGCCGCCTTGCCTGCCGATGTCGTGCTGCTCTTGGCCATGCTTGGGGGCGCCCTCCGTGAGCGCAGTGTAGGGGCGCACCTCCACCTGGGCGAGAAACGGCCGTCGTCGAAGCCAACACGGGTGGGGGCGCGGAGATTCCGGCGTCGTCCGCCTTCCACAACCTCGCTGCGACAGCGCTCAGCCGCTTGCCTGCCCGGGTGCGACGTGGAAACCTCTCGCGGCCTCCTACGCGGCGCCTTTCAGACGAGGTGAACGATGCCCTTGAGTTGTCACACGTGCGGGTCTCCGATCCCTGACGGGTTCTCGTTTTGTGGACATTGCGGCACCCCGATGCCGCCGGACGGCCCAGCGCCGTCTGCACCCCCGCCCGCTCCGCCGGCCGGCCCACCGCCGGGCGCACCTCCCGCAGCGCCGTCACGCTC
>JAUIAC010000472.1 GCA_030425545.1 bacterium | reverse complement strand
GCGTGCGCTGCCCGCTGCGCCATCTCCACGGCCTGCTTGGCGCGCTGCAGGTCGTCGCACTCCACCGCCGCGCGACACATGCGCAGCAGCGCGCGGGTCTTCAGCAACACCGGCACCTCGGCCTTGCGCGTGGCGTCGAGCGCGCGCCCCAGCAGGTCGAGATAGTTGGCGTGGCGCCCCCGCACGTCGGCGTAGGCCCACAGGTGCACAGCCACCTCAAGCACCCGCGTGGCGCTCGACGAGGTCGCCGGCTTCACCCGCATCGCGCGCTGCATCACAGCGTGAATATTCCGCATCTCCAGCCGCATCGCCCGTACGGCGTCCGGACCGTTGGGGCCGTGACATCCCACCGCGAAGCGCTCGGCCTGCGCGAGAAAATGCACCGCGTGGGCCCGCCGCGCTGCCCGGCTGTGCGGCCCCGCCACGAGCTGCTCGCGGGCGTGCGTGCGGATGGCGCGCACGACCTTGAAGCGCACCGTCCCAGGCGCCTCAACGGGCTCCCAGGCTGTGACCAACGAGCGCTCCACCAGGCGGTCCAGCGCCGGGTTGAGGTCGCCGCCCACCAGGGGGCCGATGACCGCGCCGGCGGCCTCGCGGTCAAAGCCCCCGTGAAAGACCGTTGCAGCGCCCAGACAGACCCGTTCGTCCTCGTCCAGCTGCTGCCAGGACCACACCACGGCCGACGCCAACGTGGTCTCGTCGAGCCCGGCGCCCTGACCTGCCACCGGCGTGTTCACACCGCGCCGCCGGAGCTCAGCGTCCGGGTCGCCGTCGCTCAGCGTGCCAGCCGCCATGAGGATCGTGGCCGAGATGCCGCCGAGCTCCCGCAGCAGCTCGCAGAGCTGGGTGGCGATGCCCGGGTGCACCGAGAAGTCGGGGTGCTTGCGCCGCACCCCCAGCACGAAGATGCGGCCCGCGTCGCTCTGCGCCACCATGCGAGGATCGCGGGGCGTCGAGAGCGGGCTCACCGCCACCTGACTGGTGTCGACCAAGGGCTCCTGGGCGGTCACCAGGATCTCCAGCTCGACAGCCACCTCGACCCAGTGGCGCAGCAGCGGCACCACGTCCCCGCGAACGCGGTCCAGCGCGTCGATCACGATGGTCGTCGGCCCGCGGATCTGCAGCGCCTCGCCCACCTCGCGGACCTGGGTCAGCGCGTCGCTGGCCGGCAGCTCCAGGACCTCCGCCAGGAGCATCGGCAACCCCGCCACCTCCTTGACGTGCGTCGCGTCCACCCACCAGACGCCCCCCAGTCGGGTCCCGCGGGACTTCAGCAGGCTGCGCGCATAGGCCTCGGCGAGGTGGGACTTGCCCACCCCGGTGACGCCGTGAAGCGACACGACCCGGTGCCCTGCTGCGAAGCGCTCCTCGATCGTGGCCAGCTCCGCCTGCCGCCCGATCAACGGACGCTCGGCGGCCGGCAGGTTGCTCCGGCCCGCGACGATCGACTGGATCGCCTCCAAGCGACCCGCGTCGAGCGCTCCGCTTCGATCTGCACGGGACCGCCTGTCGCGCTGCGGCCCGCCCGGCGTGGCGAGCGCGGCCTCAGCGGCGGCGTGCACCTCTTCGTCGCTGAGCACCACGTCCGAGGGCGGTCGAATCGCCAGCTCCCCGTGTCCGGAGGGCACGGAGGTGGTGCGAAAGTGCGCGACCTGGCCCCGCACGTGCTCCTTCATCCAGTCCCGCCAGGCCGTGGCGGGCTCCTCCTTGCCGTAGCGCGCGAGCCACCACCGCAGCGCCCGTGCGAGCTCCCCAGCGTTGTCGAAGCGGTCGTCGGCTCGCTTCTCCAGCGCGCGCAGCACGATCAGGTCCAGGGGGGCGTTGATCTCCGGGTTGGCCCATGAGGGCGGGCGCGTGATCTCGTGCGCGATGCGCTCCATGACCCGCGCGTCGCTCTCGTCGGCATAGAGCCGCGTCATGGTCACCAGCTCGTAGAGCACCACGCCGAGCGAGAAGATGTCGGTGCGGCGGTCGAGCTGACGTCCCAGGCACTGCTCCGGCGACATGTAGTCCAGGGTGCCCTTGCGAATCCCCGGCCGCGTCAGTTCGGACTGCACGGCGGCCTTGGCACAGCCGAAGTCGATCACCTTGGCGTCGCCGCTCCAGGTCACCAGGATGTTGTCGGGCTTGATGTCGCGGTGGATGACACCAAGCGCCTGACCCGATCCTTCGACCTCGACCTCATGGGCGTAGTGCAGGGCCTCGGCGCACTCCGCGATGATGCGCACCGCGCCGGCCACAGGCAGGGTCACCTCGAGGTCCTGGGCGAGGTCGAAGACGAACGCCAGGTCAGCGCCGTCGACGCGCTCCATGACGATGCTCCACCGGCCTTGGATCTGGTCGAAGTGCTCGATCTGAACGATGTGCGGGTGGGCCAGCTCGGCCATGACGCGCGCTTCGGTGAGGAACATCTCCACCGACTCGTGGTGCGCTTCGAGGTGCTTGTGCAGCCGCTTGACGACGACGGTCTCGCCACCGCCGCGCGGCTCCGCCAGGAACACCTCTGCGAAGCCGCCGTCGCCCACCTTCTCCAAGAGCCGGTAGGGACCGAAGCTCTCCCCGCCCGCCTGCATGGCGGGCCAGGCCCGGTCCCGGGCGCTCGAGCGGCGGCGGACATGGCTGGGCTCTGTCACGTCACTCACCCTGCAGGCGCGTCGCCAGGCGCTCCCCGAAGCGGAGCGCGAGCGCCATGATGGTCACTTGGGGGTTGACCCCGATCGGCGTCGGAAAGACCGACGCGTCCGCCACATAGCAGCCCGGAAGATCCCACACCTGACCGTCGAGGTCGACCACCGACGAGCGCGCCTCGTGGCCCATGCGCGCGGTGCCCATGAGGTGCGGGGTGAAGAGCTCCATGTGCTTGATCTTGATCCGCGAGGGGTCGACACCGGCGAGCTGGTCCGGCGACGTGACCTCGTGGAGGTTCGAGAAAGGCAGCAGCAAGCGCTCCGCCCCCATGTCGAAGTGCATGCGCCCGAGCAGCTGCACCGCGCGCAAGAAGCGGCGCTGATCCGCCGCGGTGATCGAGTAGAAAGGCAGCGCCATGTCGAAGGGGCCCCGCCGCACCCGACCCGCGTTGCTGTCTTCGACCAGGACGCCCGACAGCACCATGTTGTTGTAGCGCCGCATGTACTGCCACGCCTGCCGACTGTGGGCCGGCAGCGCAGCGGCCACCGCGCCGGCCGGCGCCATGTTCTCGGCGAAGATGATGCCCTCGTCGTGGAACTCGCGGACCTGGCCCCACTGGCTCACCCCCCGCCAGCCACCGACCTCGTGTGGGTAGATGGCGAGCACCTTCACGTTGGGGTGGGTGGTGAAGTTGCGCCCGAGCTGACCCGAGGGCCGCCCGAGGCGGTGCTTCAGCAGCAGGTGGGGCGTCTGTACCGCGCCACACGCGATGACCACGGCGCGCGCGCGCACCCGCACCCGCCGCGTCTGTTTGCGCGTGCGCGGGTCGACCACATATCCGACGATGCCGGTGGCGCGGCCGCGCTCGATGCACAGCTCTCGCACGCGGACCTCGGTGAGACAGCGCGCGCCGGCGCGCAGCGCCCGGGGCATGTAGGACACCAGCGTCGACTGTTTGGCGCCGGTGACGCACCCCAAGATGCAGTTGTTGGCGCCGACGCAACCGTCCTGGTTGCGCCGGTTCTTCTCGTGGTGCCACCCGGCCTGGGCGGCGCCCATGGACATCACCCGGTTGTCGCCGCCGACGGACGCTGGGTGCTGGTGGCGCGCTGAGATGTCCCGCTCCACCTGCGCGAACGTGGGGTCGAACGCCTGTGTGCCCAACGTGGGGTCGTGGAGCGCGCTCGCCCAGCCGTCGAGCACCTCGTCCGGCGCGCGGTAGGTCATGGCGCCGTTGATCACGGTGCTGCCGCCGACGCAGCGGCCCTCGGCGTAGAGGAAGTTGGACTTGCCGAAGATCACCGAGGTGCCGGCGTCGCGCCACAGCCGTGGGAGGGACTCCTCCAGGTAGGGGTTGAAGCTCGACGTCGGGTGGTAGCCCCCCTCTTCGACGAACACGACGTCGACGCCTGCCTCGGCGAGGGTGGCGCCGATGGCGGCGCCGCCGGCGCCCGTGCCTACGACGACCACGTCCGCTGTGACCTCAAAGGTGTCTCCGCTCGCGGGGGTGTAGTCGCCGTGGCCCAAGATGGCGTCCGAGCGAGGCACGCGCGGCGGGGCGACGGCCGCAGGCCCCGGCCGGTGTGGTGGCTGCGCGCGGGTCATGAGGGCGCCCCAGGGACCGGTGCCGCGCCACCGTCGTCGTCCGCTCTGGCCCGGTCTCGTGCGGCCGCCAGGGCTGCCTCGGTTGGTCGCAGGGCGTCGATCGCCGCGTCGCCGCGCTCCGCGGACGCGAGCAACGTGCGCCGCGCCGCGATGCGCTCGCGCATGAAGGGCACGGGGCTGTAGCCGATGGCGTCGTGAACCGCCGGGATGTCGAAGTACGCCGTCATCACCGCGGCCCGCGCCGCGATGACCGTGGTCGCGAGCAGCCCGACGCGGCTGTGGCC
>JAUIAC010000471.1 GCA_030425545.1 bacterium | reverse complement strand
GACCTCCAGGCCATGCCTGCGAACAACCTCTGTGTCCGCTTCGAGAAGGGGCCGAGCGTCGCGTAGGCGCCGCCGCCATACGGCTCGCGCGCATGGGCTCCCGTGAGCTGCCCCGCCCGGGCGCTGGCGCTGAGCAGGTCGGCCCCGGCGCGATCGGACGGCCCCCACGCTCGTCGGCGAGTGAGATCGGGCACAGTCTGCTAATGTGCCGCGCGCGGCGAACAAGCGCCGACCCAAGCGAAGGGCCCGTGAGGACTCGGTGAGCGATCCAAGGCAACAAGGCGTGTTCGTGGTCATCGCCGCCTACCATGAGGCCGCTGTGGTCGGCGACGTGGTCGCGGGGCTGCGGGCGGCCGGTTGGCACGACGTGGTGGTGGTCGACGACGGCTCGAGCGACGACACCGCTGGCGCCGCCCACGGAGCTGGCGCCCACGTGCTGGTCCACCCGCTGAACCGGGGGCAGGGCGCCGCGCTGCAGACCGGCATCTCCTACGCGCTCCAGCAGGGCGCCGAGATCGTGGTGACCTTTGACGCCGACGGGCAGCACCGGGTCGAGGATCTGCCCAAGCTCATCGCCCCGATCCGTGCCGGTCGGGCGCACGCCGCCCTGGGATCGCGCTTTCTCGAGCACGCCGACGCGGTGCCCCCGGCCCGCCGACTTCTGCTGAAGGGCGCCATCCTCTTCTCGCGCCTCTTCTCCGGCGCGCGCCTCACCGACGCGCACAACGGGCTGCGCGCGTTGTCGCGCGAGCTGGCCGCTCAGCTCGACATCACCCTGGACCGCATGGCCCACGCCAGCGAGCTGATCGACCAGATCGTCCGCACCGGCCTGCCCTACGAAGAGGTCAGCGTGCGGGTCCACTACACCGACTACAGCCGGGCCAAGGGGCAGCGGGCCGGCGCCGCGGTGCGCATCGCCATCGACTACCTGCTGGGGCGGATCTTGCGATGAAGCGGCCAAGCCACAACCCCAGGGGGCCCGCCGCGGCGCGAGGGTGCGTCGTCCCGTTCGAGCCGGCCGGCGCGCTCGCCCCGGAAGCGGGGGACCTGGGCCCGGGGAACTGCCATGGCTGACTGGACGCTCTTCCAACAGGTCGGCGTGCCGCTCGCCGCGCTGCTCGCGGTGGCCGCCGCGATTCGGCTGGTCCGTCGTCGCGGGGGGCCGGTCACCGCGACGTTCTGGCTGCTGCTGTGGGCCTCGGCCGCCGCCGCGATCGCGTCGCCAGACGTGACCACGCGCGTGGCGCGCGCCCTCGGTGTCGCCCGCGGCGCGGACCTCGTCTTGTACTGCGCCGTCCTGGCGGGCTTCACCGGGTTCTGGGCGATGACGGTGCAGCAGCGCCGAACGCAGCGCGACCTGACGCTGCTGACCCGAGCGCTCGCGATCCAGGGCGCGCGCGCCGCCGACCCCCCGCGTGGCTCGAACCCAGCCGCCGCGTCCTCGTCTGCCGCGTCGTCATCCGTCGCGCCCCAGCCCGCCGCAGGTCATGGGGCAGACGGGCGTGACCTGGGGGGGGCGGCATGAGCAGCGCTCCCGGCGTCAGCCTCGTCATCCCAGGGCGCGACTGCGCCGCCACCGTCGACGCTTGCCTCAGCGCGCTGACGCCCCTGCTGAGCGGGCCGCATCTGCGCGAGATCATCTTCGTCGACGACGGCTCGACCGACGGCTCTGGCGACCTGGCCCGAGCGCACGGCGTGACGGTGCTGCGCGGCCTGGGCAAGGGCGCGGGTCACGCGCGCAACCTGGGCTGGCGTCACGCTTCCGAGCCGGTGATCTGGTTCGTCGACAGCGACTGCGTCGCCGAACCCGACGCGCTCGCGTTGTTGATGCCCCACCTCGACCGACCGGGCTTCGGCGCGGTGGGCGGCAGCTACGGCAACATGCGACCGGACCGCCTGCTGAGCTGCTTGATCCACGAAGAGATCATCGAACGACACCTGCACATGGGCGACGAGGTCGACTTCCTGGCCACGTTCAACGTCCTCTATCGGCGAGAGGCGTTGGAGCAGGTCGGCGGCTTCGACGCCCGCTTCGTCAAGGCGCAGGACGCCGAGCTCGCCTTTCGCGTCCGCGCCGCGGGGCATCGGCTGGCCTTTGAGCCTCGCTCGCGGGTGCGGCACTTCCACCTGGACGCGCTGTGGCCCTATCTCCGCGTCCAGCGCAAACAGGGCTACTGGCGCGCCTGGCTCTACGAAGCCCACCCGGACCGCATGAGCGGCGACAGCTACTCCGGCTTCGTCGACCACGTCCAGCCTCCGCTCGGGCTGGCGGCGCTGGCTGCGTCGCCGCTGCTGGCCACCGGGCTGCCGGGCGTCGTCACCGAGGCCGCGCTCGTCGGCGCGCTCTTGGCGTGTCAGATCCCCATGACCCGCCGACTCGTGGCGCGCACCGGCGACGCGAAGTACCTGGCGTTCGCGCCGATGAGCGCCGCCCGCGCGGTGGCACGCGGCGTCGGCTTCGCGCACGGCGTAGCGGACGTGACGGCGCGGCGCGTGCTCGGCGGCGGGCCGCTGCGCGACGCGTCGGCGTGAGGCCGTGGTGACCCCGGAGCGGCGGGACCTCTTGCACCGGCTGGCGCTGGTGGCGAGCACCGGCGGCGGCGCGCTGCTGACCATGGTGTGGATGGCCTGGGCCGGCCGCGCGCTGGGACCCGAGGCCGCGTCTGACTTCTACGGCGCGGTGTTCCTGATCTTCACCGTGTACATGCTCGGGCATCCGCTCAACGGCGTCACCGCGCGCTTCGCCGCCCTCTGGACCGCCCAGGGCGAGACCGACCGGGTGTGGCCGCTCTACGCGTGGACGCTGCGTTGGCTCCTGGTGGCGGGCGGGCTCACGCTGCTGGTGCTGGCGCTGGCGCTGGGACCGCTCGCCGACGCGCTCCGCTTTCGCGAGCCCTGGGCGCTGGGCTTCGGCATCATGGCCGCGTGGCTCGCCCTGGCGGTGAGCGCCGCCCGGGGCGTGCTCCGCGGGGCAGGGCGCCTGCCGGCCTTCGCCGCCAACGTGCTGCTCGAAGCGGCGCTGCGGCTGGGCGTGGGCCTGGGCGTGTTGGCGGCGGTGGCCTCCGCCAGCGCCGCCATGAGCGCGTACGTCGTGGCGGGCCTCGCGGCCTGGCTTGCGGCGCACCTGCTCGTGCGGCGCCAGCGGGGGGCGGGCGCCCTGCCGGACACGCGCACGCTCTTCGCCTACGCCGGGCCCATGGTGTTGATGTCGCTGGCGGACGCCGCCTTCCAGAACGTCGACGTCCTGCTCGCCAAGCGCACGCTGGCAGCTGACGTCGCGGGCCGCTACGGCGCCGTGGCGACGCTCACGCGAGCGCTCGGGGTCATCGTGCAGCCCTTCGCGCTCCTCGTGATCCCGCTGCTGACCACCCGCCACGCCCGAGGGGAGGCGGTCGGTCGGACCCTGGCGGGGCTGACCGCGGCCTTCCTGGCGCTCGCCGCGCTGCCCATGGTGGCCTTCGTGCTGTGGCCGCGCCCGCTCTTGGAGCTGATCTACGGGCCGGCCTATTCGAGCGCCGCGCCGTGGCTGGCTGGGCACGCCGTCGCGACCCTGGCCACCTTCGTGTCGTTGATGCTCGCGCAAGCCTTCGCCGCGGTCGCGCGCTTCTCGTTCCTGTGGCTCTACGGGGCCGGGGCGGTGACGCTGACCGCCGCGTTGCTCCTCGGGCCGGCCGACCCCGCCGCCTACGTGCGCGCCCAGGTCGTGGTCAAGCTCTGCGTCGTCGCTGGCGTCGCGGTGTGGTGGGGGGTCGGCCTGCGCCGGGGAGCCCGAGCGACGCCACAACCCTGAATTTCGTCGCGGCCCCGCCGGGTCGCGACGGCCGGGCGTGCTTCCACGTCGCTGTTGATGCACGCTACGCCTCCCGCAGCGCCCAGCCTGGGCGTCCGGCCGCAGGGACCGTCGTCCCCCGGCCCATCCCCACAGGAGCAGCTGTGTCGCACGTCGTCGACGACATCCCGGCCTACGAGCGTCAGTCCGCGTCGATGTGGGAGCGCCGAAGCCAGCTGGCGCCTCGCTTCGCCCAGCAGATCGCGCTCACCGTCGGTCCCCACTTGCCGCGGCCCCTGGCCGAGTGCGACGTGGTCGATGTCGGCTGCGGCTACGGCCACACCGCCGCGGCGCTGGCGGGCATGGCGGCCAGCGTCGTCGGCGTGGAGCCCAGCCAGAGCCTGGCCGAGCGGGCCCGCGACCATGACGCGGACATCGAGATCGTCCACGGCGGTCACGAGCGTCTGCTCGAGCGTCCGGCGTCCTTCGATCTCGCGATCATGGACAACGTCTTCGAACACATCCCAGACCAGGCGGCTGCCCTGCATCACGTCGCGGTGGCCCTGCGCCCGGGCGGCTGCCTCTACCTGCTCGTGCCCAACCGCCTGTGGCCGCTCGAGGTGCACTACCACCTGCCCTTCCTCAGCTGGCTGCCGCTGCCCGCCGCCAACGCCTATCTCCGCTGGTCGGGCCGCGGCGAAGACTTCACCGACGCCTCCTACGCGCCCACCGCGGCCGGCCTCCGCCGCCTCTTCG
>JAUIAC010000470.1 GCA_030425545.1 bacterium | reverse complement strand
TGCGAGGAGGGGAGCTTCTTCGGCGCCGCGGCCAAACACACGGAGGCGAGCCTGGAGCTCAGCGCGGTGTGCAGCGACGAGGCGGCCAAGTGCTACACGGCGCAGGCCACCGACCCGGACGGCGACACGTGGAAGGGGGTGATCTGCGGCAGCGTGTACGGCGCCTGCGTCAGCTACGGCGGACCGCTGCCCGGCTACGGCGGCTGAGTCGCCGCCACACGACCTCGCCCGTCGCCTCTGGCACACTCGCGCCGCGACCCGCGCACAGGTGCCGAGGCGGCGGGTGAGGAGCGCACGTGCAGTATGTGTCGACGCGGGGTCAGGTCCCGCCCTGTACCTTCGAAGAGGCGGTGATGACGGGGCTGGCGCCCGACGGCGGCCTCTACGTCCCCGCCCACTTTCCGACCCTCACGGCCGAGCAGCTGCGCAGCTTTCGCGGCAAGCCCTTCGCCGAGGTGGCCGCCGCGGTCCTGGCGCCCTTCGTCGCGCCCTCGCTCTCCCCCGACGAGCTGCGCGCCCTGACCGACAAGGCCTGGGCCCGCTTCGACGCGCCCGACGTGACGCCGCTGGTGCAGCTGGGCGAGCGGCGCTGGCTGCTGGAGCTGTGGCACGGGCCGACCCTGGCCTTCAAAGACGTCGCGCTGCAGCTGCTCGGGCTGCTCTTCGACCACTTCCTCGCCCGCCAGGGGCGCCACGCCATGGTGCTCGGGGCGACCAGCGGCGACACCGGATCGGCCGCCATCGCGGGCTGCCGCGGGCGCGATCAGCTCGACATCGTGATCCTGCACCCCCACGGGCGGACGAGCGACGTGCAGCGCCGGCAGATGACCACGGTGCCGGACGCCAACGTGCACAACGTCGCCGTCGAGGGGACCTTCGACGACTGTCAGGCCCTGGTGAAGACCCTGTTCCGTGACGCGGGCGCGCGGGAGCGCTACGGGCTCTGCGCGGTGAACAGCATCAACACGGCCCGCGTGCTGGCGCAGGTGGTCTACTACGTCACCGCCGCGGTGGCGCTGGGTGCGCCGGAGCGGCCGGTGTCGTTCTGCGTGCCGACCGGCAACTTCGGCGACGTGCTGGCCGGGCACTGGGCCAGGCGCATGGGCGTGCCGATCCCGACCCTGGTGGTGGCCACCAACACCAACGACATCCTGGCCCGCACGCTGGCGACGGGTCGCTACACCACCGACGGCGTCGTGCCGACGCTCTCGCCCAGCATGGACATCCAGGTGTCGTCGAACTTCGAGCGCCTGCTCTACGAGCTCGCCGGGGACGACGCCGCGGCGGTGCGCGCCCACATGCAGGCGCTGAGCGAGGACGGCGGCTTCACGCTCTCCGCGGCGGAGCGCGCGGCCCTGGCGCGCGGCTTCGCAGCCGGGCGCGCCGACGACGCCGAGACCCTGGCCTGCATCGCGCGGACGGCCAGCGAGGCGGGCCGCGTGGTCGACCCCCACACCGCGGTGGCGCTCTCCGTAGCCGAAGAGCGCGACGACCCGGAGGCCCTGGTGGTGCTGTCGACAGCCCACCCGGCGAAGTTCCCGGACGCCGTGCGACGCGCCACGGGGACCGCCCCGCCCGAGGTCGCGCGCCTGACCGCCATGGCGAGCCTGCCGGAGCGCTACGAGGTCATCCCCGCCACCGAGGCGGCCGTTCGCGCCACGATGGATCGCGCCCTGGCGCTGCGGGCGCCGCTCTTCGCCGCGAACACCGTGCCAGACGCATGAGCCAGGGTGGCCGCCGGGTGCCCTGGGCCTTGCTCATCGGGCTGATCACCGCCGCGCTCTGGGCGCCGGCGCTCGGTGGCGGGTGGTTCTGGGACGACCGCGGCAACCTGCTCGAGAACCCCTGGCTCCTCGGCCCCTGGCCCGAGTTCTTCGCCGCCAGCCTGCGCCCCCACCTGGGCCACTGGCAGCCGCTCACGTGGTGGAGTCTGCGCGCCGACCTGGCCGTGCTGGGGCCCTGGTTCTCGGCGCCGACCGTGCATCTGGCGGGCAACGTGCTCGGCCATGTGGCCACCGCGCTGGCGGTGTTCGGGCTGCTGCGACAGGCGGCGCGGGCCGCCACCCCAACCGACGCGCCCCGGACCGGCCGCGTGGAGGCCGCCGCCGCCCTGGCCACCCTGGCCTGGGCCCTGCACCCCTGCCGGGTCGAGTCGGTCGCCTGGATCACCGAGCGCCGCGACGTGCTGGCGACCCTGCTCATCGCCCTGGGGCTGCGCGGCTGGCTGCTGGTGCGCACTGGCGCGAGCGCGCAGGCGCGACGCGTGGGCTGGGCGCTGGCGCTGAGCGCGCTGCCGCTGTCGGCGCTGGCCAAGGCCTGGGTGATCAGCCTGCCGGGCGCGATCTTCGCGCTGGAGCTCGGCGTGCTGGGGCTGCCCGAGGGCTGGCGCGGCGCGCTGCGGCGCGCCGCAGCGTGGCTGCTGCTCGCGCTGCCGGTGGCGGCCGTGGCGCTGTGGGCGCAGCAGGTGACCGGGGCCGCGGCCGACGCCAGCGCGCTCTCGTGGCTGGAGCGCGGGGTCGGGGTCGGCTGGGCCACGGCGCACTACGTTCGGCTGACGCTCGTCCCCACGGGGCTGGCGCCACTGCACCCGATCGTGCCGGGGCAGACCCTGGCGATCAGCCACGTGGCGGCGCTGCTGGGCACGGTCGCGGCGGCGGCCGGGCTCGGCTGGGCGGCCTGGCGTCGCCCGGCCTGGCGACCCGCGGCCGGGGCGGCCCTCGGGGCCCTGGCGTGGCTCGCGCCCGTATTGGGGCTCGCGCAGAGCGGCGTGCAGGCCTATGCGGAGCGCTACCTGACCGTGGCGCACCTGCCGCTCGCGCTCTGGCTGACCCTGATCCTCGCGCGGCCCCCGGGTCCGAACCGCGGCGCGTCGGTGCTGCGATGGGCGGCGACCACCGCCTTGGTCGCCGCGCTCGCGTGGCAGACCCACGCGTGGCTGGGGGTGTGGCGGAGCGGCGCCGAAGCCCTGTGGACCCGCACCGTGGCCGAGGAGCCCGCGAGCACCCACGCGCTGGAGAACCGGGCGGCGCTGCGTCTGCAGCGCGGCGCTGTGGCCGCGGCGGCCCAGGATCTCGCCGCCGCGGCCGCGCTGCAGCCCCGGAGCGCCACCGGCTGGAAGCTGGAGGGCGAGGTCCGGCGCGCGCGGGGCGACCGTGCGGGCGCCCTGCAGGCGCTGGGCGAGGCCCTGCGCAAGGCCCCCGGAGACGTCGGCGCCCGCTGCAACCGCGGCGCCCTGCTCGCCGAGGCCGGGCGGGCGGCTGAGGCGGCCGCGGACCTCGACCGGGCCTTGGCTGCCGGCGGTGGGCCAGCCTGCCGGCTCAACCGGGTCGTGCTGCGGGCCCGCGCGGGAGACGCGCAGGGCGCGCTGGCCGACGCTGAGCGCGCGCTCCGACAGGCGCCCCCAGGCTCCTCAGTGAGCAAGCGCGCCGCTGGGCTCCTGCGGGCGCTGCGTCGCCGCGGACCGCCACGGGGTCGCTAGGAGTGTGCAGCGCATTGGAGCCTCGAGGGGCTTCGCGCGATGACCAAGCCCTGTGGCTTCCCGAGTGCGCAGGACTGGCCGTAGCCAATTCAAGCGCTTGGCGGAGTCGCAGGGCGATGTGTCAGCGCGATGAAGCCGCCGAGGCGGAATGCGCTACAGGCTCCTGGGCAGGCCGTCGGCGCGCGCTGCGCGTTGACACGCCGAGCCGCTTCCCCTACCCCGCCCCTGCGCGGCCCGCCTGCGCCGCCTCTGCGCCTCACCCACAGGAAACCGTCATGTCCGCGCCCAACAGCCCCGCGCCGCTCCCCTACCAGGACGAGATCGACCGCCGCCGCACCTTCGCCATCATCAGCCACCCCGACGCCGGTAAGACCACGATCACCGAGAAGCTGCTGCTCTTCGGCGGGGCGATTCAGCTCGCCGGCGCGGTCAAGGCCAAGAAGGCCCAGCGCAGCGCCCGGTCCGACTGGATCGGCGTCGAGAAGGAGCGCGGCATCTCGGTGTCGACCTCGGTCATGAGCTTCGAGTACAGCGACCTCGCCCTGAACCTGCTCGACACCCCCGGCCACAACGACTTCTCCGAAGACACCTACCGCACGCTGACCGCGGTGGACGCCGTGCTCATGGTCATCGACGCGTCCAAGGGCGTAGAGGCCCAGACCCGCAAGCTGCTCGAGGTCTGCCGCCGCCAGCGCACGCCCGTCATCACCTTCATGAACAAGCTCGATCTCGACGCCATGGAGCCCCTGGCCCTGCTCGAGAACCTGGAGAACGAGCTGGGCATGGCCACGACCCCCTTCACCTGGCCCATCGGCTCGGGGCCGCACTTCAAGGGCGTGTACGACCTGCGGGACCACAACCTGGTCTTCTACCAGTCGGTCAAGCGCGGCCGCGCCAACGAGCGGGAGAAGATCTCCGACCTGCAGACGCCCGTGCTCGACGAGCTGCTCGGCTCGGACGCACCGCGCCTCCGGGAAGAGGTCGAGCTGGTGGAGATGGCCGCCGATCCCTTCGACCGCACCCTCTTCGAGCGGGGGCAGCTGACGCCCGTGTTCTTCGG
>JAUIAC010000469.1 GCA_030425545.1 bacterium | reverse complement strand
AGCTCTTCGACCACTACACCGGCCGCTCGTCGCTGACCGTAGCGCCCGGCATCCTGGGCGACTACCGGGTCGGCGCGGTCACCATGGTGGCCAACGCGTCGGTGGTCTTCGCCGGCACGGACCAGGTGGCGAACATCAGCCTCTCGCACCGCATCGACCTGCGTGGCGCGCTCGTCTACGAGGTGGCACCGCGGGATGTGGAGCTGCTCGCCGAGCTGCAGGGCACGACCCAGCTGACCGCGCCCTTCTCGTCCATCGTGGAGTCGCCGCTGGAGGTCCGCGGCGCCGTGCGCAAGTACATGAGCGACTCGCTGGTGGCGCTCGTGGGTGTCGGCGCCGGTCTGACACGGGGCGCAGGCAACCCCGACTTCCGTGTGTTCACGGGGCTGCACTACGCCCCCCGCGATCCCGCGCCGAAGCCCAAGCCGAAGCCCGCGCCGCCCAAGCCGGTGGTCCAGCCGAAGCCCAAGCCCAAGCCCAAGCCGCCAGCGGACCGCGACGGCGACGGGTTGGTCGACCCGAAGGACAAGTGCCCCGACGAGCCGGAGGACAAGGACGGCTTCGAAGACGACGACGGCTGCCCCGACCCCGACGACGACGCCGACAAGGTGTGCGACCCCTGGGTCCCCGACCAGGGCAAGTCCGAGAAGTACAAGGACCGCTGCACCGGTCGCGATCTGTGCCCGCGCAAGCCCGAGACCTACAACACCTACAAGGACGACGACGGCTGCCCCGACCAGGCGGTGAAGATCGAGAAGAAGAAGATCATCATCCTGCAGGTGGTGAACTTCTACCTCGACGAGACGCGCATCAAAGAAGAGAGCCTGCCCTTGCTCGACGAGGTGGTTCAGGTGCTCAAGGACCACAAGGAGCTGGCGGTCGTGCGCATCGAGGGTCACACCGACCTGCGCGGTCGTCGCCGCCACAACATGAAGCTGTCCCGCGGACGCGCCAAGGCCATCTACAGCTACCTCATCGACAAGGGCATCGCGAAGAGCCGGCTGCGCTTCAAGGGCTACGGGCCGACGCGCCCGATCCACAAGCGGGCCAAGACCGAGGCGGAGCACCTGGCCAACCGCCGCGTGGAGTTCAACATCCTTCGGCGCGTGAAGGAGTAGCGCCCTCGTCGGCGTGCGTGCGCGCGGCCTTTGTGGGGCGGGCACGCGGGGCGCGGCGCGGGGGACTTGGGCGCGGCTGGGATTGCCGCTTGTCGCCCGCCCCTGCGCTGCCCTACCCTACCCGTTCGACCTCAGACCGCCCCACCAGCGCCGCGCGTGACCTCGGGGCCCGATGTCGACTCGCACGCCGCGCGCTCGCCCCGCAGGCGCCGGACCGTGCCCACCCCCTCCCCTGGCCAAGCGGCTGGGATCACGAGGCTCTCCATGACTGTGCCCTGTCTTCGCTCGTCTCCCTTCTCCCTGCGGCGCGCTGCCACGTTGAGCGCCCTGCTGCTCCTCGCGAGCTGCGGCGCCGATCCCAACCAGAACGGCGGGACCGGCGCAGGGACCCAGCAGGACACCGCTGCCGACACCGGCGGCGTGAACCTGTCGGACGCGTTCACGGGCCAGCAGGACATCGGCGGCAAGGCCGACACGGCCACGCC
This sequence comes from bacterium, assembly GCA_030425545.1. Lineage (GTDB taxonomy): Bacteria > Myxococcota_A > UBA9042 > UBA9042 > UBA9042 > UBA9042. The sequence goes on along the minus strand of JAUIAC010000469.1, from coordinate 2,936 downwards.
CCAGGACAGCGGGACGCCCGACACCGGGACGCCCGACACCGGCACGCCCGACACCGGCACGCCTGACACCGGCACACCCGACACGGGCGCCCCCAGCGACGTCGTCGAGGTCGACACCAACGCCGACGGCGGCGGCGGCGCCGGCTCCTGCGTCGGCAAGTGCGGCAAGTACGACGGCGCCGCGAGCTGCCAGTGCGACGACCTGTGCAGCAACTCGGGCGACTGCTGCGCGGACTTCAAGTCGGTGTGCGGCGGCGACACGACCGAGACCGACGCGGGCACGACCGACACCAGCGCAGACACGAGCGGCGGCGGCGACGGCGGTGGCAGCACCAACTCGTGCCAGGGCCTGTGCGGCAAGTACGTCAGCGGCAACACCTGCCAGTGCGACAGCGGCTGCACCAACTACGGGGACTGCTGCGCCGACTACACCAAGCTCTGCAGCGAGCCGGGCTGCGCCAAGGACAGCGACTGCGACGACAAGCTCGAGTGCACCACCGACAAGTGCATCGCGGGCACCTGCAAGCAGACCCCCGCTGACAAGACCTGCGTCATCGACGGCGCGTGCCACAAGGCCGGCGACAAGGACGCGAACACCTGCCTGGTGTGCAAGCCCGACGCCAGCGTCGAGAACTGGACCGTGGACGTGGGCGCCACCTGCGACGACGGCAACGCCTGCACCACCGGGGACGCCTGCGAGGCCTCCGGCACCTGCGCCGGCGCGAAGTCGGGCAACTGCTGCAACAAGAACAGCGACTGCGACGACGGCGACCCGTGCACCACCAACGCGTGCGACGTGGCCAAGGGCACCTGCACCTCGTCGACCAAGGCCAAGTGCTGCACGTCGGGCGCGTGCTGCGACCTGTCGACCAACGCGCCAAAGAGCAAGCAGACCCCGTGCAGCACCACGTCGGTCGCCGTGGAGTATCAGTGCGACGGCAAGCAGGTGCAGAAGCGCGAGGCCTTCCCTGGCTGCAACGGCCTGAGCACCGGCGCCTGCAGCACCGACAAGGCCAACTGGTCGTGGACCGGCTGGCAGACCGTGCTGACCTGTAACGCCGACCAGACCTGCAAGAAGTCCGGCAACACGCCCCCCATTTGCGAGGGCGGCACCAGCTCCGGCTGCAAGGTGGCGAGCGACTGCGACGACAACAACCCGTGCACCAAAGACAGCTGCAGCAGCGGCAAGTGCAGCCACCAGGCGGTCGCCGGCTGCTGCACCTTCCCCAGCGACTGCGACGACGCCAACGCCTGCACCGTGGACCTGTGCGAGTCCAACCAGTGCAAGAACCAGGCGACCCCCTGCGCCGCCACCGCCGACTGCGAGGTCGCGTCGTGCGACGCCAAGACCGGGGCCTGCAAGGTCACGGTGAAGGGCGGCTGGTGCAAGGTCGGCGACCAGTGCGCCAAGGACGGCGAGGCCAACCCCGACAACAGCTGCGAGGCCTGCACGCCGGGCAAGACCCAGACCGCGTGGTCGACCACCAGCACGTGCTCGTGCAGCTCCGGCGCGTGCTGCGATGTCGGCGCTGGGCAGATCAAGGGCAAGGCGGCGCAGTGCGACGACAAGGTCCAGGGCAGTGAGTACCGCTGCAGCAAGGACGGCAAGACCATCGAGATTCGGCAGGCCTACCGCGGCTGCACGGGCAAGTCGAACACGTGCTCGGTCAGCTCCAGCAACTACTTCTGGACCCCGTGGAGCGCGCAGAAGACCTGCGGCGCCGGCACCACCTGCGAGGTGACGAGCGACGACAAGCCCGGCGTGTGCAAGAGCACGTCGACCCAGACCTGCAGCCCCGGCTCGTCGTGCTGCAGCAGCACCGGCACGTGGGCCAAGCAGGGCACCAAGTGCGGCAGCCTCAAGGTCGCCAGCGAGTACAAGTGCAGCTCCACCCTGGCGGGCAGCGACGTGCAGAAGCGCGACGCCTTCCCCGGCTGCACCGGCTCCTCGGCCACCTGCAGCTCGGCCACCGCGAACCGCGCGTGGGGCAGCTGGGTCAAGACCAAGGACTGCAAAAGCCCGTCGAAGTGCCTCGTCACCGACAAGACCAAGCCGGGCGTGTGCACGGAGACCACCGCGTGCAAGCCGGGCACCACCTGCTGCACCGACGCGGGCGAGTGGGCCGCGCAGAAGACCAAGTGCGGCGCCACGCCGGTGAAGAAGACCTACAGCTGCTCGAGCACCCAGCCCGGCGGCAGCGTTCGGGTCACCGAGTGGTTCGGCGGCTGCGCCGGCGGGGGCGCGACCTGCTCCTACGCCAGCAGCAACCTGCACGCGGCCCAGCCGACCACGTTGAAGAAGTGCAGCAGCACCCAGACCTGCAACGTGTCGGACCCGACCAAGCCGGGCGTGTGCGCCGACCAGGTCGACGCCCTGTGCACCAAGACCGACAAGTACGAGACCGGCACCAGCACGAAGAACAGCTTCGATCTCGGCACGTTCAAGGACTCTGACTCGGCCAAGATCTTGAACCCGAAGGTGCACTTCAAGTCGGAGAGCGACAAGGACTACTTCACCTACAAGCTCACCGACTCCGGGTCCGCCAGCGTGTCGCCCAAGCTGCACGTGGAGTGGACCGCCCCGCAGAAGGTGCGCGTGTGTGGCTACTACGCCTGTGACAAGGGCACGGGCGGCAAGAACTGCGTCAAGGTCACCTGCCCGACCGGCTTCGTGAGCTCGACCAGCACGACGGTCAGCGGCACCACGAGCAACGGCTGCTGCACCAAGGCCGGCGTGGCCACGGGCAAGCTCACCTGGGAGCCCAAGCTCTCGTCGTCGACCGCCAGCCTGAGCGGCCGCGTCTACTTCAACATCCGCAACGACTCCGCCATCTGCCAGGAGGCGTCGGTGAAGCTGGAGTTCGGCGCCGAGAAGAAGACGCAGTGCAACCCCGGCAGCACGTGCTGCACGAGCCAGGGCACCTTCGCCACGAGCA
>JAUIAC010000468.1 GCA_030425545.1 bacterium | reverse complement strand
GCACCGCCGCAGTGGACCCGCTCGCGTCGCGCATCGCAACCCCGTCGCGCGGGTCTCCGTGCCCACCGCGACGCTCGACCGGTCGACTGCGCGGCGATTGTGCCCGGCCGGCGGTAGCTCTCAGCAGGGGGAGAGACGTAAGGTGCGCGCGAGCCCCTCCGCTCACCGCCACGTCGCCCACGGAGCACCCATGTCCTCGCCCACGCCCTCGTTCACCCCGCTGCGCCCCCGGGTGCCGCCCGCGCGCAGCAGCGCCCCCTTCAGCCGCGTCCTGTCGAACACCGTTCAGGGCAGCCGGGCCTTGCTCAAGCGGGGCGCCGCCGTGGTCGCGCTGGCGTGGATCACCGCCGGCTGTGGCGGCGCGGGGCTCGCGCACACCATCCCGGACGAGGAGATGAAGACCCTCCCGGCCGAGGCGCGCGCGCCGCTGGCGCCCGTCCGGGCCAAGGTCCAGAGCGCAGAGCAGGCGCTGACGGACACCCGCGCCCAGCGCGACAGCGCCCAGGGCCGGCTCAAGCAGACCCAGGCCAAGAAGACCGCGGTGAGCCACCAGATCGCCGCCGCCAAGCAGGGCCTGGAGTCAGCGGACGAGCGCCTGGCGAAGAGCCTCGAGGCCGCCAAGGCCCGTCGCGAGGCCGCGATCTCGGCCGCCAACAAGGCCTACGAGCAGGAGGAGAGCCAGGCCAAGCAGCAGCACGCCTCGGCCAAGTCCGCTGGCACGACGCAGCTGACCACGGCGGAGCGCGAGGCGGCGGTGACCGCCGCCCGCCACACCCACGAGGAGGCGGCCCTGGAGCGGGAGCAGGCGCGGGTGGCGCTGCGCGCGGCGGAGGTCTGGCACGCGCGGGCTGTGCTCGAGCGGGCGAAGCTCGAGGCGTGGTTGAAGGGGCGCGCCATGGCCCCCCAGGAGGCCGCTGAGAAGCGCGCCGCCTTCGACAAGCAGGTCGCAGAGCGGCAGCAGGCGGTGCTCAACGCGCGCGCCGCCTTCGGGCAGAAGGAGCGCGCCGCCAAGGCCACCAAGGTCCGGCTCGACGCCCTGCTCAACGCGGGCTAACAGACTGCGCCACGCCGGCCGCGTGGCCTCTCGCCGCGGTTCACAGCGGCGGAATGAATCCGGGGCGCGCGCGTTTTGGACGTGAGGGTCGCGCCCAGGCTCTCCCCCAGACGGGGAGCCGCGCGACCGAAACCTCGGAGCGCACGCCATGTCCCACCGCAGTCCCTCGACCCACGTCCCGGTCGCCTCATCCCCCCGCTCGCCCACGGTCGCGCTGGCCCGGCCGGCGTCGCCCGCCCGCTCGACGCACCGGCGCGCCCGCCGCGGCGCGCTCGCCCTCGTGGCGGCGGTCGGCCTCGGTCTCAGCCTCAGCCCGCAGCTCGCCCACGCCGGCTCGTCGGCGGCGATCAGCGCCGTCGTGGGCGGCCCGCAGGTCATCAGCGATGTCGCCGAGCGGGCGGTCAAGAGCGTCGTCAACATCGCGGTGCGCACCTCGGCGACGCCGGCGCATCACCTCGGTCTGCCCTTCGGCTTCGGCGAGCGTGGGCCGCGCCCGCACAGCGGCAAGAGCCTGGGCAGCGGCGTCATCGTCTCCACGTCTGGCGTGGTGCTCACCAACAACCACGTGGTGCGCCGCGCCACGGCGATCGAGGTCACCCTCCACGACGGGCGCAAGGTCGCGGCCCGGCTGGTGGGGGCCGATCCCCAGAGCGACGTCGCCGTGCTGCAGCTCGAGGGCTCGGTGTCCGGGCTGGTGGCGATGCCCTTCGGCGACAGCCGGCAGGCCCGCCTGGGCCAGGTGGTGCTCGCCATCGGCAGCCCCTTCGGCCTCAGCCAGACCGTCACCGCGGGGATCGTCAGCGCCAAGGGCCGCGCCGACGTGGGCATCGTCGACTATGAGGACTTCATCCAGACCGACGCCGCGATCAACCCGGGCAACTCTGGCGGCGCGCTCGTGGATCTGCAGGGTCGGCTGCTCGGCATCAACACCGCGATCGCGTCCCGGAGCGGCGGTTCGCAGGGCATCGGCTTCGCGATCCCGGCGCACATGGCCAAGCGCGTGATGGGCAGCCTCATCGCCACCGGCAAGGTCGACCGCGGCTGGCTCGGCGTGGCGATTCAGCCTGTGACCCGCCCGCTGGCGCGCGCCTTCGGGCTACGGGTGGCCAGCGGCGTGCTGGTCGCCGACGTCAAGCCCGGCGCGCCGGCCGAACGGGCGGGGGTCAAGCGGGGCGACATCATCCTGGCGGTCGACGGCACCGCCGTGCAGCGCACCTCGCAGCTGCGCAACCTGATCGCGGACAAGGGCAGCCGGAGCAAGGCCGTGCTCACGGTGTGGCGCGACAAGCGGCGCCGCACGGTGCGGGTGCGGCTGGGCGCGGCTCCGTCGCGCGCGGTCCAGGGGCCGGCGGCGCCGAGCCAGGCGACCCAGGGGCGCTGGGGCATCGGCGTGGCGAACGACGACGGACGTCGGCGCGCGCCGCGCTCGCTGGCGCCCTCTGCGGGCGTCGACACGCAGCGCGGCGTGCGCATCGCGCGGGTGCAGCCGGGATCGCCGGCGGCCCGGGCCGGGCTCCGCGTCGGCGAGCACATCGTCGCGGTCGCCAGCCAGCCCGTCGCGGATGTCGACACCTTCGTCGCGGCGGTGCGTCAGCAGGGCGACGCCAAGCGGCTCCTGCTGCGCGTCGTGGCCCGCGGGGGCGCCCGCTTTGTGGTGTTGGAGCGCTGACTTCGCTCCGCGGCGGACAAAGAGGCACCTCCGCCCCTCGGTCGGCACGGGGATTTTGCAACGATCGTAGGGGACTAGCGCCGTCGCACCTCGATTCGTCGCGGCCGGTTGACCCACGACAGCCCGGCCCCCAGAATGCGCGCTCCAAAATCCCGGGGGAGGCGTGTGTCCGCGTGCCGCCACCGCCCCCTGCCGCCGGAGCCATAGAACAATGCTCGACGTTTTCCGCAGTCAGACCAAGTCGCTGTTTATCTACATCGTGTTGGGCGTGATCATCCTCGCGTTCATCCTGACCTTCAACACCTCGGGGCCGATCACCGGCAACGGCGCCGCTGACGCCGGGACCCTGGTGGAGGTCGACGGTACGGGTATCGACGCGCGGGAGCTCAGCCTCGCGATGATGTTCTCGGCCGATCCGCCCGCTCCCGGGGTGACCGGCTTCGACCGCCTGCAGGCCAAGAACCGCTATGAGAACTCGCGCTTGCTCTTCTCGAGCCCGGTGTCGGGCCTCATCGGCCTGACCCCCTTCGACGGCCCGCCGCCCCCGATCAAGCGGGAGAAGGTGATGACGGAGCTCATCGAGAGCGTCCTCGTCGCGAAGAAGGGCAAGGAGATGGGCCTCGCCGTGAGCGACGCCGAGCTCAGCGCCCGCGTGCTGCGCCTGCAGCGCATCTTCGGCACCACGTTCAAGGACGAGCAGGGCAACTTCGACGCCCGGAAGTACGACGTCTTCGTGCGCTACAACCTCGGCTCCAGCAAGAGCCAGCTCGAGTCCTTCCTACGGCGCGAGATCCTGCGCGACAAGGTCGCCCAGGTGGTCACCGCTGGGGTCAACATCTCCGACGCTGAGGTGGACGCGGCGATGACCGCCGAGGAGTCGCGGCCGAAGGTGGCCTACCTGGCCATCGACGCTGCCAGCGCCAAGGTCGCCGTGAAGGTCTCGGACGCCGACGCCGACGCGTGGGCCGCCAAGAACGCCGACAAGGTCAAGGCCGCCTACGAGGCCGCCAGCGCCAAGTACAACCAGCCGGCCAAGTGGCAGGTCCGCGGCATCCTCGTCGACGCCACGTGGCCCGAGGGCGCGGGCAGCGACGTCAAGCCCAAGGACGACGCCGCGCAGAAGAAGGACATCGACGCCATCAAGGCGGAGCTCGACAAGGTCATCGCCGGGGAGATCGCCATCCACGGTCCCAAGTCCGCCGACGGCACGGATCCCGGCGACAAGAAGCTCACCGAGGTCGAGGAGGGCGCGCGCGCCGCCTGGCTCTCGCAGCACTTCGGGGACACCGCCCAGGCCAAGTCGCGTCACTCGCTGACCAAGGACTTCGGCGGCAAGTTCGCCGAGCCCCTGACCGCGGAGAAGCTGGGCGAGGCGCCCTTCGACGCGCAGATCGCGGGCGCCATCACCAGCGCGGCCCCGGGCACCGTGGTGGGCCCCTTCAAGACCGACAAGGGCTACTGGCTGGTGCTCGTGGAGCAGAAGATCGCCGCCAAGGTCACGACCCTGCAGCAGGCGACGCGGGAGCTGGCCAAGGGCCTGCTCGCCGAGGAGCGCGCCGCCAAGCAGCTCGACACCGTCGCTGCCACGGTGCTCGCCGAGGCCAAGAAGGACCCCAAGAAGTCCCTCGACGACGTCGCCAAGGCCTGGAACAAGGCCAAGACCGGCAGCGAGTCGGGCCCCCTCACAGCCCTGACCGCGGGCCCCATCGGCAAGTCGCCGAGCGCCGCGATGTCGGGTGGCATCGAGGCCGCGTTGGGCCTGCCGCCCCGCGACGAGGACCCCGACACGGTCCAGGGCCTGGGCAAGGTGCCGGAGCTGGTGGCTG
>JAUIAC010000033.1 GCA_030425545.1 bacterium | reverse complement strand
CGCTGACACGTCGCCCTGCGACTCCGCCAAGTGCTTGAATTGGCTACGGCCAGTCCTACGCACTTGGGAAGCCACAGGGCTCGGTCATCGCGCGAAGCCCCTCGAGGCTCCAATGCGCTACACACTCCTAGCCGGGCTCTGCGGCGCGCTTGAGCTTGGCCACGAGCTCGACGTGGGGCGTCTGCGGGAGCGTGGCGAAGGCCTGCAGGTCTACGAGCTCGAAGGTGTCACCCAACATGTCGAGGTCGCTGCGCAGTGAGCGCGGGCTGCAGCTCATGATGTGCAGGCGCGGCGGACGCAGCGCCGACAGCTGCTGACAGACCTGTGCCCCGAGACCGGCCCGCGGCGGGTTGGCGACCACGAGGTCCGGCGCGGGCGCGTCGCCCGCCAGCTGCGCGGCGAGCGCCTCGACGGCGGTCTGCGGGGCGACACCGAGCAGCGCCGCGCTCTCGGGCCAGGACTCACAGGGCGTGACGCTGACGAAGTGGCGCCGCAGCAAGCGCGTGGTCACGCCGGCGCCGGCGTAGAGGTCGAGCGCCCGCGCCCCCTCCAGCGCCGCGCCGTCTTCGTCGCGCACGAGCGTGTCATAGCAGCGCGCCGCGATCGCTGGGTTGGGCTGGAGAAAGCCGAGCGGCCCCACGTCCACGGGCTCCCCCGCGAGGGAGAGGGTGAGCGTCGGCACACCGGCGAGCTGGACCGGCGGGGCGCCGCGGATCGCGTTGCCGGAGCCCTCGTGCGTGCTCCACGCCACGCCCGCCGCCTCGGTCAGCCGCTTGGCCAGCGGCGTCACCTCATGCTGCGAGAGACCGGCGGTGATGAGCGTCACCAGCACGGACTCGCCGTCGGTCTTCAACCACACGTAGCGCAGCCCCGGGCGCGGCGGACGGTGACCGCGCTCCGGCTCGAAGGCGCGCATGTCGAGCGCGCGCGCCATGGCCGCGACCTGGTCTGCCGCCGCGGTGATCCTGGGGTGGTCGACCAGACAGCCCGCCATGTCCGCGCCCTGGTGCGAGCGCGCGCGAAAGCTGCCGAGCCGCAGCCCGCGCTGCATGAACGCGACGCGCTTGGCCGACCAGCGGTAGCCCTGCGCGCCAGCTTCGTCCGTGGACTGGCCGACCGGCGCTTCGTCAGCGTGGACCACGCGCTCGACCGCGAGCCCGGCGCCGGCGAGCAGCACGCGCAGCGCGTCCCGCTGCTGCGCAGGCGTCCACGGCATCCACGGGCAGCCGGTGCAGCCGTGGTGGGTGCGCGCCGCGTGCCGCGGGCAGGGCACATGGCGCCGCGACCCCGGCCCCGGCAGCAGGCGCTGCGACGTGGCGTGCACCCGCCCGCCCTGCCGGTCGACGGCGTCGATGCGCGCGATGACACGCTCCGGCGGCAGCGCTCCGGTCACGTGGACTGGCCGACCGGCGAGCTCGCCGACCCCGCGCCCGTCCAACGCCACAGAGGTGATGGCGAGCGTCACCTGGGCGCCGCGGCGCAGCTCGACGTCGCTCATGGGCTCACCACCACCTTGCGGCCGAAGGGCGCGAGCGCCAGCGCAGCCAACTTCACATGTTGAATCGCAAAGGGGATGCCGATGACGGTCAGCGCCAGGGTCAGCGCCAGCGCGAGGTGACTGAGGAAGATCCAGACCCCGGCGACGACCACCCAGAGCACGTTGAGGCCGAGCCCCAGGCAGCCCGAGGTCACCGCCGCAGGATCGCGCTCCGCGTGATGACCGAAGGGCAGCAGCGCGAGCTGGCCCAGCTTCATGCACTGCAGCCCGAAGGGGATGCCGACGATGGTCAGGCAGAGCAGGAGCCCGCCGATGACGTACTCCAGGCAGACGGCGATGCCGCCGCCGAGCACGATCCACAGGATGTTGAGCAAGAGTCGCAGGGGGGGCTCCGGGGTGCAGGGCCAACGCCGCCGCGTGGGTTCGTCGCGGCGCCGCGGCGCACGTCGGCGATGCTACTCCAGCACGAGGCGCGCGTCGCCACGCCGCTGCGTGGCGCGGAGCCAGCGCAGGGTGGCCGGGTCGCGCCACGGTAGCGCGTCGGTGGCGCGCGACTTGCGCACCGCCACCAGACGACATGGCCCGAGCTCGGACCGCCAGGCCTCGGCCCAGGCCTCGGCGACCCGCCGTGAGATGCCGAGGGCAGCGGGCACGGGGACCCAGCCGACGGCGACGAAGCCAGGCGGCACCGCCGTGGCGTCTGCGGCCGCGTCCGCGACGGTATCTGCGATGGCCTCTGCGGTGGCGGGTCCCACGTCCGGGGTCGGTGAGAGCAGCCCCAGGACCGGGGTGCGGGGGGAGAAGACCTCCACGGCGTAGTGGGGCGCAGGGCAGCCGCGCAGCGCCTGGTCGACCGCGCTGGCGACGCGCTCCCGTGCACGGGCGTCGCTGCCGGCGAGCTGCACACAGATGTCGCCGTCGTCTCGAACGTCCAGGCCGACGTCGACGTCCTGGGTCTTCTTCGACGCTTTGGCCAGCGCGCGCAGCAACACGCGCAAGACGCGGCGGGTCCGCTCAGCCTCGCTGAGGTCGGTGCGGATGCGCTGCAGCGCCGTGGCCGCGGCGCGGAGCCGCGACGCGTGGACCGCCGCGACCGCCAGCCCGACGACGCCCACAGCGACCCCGGCCACCGGCGAGGCCAGCGCCCCGAGCGCGACGCCACAGCCGACGAGCGCCGTCGACGTGCCCCACCAGCGCGTCCGGGCGTCTCGACGCGCCTCGTTCAGCGTCCAGGCCAGGCGCCACGCGTCCGACGCCTCGCCCACCAGCGGCGTCGTCGCCAGCGCCGCCACGCGAGCGGCGCCGCCCGCGTCCGGCTGCTCGGCGCTGTCCGTCGCGGGCGGCATCTCCACCGCGACCTCGCAGCGCTCCCGCTCCTGTAGCGGCTCGCCGAGCCGCCAGCGCTTGCGCAGCGCGGCGCGGCTCACCGCCGCCCGTTGTTCGGCGGAGCGCCACAGGTCCGCGCCGACAGCGTCGATGTGCGGGAGCCAGCGCTGGGGCGCGCCCCGCAGCGCTGGGTGGACATGCCCTGCCCCGCGCTCCAGGGTCGCGTCTTCGGCCGGCGCGTAGAAGCGCGCGTGTTTCTGAGCGAAGCGCTCCAGGTCAGCCATGGCGAAGCTGACGTTGGCCGCGCCGGCGCCGCCAGCGAGGTTGGGCACCGCGACCACGTCCCAGATGTGGGCGACCTTCTCCGGGCGCTCGGGGTCCTGGCGCAGCACGCGACCGCGCAGCTGGTTGACCGCGACGTGGCTGCGGCTCGACGTGAGATCCACGAGCGTGTTGAGCGTGGTGCAGTCCCAGCCCTCGCCGAGCAGCGCGCGCGTGCCGACGACGCAGTGGCTGTGATCGCGCTCCAGCAGCCCGGTCATGGCGCCGAGCAGCTTGCCCTCGTGTCCCGGCAGGCGCACCTGCACAAAGGTCTGCCGGGTCGTCCCGACCGTGGCCGGGTCGAGAGGCGACTGCACCAGGCCCACGCTCAGCGCGCCCAGCCGCTCAGACAACGCGGGCACCAGGGCCGCGGGCAGCCAGCGCTCGCTGCCCGTGGCGAGCATCGGCAAGAGCTCTTGCAGCTCGGGATCAGCCGCCACAGCGCGAAACGCGCCGATGGCCCCGGGGACGAAGCCGGCGGTGTCTTCGACTCGCTGGCCACCCAGGGCCGTGCGTTCGAAGTCACAGATGACGGCCGCACACACGTCGGTGCCCAGGAGCGCCCACTCGCGCCGCAAGATCCGGCTGGCCGCGACAAAGCGCGCCCGGGCGCGCCCGAACACGTCCTCGACGCCGTCCCCCTGCCCGCGCAGCCCGTCTGTGCGCACCCGGACGTTGAGCGGCTTCAGCGCCGCCCGCAGTGACTCGACGCGCGCCTTGGCGTGCCGCGACGCGGCGTCGACCAGCACCGCCACGAGGTAGTCGTCCACCACGGCGAGCACGTCGGCGCGCGTCAGCGGAAAGGCCATCTCGGGCATCGGATAGACCTCCGCGGGCCACGACTCGCCACACGCGTGGAGGTAGCGCACCAAGGCGATGGCGAAGTCCGCGTCCCGGTCGATGAGCTCCAGGAAGTCGGTGCAGGTCAGCGTGCGCCGCCCCGGACGCACGCAGCGCTCGCGCACGTGGTGCAGCAGCCCAGGGACCCAGGCGTCCGCGTGGCCGGGCCGTTGGGTTGCGTCACCGACGCCCTCGCGCGCCTCTTCGAGCCAGGCCTGCAGGCCGGCCTCGCAGCCCGCGAGCGCCTGGGCCTCCTCCTCGCCCGGCCGGACGAAGACGGCCAGGTCGCGAAAGGGCACCAGCAGCCCCTCACGCACGGCGCCCACCAGGGGGATCTCATGGGTCACGTCGGTGACCAGCTTCTCGAAGCGCCTGCGCTCGTCGGCTGGCGCGTCCACCGGTGGCGTCGCGGTCAACCCGAGCACAGCGGAGTCCGGCCACCGGGCAACGAAGTCCGCCAGCACGTCGCCCCACCACGCCCGCAGGTGGTGGCACTCGTCGAGCACCAGCAAGGGCCCTGAGCGACCATAGCGATCGTGTTGTGCGAGCACGGTGGGCGCCAGGCGCTCGCTGACGTCCTCACCCCGGGCCAGCTTGGCCGGGCGTTGCCGTGTGAACGCCTGGTAGGTCGTCACGGTGAGCAAGGGCATGCGCTCGTCGGCGCGCGGCAGGTCGGTGGCCACCAGGTCCGTCAGGTCGTCGAAGTCTGGCCGCTCCGAGATGCCGAAGCGCAGGAACGCGGCGCGCCACTGGGCGACGATGGCGCGCGTGTTGCACAACACCACGACGGGGCGCCCGAGCTGAAAGGCCACGTAGAGGCCCATGAGCGTCTTGCCGGACCCCGGCGGCGCCACCAGCTGCAGCCGCTGATCTCCCCGCATGGCCGCGCTGAGCAGCTGCGCCAGGGCCACCTCCTGAAAGCGCCGCCAGGTCAGGGCGAGGTCGAGGGGGTGGGGAGGGCGTGGGTCGTCGCCGGACCCGGGTCCGCATCCGCTCACGACGGCTTCACCCGGGCGGCGATCTCGTGCATGGGCAGCGCGTCGGTCGCCACCTCTTCACCGTTCATGCTGCGCACGAGCATCGCTGGAGGGCGCACGCCCGCGGCTCGCAGCCCGTCGAGCACACGCAGGGTCACGTCGGACTCGAGCGCCTTCTCGAAGTGCAGGTCGAGCACGTAGACCTTGGCGCGCATGCGCACGGCGAAATAGCCCTCGTGGACGACCTGGTTCACCAGCACCGCCCAGGGCTTGTCGAGGAAGGCGTAGCGGCTGGAGGTGATGGCGTCGGCGATGATGCGCCGGGCCGCGGTGACGTCCTGGTCCACGCCGATGAAGAAGTCCATCTGGATCAGCATGTCGAGCGCGCCGGCGTTGCCGCAGGACACCGCCTCGGTGAGGAACTTGTTGTTCGGGATGGTGACGAGGTTGTCGTCGAGGGTGACCAGGCGCACAGAGCGCAGCCCGATGGCCGAGATCTCGCCGTAGTAGCCGCCAAAGCTGACGCGGTCGCCGACCTGAAAGGGGCGGTCGAGCAAGATCGTGATGCCAGCGAGCACCGACGCGCCCAGGTCCTTGAACGCGAAGCCTGCGGTGAAGGCGATGGTGCCGCTGAGCGCGAGCATGGCCTGATCGCTGAGCCGGAGCGCGAGGGCCCCCGCCGCGGCGATGGCGAAGATGTAGAGGCCGAAGCGGATGAGCGTGCCGACCTGCTGAATCAGCAAGCGCCACTGGGTGAAGCGGTCGCCCAGCTGGTCGACGAAGCGACCGACCAGCCCCGCGACGAACCACATCGCGCCCACGACGAGCACCGCCGCGGGCACGCCCGAGAAGCGGATGAACTGGAGGATGTTGCTTGCGTCGTCGCCGTTCATGCGCACCTCCTCTCGGTGTTTGGCCGGCGCCTGTGCGACCCCGTCGTCCTGAGCCGCGGCGCGACCCAGCCTGCGGGCGACCTCGGCCGCGCTGCTCTTCCGTCACTCGCCAGGGAGCAAGTGCTTGCGCCGCAGGTAGCGGACAGCGGCGCGGTACCAGGCCGGCGCCACCCGCCAACGCTCGCCCGCGGGTTCGATGATGCCCTGCTCTGTCAGCCAGCGCAGCGTGGTCCGGACCTCGGTCACGTCGTCGTAGAGCACCCGCGCCACCTCGGCGGCAGAGAGCCCGTTGTGGACCAACACCGCCTGCAGCGTGAAGCGCGAGAGCGTGCGCAGGTGCTCCAGCTCGTCTGCCGTGTGCGCGTGGAAGAGATGGACCCGGACCCGGTCACCGCCGTCGGGCACCAGGCTGCGGAGCCAGAAATAGAGCGCGTCCCGCGGGTTGCCGTCGCTGTGGTCCCAGAGCAGCCGGATGAAGCGCTCGCCGGCCCGCATGTCCTCGAGCAGCCGGTCCTGACCGTCGTCGAGGGTCACCCACAGGTCGTCGAAGTCGGCCTCGGCCCCACAGCTCTCCATGCGCTGCCCGATGAGGCTGCCGATCTGCTCCTCGGTCCAGCGGGGCAGCTTGACCGCCAGGTCGTAGGTGTCACGCCCAGGCAGCAGCTTCTCGGCCAGGTAGGCCGCGTGGCGAGACGAGGCCACCACCCAGAAGATGTGGCCGCGGGTCGCGCCGATGAGATCGCTCAGCGCCACCCAGGGCGTCGTCCCGCCCATGGCCCGCAGCACCAGGTGTCCGACGTCGTCGACGATGACCACCCGGCGCGGGCCGGCGAGCAGCGCGTCGATTAGCTCGGTCGAGCTCTGGCAGTCCGCGTGCCCCATGTGCTGGCCAAACCACCGCACCGCCGCGAGCGCGTCCCGGGGCCGGTCGTCGACGCGCAGGTCCAGCAGCTCGACCTGGTCGACATGGGTCGCCAAGACGTAGCGCGCCAGGGCGTGGAGCCACGTCGTCTTCCCGCTGCCCCACGCGCCGGTCACCAGCACGGCCTTGGCGGGACCACCGGCCACCCAGGCGTCCAGCGCGGCGGAGACCACGTCCAGCTGCGGCAGCGTCTCCACCAGGTCGTCGGCGCCAGCGGGATCGTCGGCAAAGGCCGCCTGCACGGTCCCCGGCAGCGCGACGACCGGCTCGGCGACGTGCAGCTGCTCCGCGCGCCGCTCCAGCTCCCGGCGAAAGAGATACGCCAGGACGCGGCGCGTCTCGTCGAAGCTCATGGCCACGTCGCCCGCCCACAGCGCCACGCCTCGCAGGGCGACATAGGCAAAGGCGGCGAAGGCCACGATGAGGCCGACGGGCTTGTTCTGCGTGCGCTCGACCAGCGAAGCGAGGCCGCCGCTCGGATAGGCCCGCAGGTAGGCTTCGCTGATGTCGGCCTGCCAGCGCTGGACGAGCAGGAACGCGATCGGGAGCGCGCCGACCCACGAGAAGCGCACCACGAGCAGGTAGAGATAGCCCGGGCCCACGGTGTGCTCGGCCAGCGAGAGCAGCGCCCACACGCTGAAGCCGTAGCGCGAGACCAGCCGCACGGACGCCAGAATTCGGGCGCTGAGCTGCTCGGACACCTCTACATGGCGGGTCTTCAGTCGCAGACGCGCGGCGGAGGTGAAGAAGCGGTGGGTCGCTGCCAGCACAAGCCGGTAGATCGCCCAGATGAGCAGGAGCTCGTAGATGAGGTGCAGCTCGGTCGCGAGGGTGGCGTCGAGCACCCAGGTGAAGGCGATGACCACGGCGAGCAGCCAGCCGATCTCCTTGCCCAGGAGCAGCGTCAGCTGAAGCAGCCCGTCGGTGACCCGCCACACCAGGCTGCGCGCGGTCCTGCCCTGCAGCAGCTTGCGCAGCTCGGCGACCCAGCCCCGCCAGCGACGACGGCTCAGCCACCAGATCAAGAAGACCAGCAGCCCCTTGAGCAGGCTCATGGTCAACGCGGAGAACTTGAGGATCAGCTCGTCGATGCTGTGGGGCACGCGCACGACCGACAGGCGCGAGGTCGGGTACCACCGGGCGAGGAGCTGCAGGTGGCGCAGCTCGCGGCGGAACTGCGCCAGGCCGGCCGAGGTGAGGCCGAAGAGCTCGCTGCGGGCCGCGGGAGAGAGGTGGTCGATGAGGCCCGTGCGGAGGTCGTTGAGCCTGCGGACGAAGCCCGCCGTGGCCGCGCACGCCGCGAGCCGCTGGCGGCGCTCGTCGGCCACGACGTTGCCCCGTGTGGCCCGCACCTTGGCCAGCTCCACCTCGAGTTCACGGCGGCGCGGCTCTGGCACGTCGGCCAGCGCCGGCGCCGCGTTCTCGGTGGCGGTCGGCGCGAAGTCGGACTGCGGGGCGCTCATGGCGTTCAGGTCGCGGACGAAGACCAGGCGCTCCGCCTCGAGCACCTTGACCAGCTCGAGGTAGAGCGCGTCGGCCTTGGACGGGTTGCCCGCGGCTGCCTTGGCGCGGCCCGCCAGCCCCTCGACGCGCTCGTAGCGCTTGCGGGCCAGCGTCGACGCCGCCTCGCGCGCCGCGGCCTGGGTTCGCTTGGCGTTGGCGATCTCGAGCTTGGCCTTCTCGATGCGGGCGCGCTCGGTGGCCAGCGCACGCTCGTGGGCGTCGCGCGCCTCGCGCGCGGCCTTCAGCGCGCGCTTGTGGGCCTCGGCCGCGGCCGCCGCTGCTCTGGACGCCTCAGCTTGGGCGTCGGCCGCCAGACGGGCCTCGAGATCCAGCGCAGCGCGCTCGGTCTGGCGACGCTTGTCGGAGTCGGAGCCTGTGGGTGGGGCAGCGCGCGCCGGTGTGGCCGCCCGGGGCAGCGCGGCGGTGGCCGGGGCCGGCAGGCCGAGGGCACGCGCGGCCAACCCGACCACAGTCGGCGTCGCCGGGCGCGGCAGCGGGCGCGCCGTGGGTGCGGGGGCCGCCGACGCGACGCCAGCCGCTGTCGCGGCGCCAGCAGGCGCCGGGCCGCCTCCGCCGGCGGACGCAGGGCCGGGCGCGAGCACGAGCGCGACCACCGCAGCGGGGAGCAGCAGACTGGCGCGACGGCCCGTCACCGCCGACCGCGGCATGGGGCGCACTGAAGCGAGGAGGAGCTGCGTCACGCGCTGGGTCCGTGGCCGTGAGGGAGCGCGAGCGTAGCGCGGCGCCTGGGTCAGGTCACGTCACCCGCCGGGTCGCCCACACCACGCCCACGGTGGCCACCAGGATCCACCAGGGCCCCGGGCCGGAGCCTGAGCGCCGCGCCCCACCGGCCGCGGTGGCGGTGCCGCGGATGACCCCACCGCGCGCGAACGCGGCGCTGCAACCGCCGCTTGGAGAGCGAGGAGCCAGCCCTGCGACCACGTCCCCGTCAGCGCCACGAGCGTCGCCGGACACCACGCCGCCAGCGTCGCTGGACGCGTCGCCGCCGAGCCCGCCGGCGCACGCGGGCACGCAGCTCTCGAGCTGAGCGTCGACCTTGGGCGCGCCAGCCGCGCACACCTGCCGCGTCCGCCGGCGGGTCCCGCTCGGCGCGCAGGGTTTCGAGTCCGGCACGCACGCCGTCCACGGCCCCCAGGGCGTCAGCGCGACCCCCTCGCGGTCCACCTGACAGGGCTGCGTCGCCACCTCGGGCTTGGACGCGCCGGCCGCGCACACCAAGCGGCTGCGCTTGCGCACGCCCTGGCCGTCGCACGGGCCGGCGAAGCCTGCGCACGGCCCCCACGGACCCCAGGCGCTCACCGCGACGCCGTCCTTGCTCTCGGTGCACGGCTCCTTGGCGGTCTGCGGCACCGCCGCGCCGGCCTTGCACACGGAGCGGCTGCGGCTGCGGGTGCCGCCCTCGTCACAGGTGCTCTCGAAGCCGCCGCACGCGCTCCATGCCGACCAGCCCTGCACCACCTTGCCGTCGGACTTCACCGCGCAGGCCTGGGTGGCGCTCTGGGTCTTCGGACTGCCGCCCTGGCACACGCTCCGGGTGCGCTTCTGGCTGCCGGTCACCGTGCACACGCCGCCCTGCGGAGCGCAGGTCGACCAGCCGCTCCACCCGGACACCGCCTTGCCGTCGGTGACCCTGGAGCAGGCCTGGGTCTCGGTCTTCGACGTCGCCTTGCAGCTGCCGCCGACACACGCGTACGTGGTGCACGAGCGCTTCCGGGAGCCGGTGGTGTCACACACGCTGGTGAAGCCGCCGCACGCGCCCCAGCTGCCGCAGCCGCTCTTCGCGCTACAGGCGGTGGCGTCGCACCCGCCCCCGATGAGGACCTTGTAGCTGTTGACGAGCGACGCGTAGGTGGGCACGTACACCGTGCCCACGCCCGACACGTACATCCTGCGGTCGTAGTGCAGGTGCAGCGAGGTGGGCGTGCCGCCGAAGTCGTTGTCCACCAGGCCCAGCTTCTGCCCCTTGGCGACCTTCTGCCCCACCTTCACGGCCAGGGCGTTCATCTTCATGTGCATGTACCGGTGGGTCACGCCGGTGACAGACTTCTCGTAGACGACGTACGTGCCGATGGACGTGATGGTCCCGGCCTCGGTCGCCACCACCCAGTGCGTGTTGAACTTGCAGCTGCCCGGCCGGATGTCCTGGCCCTGGTGCCCCTTGCCCGAGGGGCAGAGCGGCATGGTCCACGAGCGCTTCTCGCAGTAGTTGTCCCACCACGGGTAGCTGTAGTTGACCTTGTCGCACTGGCCGCCGCCGCCGCCTTGGCTGCCGCCGTTCATGTAGACTTGGCTGTTGGCGTAGGCGGGCGCCTTGAGCATGGGGAAGCGCATGCCGGGGACGTAGTCTTTGGTCGACTTCTGGCCGGTGCCGCTGCCGGGCTTCAACGTGCCGTGCGGTTGGTAGGTGAACGCTGACCCGTGTGCGCTGGCGAGGGTCAGGAGCAGACCGACGCACGCCGCGAGTGGGCGCGCGCCGCGGGTGCCCCGCAGGGTTTGGGCTCGCCAGCTCATGGGTGGACCCGCACCAGGTCCGCCACCATGGCGCGCACAAAGCCGTCGTGCACACAGCGGGGGTTGGTGTCGGGCTGCTGACAGGACACCTCCAGGCTCCAGGCGATGCCGGCGTCCAGCCACGCCGCCTCGATGACCAGCTCGTTGTGGGCGATGCGCGGCGCCGCCCGGGTCCCGACCGGATAACGGCCCCACGCGGCAGCGATCTCGGGCGCCTCGACGGCGGTGAGGTTGCCCTCGAGGGTGATCACCACGTCTTCAAAGGGGATGTGCGCCGCGAACCAGGTCGGCTCGCCGGTGAGCACGGCGCGCTGGATGTGTTGGCGCGGCAGCAACGCCGGCACGCGCGTGCGCGCCACGACGGCCCGCTGGGGCTGGGTCAGCGGCGGGAGGGCGGCTGGCGCGGTGGGCTGCTGCGCCGCGCCGCGGGGCGCGCGCTGCCCTGGGACCTGCGGGCGCTGCGCGGGCGCGGCTGGGGGCGCACACGCGCTCGCGAGGCAGACGAGGGCGGTGGCCAGCGCGCGTCGCTGGAGCGCGGAGAGGTGGCTGAGGGCTGGGGAGCGGCGCGCAGTCATGCCGCGCAGCATCCTCGTCGCGTGGGCGAGCGGTCAACAGGAATCGTGCCCGGAGCGGCGTGCCACACCCCGGCATTGAGGCAACCACGCGGGACCGCTACCCTCCGCGCGCTCCGGAGGCCCCATGTCGCGCGTCACGCTCTTGTTCGTCGTCTTGCTCGCGTGTGCCAGCGGCTGCGACGGCGTGTCCGGTGGGGTCGGCAAGGTCACCGTAGCCGTGGCGGGCGGCGTCGAGAGCGCCCCTGCGGGCAGCGAGGTCGCTCTCGAGGTCCGGGTCACCGGCGCGTCGCCCGGCACCGTGGTCACCCTCCGCGTTCGCAAGGGCGGGGGGAGCCTGGCCGAGTCCAAGCTGACCTTTGACGAGGGCGGCACCCAGTCTGTGGCGTGGACCCTCGGTCCGGCGCCCGTGGCGCAGCAGGTGCAGGCCACGGTCGAAGACGTCGACGCGTCCGTCGAGGCGTCGGCCGACGTGTCCGCCGACACGGGCGCCTTCGCGCAGGTCCACGCCACCCGCGACACGCCGCTGGAGGCGCAGCCCTTTGGCGACGTGCACGCCGTGCTCACCGCGGCGAAGGTCGAGGGCAGCACCGAAGACCTCGCCTTCAGCCCGACCGGCGGTGCGCTCTTTCTCGGGGTTCCTGGGGGGATCGCGCGCCTGGACCCCAAGGGGAAAACGACGCTGATGAAGACGACCGGCGACCCGCTCGACGCGCCGCTCGGGGTCGCCTTTGCCGACGACGGCGCCCTGTGGATCTGCGACTCCAAGGGGCGGTCGCTGCGGCGCATGGACCCGGCCGGGGTCGTGACCACGGTGGTGACCGAGGACCAGGGCGCGCCGCTCGGCGCCCCGAACCACCTGGCGGTGCTGCCCTCAGGCGACATGATCATGAGCGACCCCTGCCTGGGTCGGCTGCTGTGGATCGACGGCAAGACCGGCGAGGTCAAGGCCCGCCACGGATTCGACCTCGCCACGGAGGGCGGCCCGAACGGGGTCGCGCTGAGCCCCGAGGGAGACGCGGTGGTCGTCACCACCGAGAACACCGGGCTGCTGTGCAACCACTCGGCCAAGGTCGCCATCGACAAGAACGTCGCCGGCCTGTTCAAGATCGCCCTCGACGACGGGGCCTTCGGCGCGCGCACCGCCCTGGCGACCGAGGTCGGGCTCTTCGCCGACGGGCTCGCCTTCGACAGTGAGGGCAACCTGTACGTCTGCATCGACCGGGTCGAGAACTTCAAGCTCACCGAGTCGGTCGTCGAGGTGCTCCCGGCCGGCGGGACGAAGCTGCTGCCTTTCTTGCGCGCCACCGACCGCGTGTTCGCCAACGTGCTCTTTGGTACGCCGGCCTTCGGCGACAAGGAGCTCTTCGTCGCGCTGCTGGCCGTCCCGCCCTTCACCGGTGCCGACAAGCGCGGTGTGATGCGTGTTGGCGTCGGGATCACCGGGCACCCACTCGGTCACGTCGCCCTGCCCGGCTCCTAGCCGAGCGCCCCCTTTCTTGCCCGCGCTGGAGCCCCCCATGACCCTGACCAACCTTGCCGCCACTGCGACCGCCCACCGGCCGCTGGTCGCCGCGCTCCTCATCGCCGCGTTGGCCAGCGCCTGCAGCAGCCCCGACGAGGGTTCCGGCAGCGCCGACGCGGGCAGCGACCAGGACGCCGCCGACCCGGGTGACGTGGCCGCAACCGACACCGTCAGCGACGTCGCCGACACCAAGGCCGGCCCGTGCACGGAGGGAGAGCTGGGCTGTCTGAACCCGAACGTCGCCAAGATCTGCAAGGACGGCGCTTGGGAGCTCAACGACCAGTGCGGCGCGGCCACCACGTGCATCCAGGGCTACTGCGCAGAGCCCGGCGCGTGCGAGCCCAAGAAGGTCAACGGCTGCATCGGCATCACCGAGCGCAAGGTGTGCAGCGACGACGGCAAGGGCTGGCTGCCGATCCCGTGCGCGACCGGCGAGCTGTGCATCGAGGGCGTGTGCACGAAGACCGAGTGCGCCCCGGGGACCATCGAGTGTGTCGGCCAGACCAAGGTGCGGCAGTGCAAGCTCGACGGCTCGGGCTGGCAGGAGACCAAGGACTGCAAGACCGGCGCCTACTGCCTCGGCGGGACCTGCGTCAGCCTCTGCGAGACCAACCTCAAGGTGGCGAGCAACGTCGGCTGCGAGTACTGGAGCGTCGACCTCGACAACGCCAACGACAAGTCGGGGCTCATCTTCGGCGGCAGCACGCCGCAAGACACGCCGCACAGCGTGGTGGTGGCCAACCCGGGCATCTTCGACGCGGTCGTGACCTGGGACCTGCCCGCCCCTTACAGCGTGAACTTCGCAGACAACGTGGTGCCGGCCGGCAAGTCCCGTGAGTTCAAGATGCCGGTCATGAACGTGGACGGGAACATGATCGCGGCCAAGGCGATCCACTTCACCACCGACCAGCCGGTGGTCGCCTACCAGTTCAACCCCTTCAACGCCGAGAAGGCCTACTCCAACGACGGCTCGCTGCTGATCCCGCACAACGCGCTGGGCAAGGAGTACTACGCCGTGACCCTGGGCAGCACGCCGCACATCGAGCTGCCCGGACCGGCGACGCTGCTCGATCTGCCGACGCAGAACGGCTACTTCACCGTCGCGGCGGTGATGCCTGGGGAGACCACGGTGACCGTGACGCTCTCCGGCAAGGGCTACGTGGAGAAGGCGCCGCAGACCGGCCTGCCGATCAAGAAGGCCCAGACCGTGAGCTTCAAGCTCAAGCAGTACGAGGTGCTCAGCCTCGAGGGCAAGAGTGAGGGGCTCTTTGGCATCGCTGACCTCACGGGCAGCCACATCGTCGCGACCAAGCCGGTGGCCGCATGGGGCGGGCATGAGGAGGCGGTGATCGGCTACACCCAAAGCAGCGACTACGACTCCTGCTGCGCAGAGCACATCGAAGAGCAGCTGCTGCCGGTCAAGGCCTGGGGCAAGAAGTTCGTGCTGCCCAAGACCGCGCCCCGCGGCGTCGAGCCCGATCAGTGGCTGGTCATGGCGCACCTCCCGGGGACCACGCTCAAGACGACGCCCAGCATCAAGGGCATCGACGGGATCACCTTGGGACCTGGCCAGTCGGTCAAGGTGTTCACGACCCAGAGCTTTCTCTTGGAGACCAACGGACCCGTGCAGGTCGCGCAGTTCCTGGTCAGCCAGCAGCAGACCGACGACTTCACCGGCGATCCGACGATGATCGTGCACCCCTCGGTGGAGCACCTGCGCAACGACTACTTCATCCTCACGCCCATCGGCTACACCAAGAACTGGGTCAGCGTGGTGCGGCCCAAGGGGGTCGAGGTGAAGCACAACGGAACAGCGCTGGCCGCGACGTTGTTCAAGCCCGTGGGCGACGGCACGTGGGAGCTGGCCTGGGTCAAGGTGAACCCGGGGCAGCAGCGCTTCGAAGCCGAGGTGACGTTCAGCCTGAGCGTGTACGGCTACGGCAGCGCCACCGCGTACGGCTACCCTGGCGGCATGGTGCTGCAGTAGCCCTCGGGAGCTGCCATGGACCTCGCGTTGCTCGCCACGCCGGCCTGGGTCCTGTCCCTGCCCGAGCCCCTGTCCAGCGCGCTCGCGTGGCTGCTCTCGCCCGCGGTGCTGGGGGGCCTGGGCGTCGCGTCGGTGTTGATGTTGGCGGCGTCGGTGTTCGGCTTGCCCTGGCTGCTTGCGCGTCTGCCCGCGGACCACTTCCGCCGGCCGAGCGACGAGACCGAAGGCGGGGGCGATGACGTCTCCGAGGGGGAGCGTGCGCCCTTGCGAAGGTCGCCGACCCAGCTGGCCACCGCCGTGACCCGCAACGTCGTCGGGGTGCTGCTGCTCCTCGCTGGGCTGGCGATGCTGGTGCTCCCCGGCCAGGGCCTGCTGACGCTGGTGGTGGCGCTGCTGCTGCTCGACTTCCCCGGAAAGATGGCCTTGGAGCGGCGTCTCATCGCCAACGACCGGGTCTTTCGGGGCCTCAACGCCGTGCGCCGGCGGATGCACGTGGCGCCCTTCGTCCGCTGACGACGGGGCGACGACACGGCGACGACAGGGCGACGACGCGCGATGACGCGTCCGGCCCGTGGACGACCTGGACCCGACCGGCCACACTGCGTGCGTCGCGCTCGCCGGACGCCTCTCGACCACGCCAGCGCCCCCACACCCTGGAGCCCCGGATGCGCTGGAGCCTGAGCGTCGTGATGTTCGCCTACAACGAGGCCGAGAACGTCGGGCCGTGCATGGACGAGGCCCTGGCCTTCCTGCGCGACCACACGGACGACTATGAGCTGATCCTGGTCGACGACGGCTCATCGGACGGCACCGCAGACGCCGCCCGCGTGGTCGAGGCGCGCGATCCTGACCATGTGCAGGTGGTGTCCTACAGCCCGAACCGGGGCATCGGTGGCGCGCTGAAGGCCGGCTTCGCCGTGGCCCGCAAGGAGTGGGTCTCGCTGCTGCCGGCCGACGGACAGGTGCCGCCGGAGGGCATCCGCAACCTGATGGACGTGGTCGAGCGGAACCGCGCCATCGAGTTTGTCACGTGTCACTTTCCACATCGATTCAAAGAGGCTGACAATCTCAAGAGAAAGGCGCTCTCACGTGGACTTCGTGTGGTGATGTGGCTGGCCACCGGTGTGTCGCGAAAGCTGGACGGCGTGTACCTGCTAAAACGGAAACACATGCAAGATGTTCCGATGCGAAGCGACACCTTCTTCCTCAACTTCGAACTGCCGATTCGGGTGATCCGCGCGGGGGTGCAAGACGGCGCCGCCACCATGCACATTCGCCCGCGGCGGGCCGGCGAGAGCAAGGTCGCCAACGGACGCAAGGTGGTCCGCGTGCTCAAGGACCTGGGCAAGCTCGGGCTCGAGCTGCGCACGGGCGTGGTGCTCAAGTGAGCGGCGGCGCGGACCAGGCGGCGCGACGGGACGCGCTGGGCGAGATGCTGGTCAACCGCGTGCGGAAGAACAGCCGCAAGCTGGCGGCCTGGCGCCGCAAGACCGGGGTGACGTGCTACCG
This sequence comes from bacterium, assembly GCA_030425545.1. GTDB lineage: Bacteria > Myxococcota_A > UBA9042 > UBA9042 > UBA9042 > UBA9042. Next base: position 15,997 of record JAUIAC010000033.1, on the reverse strand, counting down.
GCTCTACGACCGGGACATCCCGGAGCTGCCGCTGACGCTGGACTGGTACGAAGGGCAGCTGCACGCCGCGGCGTGGTCGCGGAAGCGGGACCAGGACGATCCGGAGGCGGCCGCGGCGCTGGCGGCGTGGCTGGTGACCCACGTGGGCGAGGCGCTGGGCTGTGATCCCAAGCACGTGCACCTGAAGGACCGGCGCCGTCAGCGCGGGACCGAGCAGTACACCAAGCGCGGCCCTCGATTTCGCGCCGCTGACCGCCGCTTCGCCGTGGCGGAGGGGGGGCTACAGTTCCTGGTCAACTTGAAGGACTACCTTGACACCGGGCTCTTCCTCGACCACCGACAGACGCGCGCCATGGTGCGAGACGCGTCGCAGGGCCGGCGCATGCTCAACCTCTTCGCCTACACGGGGAGCTTCTCGGCCTACGCGGCGGCCGGCGGCGCCGAGACGACGACCACGGTGGATCTCAGCCAGACCTACCTGGACTGGGCGCAGGACAACCTGCGGCTCAACGGCTTCGACGGGCTCGACCACAGCTTTGCGCGAGCGAGCGTGCCCGACTTTCTGGTGGACGCGCGCAACCGCGGACAGTCGTGGGATCTCGTGGTCTGCGACCCGCCGACCTTCTCCAACAGCAAGCGCACCCAAGACGTGTTCGACATCCAGCGCGACCATGGCGTGTTGCTGCGAACCATCCGCGACGTGCTGGCGCCGGGCGGGCTCGTGGTCTTCTCCACCAACGCCCGCCGCTTCAAGCTCGACGACGACGCCTTCGCCGGGATGCTGGCCGAGGAGATCAGCGATCGCACCGTGCCGCCGGACTACCGCGACCGCCGCATCCATCGCTGCTGGTGGGCCACGAGCTGATTCGGGAGCGCCAAAACAGGCAACCCCCGCTCCGGTCGCCCCCTGGGGGGCATCGCGCCAGACCATGGCGCACCGAAGCGGGGGCGGTGATGCCTGGGAATGATCAGCGGTCGACCTGGTGGTCGGCGACCGATCAGGGCCGTCAGGCTCTGACGATGAACGCTTGGGAACAGCGAGTGAGACAAACGCTGTCTGTCCAGGGCGTTCAGGTCACGCTAATGAGGCATCACCTCACCGGTCGTACTAAAGCTAGACACGTGATCACCCCCTTACTATCCATCGGCAGTTGGTCATCGCGGTTTCCCTCCGCACGAACGCCCGGTGCCGCGCCAGGTCGCTCGCTGGGTGGTGCGGGCACATGCCCGCCTCGGGTGGTGAGCCCGAGAGGCCGAGGTCGCGCCAGGACCCCGTGGCCTGTCCTCAGTGTACGAACTCCGCGCCAGGGGGCAATCTTCCCGTCGACGCGGCGCCACCTCTTTGTCGCGTGGCGCGCCGCTGCCCGGAGAACGCCGCTGATGCTTGTCGAGCCGACCGCCGCTGAGACGCGCCCGCTCGGGTGGTCGCGCCGGACGAACGCGGCGACGTGGGCCGTCGCCCTGGCCCTGGTGGCCTGCGCGGCGTGCGGCGGTGGGCGTGCGCGTCCCGCCGCGCTGGACACGCAGTGCAAGGCGGGGTCTGCGGGCGCGTGCGTGCGCCTCGGCGCCGCGCTCGAAGACGGCGGCGACGACCTGCCGAACCCGGGTCGCGCGAGCCGATTTTACGCCATGGGCTGCGCCCACGAGGGGCCCGAGGCGGCGGACGCGTGCTGGCGTCTGGCGCGCATCTTGCGGGACGGCGACGGCGTGAAGGCGGACGCCAAGAAGGCGCGCGCGCTGGCGCAAGAGGCCTGCACCGGCGGCCAGCCCATGGGCTGCCTGTTGCTGGCGACCATGGAGCTGCGCGGCGAAGGCGGCCCCGTGGCCACGGCCAAGGCGGTGGCCCGTTTTCAGGCGCTCTGCCGCGGCGGCCTGGCCCGGGCTTGCAACGATCTGGGCGTCGCCCAACGCGGCACGGACGCAGCGGCGGCAGAGGCGACCTTTCGGCGCGCCTGCGCCAAGGGCAACGCGCTCGCGTGCGCCAACGTGGGGGTCATCGAGGCCAAGCGTGGCGACTACGGCGCTGCGTTGCCGCGCCTGCAGCGCGCGTGTGACGCCAAGGTGCCGAGCGCGTGCGTTCAGCTCGCCGTCTGCGCCTCTCGAGGTCAGGGCCGGGCCAAGGACGCCTCCGCCGCGGGGATCTACTACCAGCGCGCCTGCAAGCTCGGCGACGCCAACGGCTGCAGCGGCCTGGCGCTGCTGCTCTTCGTCGGCGCCCCCGGCGTACCGGCGCGGCCGCGCGAGGCGATGCACCTGTGGCGGTCGCTGTGTGAGAGCGGCCACGCCGCCGCCTGCTTCAACCTCGCGACCGGGTACCGCGTGGGCGCCAAGGGCGCGCTGAAGCCCCGCCCGGAGGCCGCTCGAGCCTGGTTTGCCAGAGCCTGCGAGCTAGGAGTGAAGCAGGCGTGTTCGGCGGCAGAGAGCCCCGCACGCCCGTCGGGCCCTGACCAGCACTCCGCGGGCGCCAGAGACGACGGCCGGTAGCCGCTACCACGACCCTGTGTTGGGCATCGACAGCCATGGCTCGGCGGGCGCCAGCTTGTCGCCCCGCTGCAGCAGCTCCACGCTGATGTTGTCCGGCGAGCGCACAAAGGCCATGTACCCGTCACGCGGCGGGCGGGCGATGGTCACGCCGCCGGCCTGCAGCCGCTCGCACGTGGCGTAGATGTCGTCGACAGCGAAGGCCACGTGACCGAAGTTCCGGCCGCCCGTGTAGGGCTCGGTCTGGTCCCAGTTCCAGGTCAGCTCCAGCTGCGCGTTGTCGCCCTCGGCGCCGGTCTCCAGGAACACCAGGGTGAAGCGGCCCCGCTCGCTCTCGCGGCGCCGCACCTCCTTGAGGCCGAGCAGGTCGCAGAAGAAGTGGAGCGCGGCGTCGAGGTCGCGCACCCGAACCATGGCGTGGAGAAAGCGCATCGCGTGCCCCGTAGAGGTAGGAGTGCGGCTCGAGTGCTAGCTGCCGGAGAGCTGCCCGTCAAACGTGAACGCCAGCACGGTCCACGGGAGCGCCTGGGACGTGTCCTGGCCGGTGCGCCAGGGGTGCTGAACCCACCACTGCGTCAGCAGCACCAGCGTGGGGCGGCGGAAGCGCGACGACGCGTACTTGTTCTCTTTGGTCAGGCGGTAGGCGACGAAGGGGCCGACCCGGTGCGTGCTGTCTCGCGGCGAGAGGTTGCTGGGCACCGCGGCGAGCGCGTCGTCGTCGAGCATGGACCGGCTCCACGTGTGGCGGATGCCAGCGACCAGGCGGCCTTTGACGAAGAGCAGGTCGTTGTTCTGGATGAACGACAGGCCGCGGCGCGGCGTGAGCAGGTCGTCGAAGATGTCGAACCACACCGGGTCCGAGGCGCGTGAGTTAAGGCGGTGGTAGTGCGCGCGCGTGTTGCTGCGGACCGCGATGGGGCCGACCTTGGCCTGCAACATGGCGCCGGCGGTCAGGCGGAGCCCCGACGCAGCGTAGTTCTCACCCCGGTCCGCCGCGGCTGCCAGCGCGGTGTCGGAGTAGTCCTGGGCCGCGTCCTTGTAGCTGGTCAGGTAGTCGAAGTTGCCCAGGTACCAGGCCCACTCGGCGCCGGCGTAGAGCTGGAGGATCGCGAGCGGCTGGAACTCGAGGCGCACGCCGACGCGCTCCAGCGAGGGCGTGATCAGGGCGGTCAGCGAGGCCATGAAGTAGGTGTTCTTGCGCAGCACGGAGTCGCTGTCGCTCAGCCGCTTGCGCCAGCCGATGCGAAAGCGGTTCTGCAGCCCCAGCGGGTTGTAGCGGATGACGGTGAGGTTGCTGTAGACCACGGAGACGTCCGGCATCTTGGTGTCGTCGACCACCCGCGAGCCGTCGGCGCTGGAGTCGGAGAAGGCCAGCCCCGGCGCCATGCACAGGGCGGCGACGAGGGCGACCCAGGCGGCGCGGCTGCGATGATGCCGTGGTCGACGAGCGCGACAGCAGTGGGACATAGGGGCCTCCGGCCGCGACGCGGCTAGGACGACGCCGGGCGACCGGCATGAGGTGGTGCAGGGAGCGTAGGAGCCCGCCGCGCTTTGCGCAACGCGCCGGCGGTCCGTGGCGCGACACGCGGCGGCTCGCTCTCGCCTTCACGGAGCGATGCGAGATGTGGCCTCAGCTGTCGTATGCTCGACCCCATGCGCGCCCTGACCCAGCCCCGTCAGCCCACACCCCGTCGCCCGCCGGCGGGATGCACGGCGTCCACCGCGCCGCGCCGACATGCCCGGGCGGCGCTGAGCGTGGGCGCGTTCATGGTGGCGTTCGTCGTCGCGAGCGGACCTGCGCCCGCTCGCGCGCAGGTCCCGCGCGCGTCTGAGGGCCGCGGCTCGCTCACCACGGGCGGCGCGGCACCAGCACAGCCGCCGGCGTCTGCCGCAGCCAGCGGGCCCACGTGGAGTATCCGCGTGCGCGTCAGCGGGCCAGCGCCAGCGGACGCCGCGGCGGTCACCAGCCGACATCTGCGGGCGTGTCTGGCGCCCGCGGCCGCGGTGGCCCCGGTGGCGCTGCACCTGCGCTGGCAGCGCACGCCGCGGGGGCACCAGGCCGTCGTCGACGTCACGTGGGGCGCGGCGGTGCTCGGGGCGCGCCTGCTCCGCGCCCGGGCGCCCGGCCCGCTGCTGGAGGCGGCCGCGGTCGCGACGTGCGTGGCCTTGGACCAGGCGCTCGCCCTGCCGGGTCTGCGGCGCCGCGCGCTGCGGCGACAAGGCGCGGCGGCCCAGAGACGTCCGCGACGCGGCCCCGTCGCCCCACCAGCCGTCGTGGCGCCAGACAGGGAGCTCGTGTCGACCACAGACTGGCGCGCGCACGTGTCGGGGGTGTCGGCGTTCGCCCTGGCCCCCGCGACCACGGGCGGCGTCTCCCTGGCGGTGTCCGGCGGGCGCGGACGCTGGTCCCTGCGCTTTGGGGGGCGCGCGCTGGTGCCGGGCTTCGCGCCCGTCGCGGCCGTCGCCGACGGAGCGGCCGCGACGGCAGGCGTGACCTCGTCGCAGCTGTCGACCTTTGTCGCAGGCTGCGTCCGCGTTGGGCCGATCGACGCGTGCCCCGTCATCGCCCTGGGGCTGCGCCACAGCGCCGGGGTCGGGCTGGCCTCGGACACCGCGGTGTGGACCGTCGACGGCGACGTCGGCGCCCGGGTCAGCGGCACCTGGTCGCTCTGGCGCCACGTGGGCTTCGAGCTCTGGGCAGAGGCTCTGTGGTCGCTGGTCCCGACCACGCTGCGTGTGGACGGCGCCGCGTCGTGGCGCCGCGAGGGCCTGGGCGCGCTCGTCGGGCTCGGGGTGGTGTGGACACCGGGATAGTGAGGTGGCCCCACGCCACCGCAGGAAAAAAGCGCCCGCACCCGTGACAGAAGCACTCCTTTGGACACAACACCCTTCCGACGGCCCCACCCGTCCCCCTCGTACCCAGGCAAGCGACCGCGCCATGTCCACTGTCCCCGCCAGCCCCCTCGCCCCGGCGCCCGACGCAGCCGAGCCCGACGCAGCGGAGCCCGACGCGCCGGCCACCGACATGAACGGCACGCCGGTGACCCTGCAGGGCATGTACGAGGCGCACTTTCGCCACGTGTGGCACACCCTGCGGCGCCTGGGCGTGCAGTCGCGTGACCTCGAAGACGCTGCGCACGAGGTGTTCATCATCGCGCACCGCCGCTGGGACACCTTCGACGCGACCCGGTCGAGCCGCGCCTGGCTTGCGGGTATCGCCTGGCGAGTCGCCGCAGGGGAGCGCCGCCGGGCCCGCAACCGCATGGTGAAGCTCGGCTTCGACTACGAGCCCGGCGCACACGACCAGCTCGACGCCCAGGCGCTGACCGAGGCCGCCGAGGCGCGCGCCCTGGTCCACCAGGCCCTCGCCCGTCTCCCCGACCCGCAGCGCGACGTGTTCGTACTGCACGAGCTCGACGGCCTGTCGATGCCCGAGGTCGCTGAGGCTGTGGACGCGCCCCTCAACACGCTCTATTCGCGCCTGCGCCTGGCGCGCAAGAAGTTCAAGTCGGAGGTCCTGCGTTTGCGGGGCCCCAAGGAGGTGACGCCGTGAGCGCTCCCCCGTCTCCCGATCCGTGGCTCGACGAGCTCCTCGACAGCGAACGCGACGCGCCAGCGCCCAGCGCGGCGACCCAGGCACGCGTGTGGGCGCGGCTGCAGGCCAGCATCGCAGCGGCCCCCGCGACCGGAACCGAAGCCTTTGGCACCCGCAGGCGCCCCGCGCCACCCTCCCCGCAGCTGCCCCCGGGCATCGGCCTCTGGTCGGCCGGCCCGCTGGTCATCGGCGCGCTGATGATGGGCACGGTGGCCCAGCTGGCCGGGGGCGAAGTCCCTGCCGCGGCGGAACAAGCCGAGGAGCTCGTGGTGTCATCGGCCTCCGCGGCAAGCGCGCCCGCTGCCTCCGGCGGACGCCGAGGGATCGAGAGCGCCCACGGACACATCGCGCGCCGGCCTCACGAGCACCGAGCTCGCCCGGTCGCGCCCGAAGCGCCGGCTACCGGATCGCTGGCGCGGGAGGACGGGCCCACAGCGTCGGCTGGCGAAGCCGCGGCGCTGCCCCGGCGGGCGCGTCCAGCGGTGGCAGACACGCAGCAGCCCGACGCAGATCGCCGGCGCCCCGAGCGTCCTCACCGGGCGAAGGCAGCGCCTCGCCGCCGACGGGCCAAGCGAGCGCAGGCGCCGCCCGTGGACAAAGCCCCGCCTGTGTCGACCCTGCGCCAGGAGCTGGCCCTCGTGCGCCAGGCGCGGGCAGCGCTCGGCCGCAAAGAGCCGGCAGCGGCGCTGCGTGTGCTCGCTGTGCACGGCGCTCGATTCCCGCAGGGCGAGCTGACGGAAGAGCGCGCCGCGCTGCGGGTGGTGGCCCTGGCGAGCGCCGGGCGCCTCGCCGAGGCCCAGCGCGCCGGGCGGGACTTCCGGCGCCGATACCCCGAGAGCCTCCAGACCGGCGTCGTGCGCGCCGCGCTGGCCGGGGCCCACTGACCGGGGCCCACTGACAGGGGGCCAGCCGCGAGCGTTCGCGACGCGACCGCGCAGGCGGAGCCGCACCGCGAACCGCGGCCCCTCCAGCTGGCCCGACACAGAGGCTGAGGATGTTGTACTATCAGGCCCTTCGACCCGAGGTGTGCATGCCATGACGCCCCCACCGCACCACCCTCACCGCACCTGGACTGAGGCGCGGCCCCTCGGGCTGTGGCTCAGCGTCGGGCTCGTGTGCGCGCTGTGGGCCTTGGCCGGGTGCAGTCGTGACGTCTCGCTGGGGCAGACCCAAGCGCGCGCGAGCATTCAGGATCGCTACGAGGTCCACCGCCGTGCGGCGAGCCGCGCGGTGGCCACCTGCGTCGGTGCGCCCTGTGTGCGCACGCGGGCGCAGGGCGCTGTGGGCCCGGGTGCCGCGCCCTGTCTCAACGGCAGCGGCGGCAGCTGCACCGCGCGCCTCGAGGTGCGGGCCGACGGGCCCCCGCTGCCCTCGGGCGCCACCCTCTCGCTGCCTGTCACGGGAGCGAGCTCGCTTCGCCTCACCCTCCGCAACGTCGCCCCGCCCGAGCTGGCCGCCGCGCTCCGCGTCGTCGCTGTGCTGGTGGAAGAGCGCTGCCAGGGCAAGCCGTGCGTGGGTTCCCCCGGCTTTGTGTGTACCCGCGGCCCGAAAGACCTGCCTTGCGCGGCGGCGCAGCAGATCGCGCTGGTGCCCGAGAGCGCCTCGCTGCCGGGCGCGCGGCGCCACGACATCCACCTCACGCGGACCGAGCATGCCCTGCCCGGGCAGGAGGCTGTCGTCCGCGTCATCGTCGCGGGCGACCCCGCCCTCACGTCGGGACCGTGGGTCGGCCACGCCCGGCCCCTCGCCGGCGCGCCCCACCTCGCGGTGGTGCAGAGCACGGTGGTGATGCCGTGGCAGGGCCAGGCCACGCCGTCTCACGCCACGGTCGACCTCGCCAACACGGGCGACGCCCCCGCGGAGATCTACGGCGTCGCCATCGAGGGCTCTGACGCGTTCGTGTTCCGCGCGCCAGGCAGCAAGCTGTGGCTCAGGTCCCTGTCCCCGCTGGCCACGCCTTGGGTGGTGCAGCCCGGCGTGACCGCGCACCTGCCCGTGCGCTTCACCCCCGGCGACTCCGCGAAGAAGCACGCCAAGGTGACCGTGTGGAGCAACGACTCCACGGTGTCAGCCGCCCTCATCGGCAACGACTCGGCGCCGTGCATGATGGTCTCGCCCAGCAAGCCGCTCGCGCTCGGCCTGCTCCAGCCCGGCGACTGCGCCGAGCGACGCCTCGACGTGCACAGCTGCGGCTCAGGCGTCCTCGCGGTGACCTCGGTGGTCGCAGAGGGCGACGGGCTGACCGCCTCGCTCTCCAACGCCAGCAGCGGCGGCGTCTCCCTGCCCTCCCACAGCGCGCCCGCGCTCATCGCCTCTGGCGGCGCGCGCAAGCTGCGCGTGCGCTTCTGCCCCGACAAGCCCGGGCCGTTCAAGGGCCGTGTCCAGGTCTCGGCCGACGGCCTCCCCACCCGGACGATCCCGGTGACGGCCGAGACGGTGTCGTCGCTGTGCCCAGTCGCCGCGTTCGACGTCGCGGAGGGCTCCGACGTGCTGCCCTTGCAGACCGTGCATCTGGACGCGAGCGCCTCGCACGCGCCGACGCCAGGGGCGCTGTCCTACACCTGGACGGCCACGGGCCCGTCGAGCCGCACGTGGTCGACCCAGACCGCCAAGACCACCTTTCACGCTGCCCTGGCCGGGGTGCACACGCTCTGCTTGACCGTGACCGACGCCGCTGGCCACCCCTCGTGCACGCCGAGCTGCGCCAGCGTCACCGCGGTGCCCGAAGACGCGCTGCACGTCGAGCTGGTGTGGAGCACGCCGAGCGACCCGAACGAGAACGACGTGGGGGCCGGCGCGGGCAGCGACCTGGACCTGCACCTGGCGCACCCGCTCGCCGCGGGTCCCGACCTGGACTGCGACGGCGCCGGCGACCCCTGGTTCCACAAGGTGCACGACACCTACTGGGCCAACGACGCGCCGTCCTGGGGCTCCGCCGCGCCCAAGGCCGACGACGACCCTGCGCTGCTGCGCGACGACACCGACGGAGCCGGCCCCGAGGTGGTCGCCCTGCCCTCGCCCGAGCCGCTGGCCGCGCCCTATCAGATCGCCGTGCACTACTGGAACGACCACGGCTTCGGCGTCGCCCAGGCGCGCGTGCGCGTGCACCTCAACGGCACGTTGGCCGCGACCTTTGGCCCCCAGGCCATGCAACCGCTCGACCTGTGGACCGTGGCGAAGGTCGGGTTTGCGGTCGACGCGGCCGGGCAGCCAGCCGGCGCCGCCGGAGCGCCACCGGCCACGCCAACGCTGGCGGCGTGCTGGCAGGCTTCGCCGGCCTGTGGCCAGATGTGGGCTGCGAGCGGCGCTCCCTGTCTGACCCCGTGTTACCTGCCTGCCTCCCCCCCAGCGACCAACCACGCGCCGCCCTGCGCGCCCTGACCGCCCGGAACTTGCGCAGGTCCGTCACCCTCAGCTCTGGCCTGAACGTGCCCACACTGCTGACGCCTTCACGAGGCACGCGAGACCGCCGACACGCCCTTGGAGCCCCATGGTTGCAGAGACGCTGACCTATCGCTTCGCCAAGCCCTCCGACGCGGCGCTGATGGCGGGGGAGCACGACCTTCGCTTCCGCGTCCTGCGCGCGCCCCTGGGCTACACACGCGCCGACGTGCGCTTCGACTTCGACGACGAGAGCGTTCACCTGCTCGCCCTCCAGGACGACACCGTGGTCGGCTGCGTGCTCTTTCATCCCGAGTCCCCCGCAGACGGACGCCTGTATCAGATGGCGGTCGCGCCAGACCTACAGGGGCGCGGCGTGGGGCGCGAGCTGGTCCGTCGCCTGGAGTCCCGGCTGCGCGACCTGGGCGTCACCCGTGTGCACCTCCACGCTCGCCAAGCTGCCGTGGGCTTCTACCGCCGGCTGGGCTACGCGGTGGAGGGCGAGCCCTTCGACGAGGTTGGCGTGCCACATCGCCACATGGCACGAGCGCTGTAGGCCCCGCACGCGGCAGCGCCACGGCCCTGGTGGGCTGACGGTGCGCCACGCGGCTCACTTTGCCGGCGAGACCGTCGATTTCTCGCGCAGGCACACGAGCAGCGGCACCCTGTTGTCTGTTGCGGCTCACCTCGAGATGTGAGCGCGCCGCTCGGGCATCGCGCTGGCCTGTCCCCGAGCGTCACCGAGGAGCGGCCGCGTGGAGGGCTGTGTCGTGTCATCGTCGCCTAGTTCTCAGGGGCCACGGCTGGCCCACCGCCGAGCTGTCCGGGCCGCGCCGGCGCGACCTGGGGCGCGGCCTCACGCGTCGCAGCGACGCGACGCGCCGACTGGGGAGCGGCCGCGCCACGGTCAGCCTGCGGCGCTGCCCGCCCTGGTGCTTCCGCTCGTCGTGGGGCTCGCTGTGCTCTTGGCGGCTGGCGTGCAGGGCTGCGGCCCCACGTACGACCACCTCGACCACAACGCGCGCGCCAAGGAGCGCCTGCGTCGCAGCGCCGTGAAGGTGGTCGCGCCCGATTTGGTGACGCTCCAGGCCGGCGTCCGCGGGTCGGTGATCCTGGAGCTCCGCGTCAAGCCGGGCTTCTACCTGCCGGCCCACGCGGAGACGAACCCCGGTCTGCTCGCGCTGTGGGTCGAGCCACCTACGCGCGCCTACCTCGACGTCGGCGTGGCCGCGTATCCGCCGGGGGTGCGGGTCGACCTGCCCAAGCAACGCCAGCCGGTGCTGAGCTACGCGGACACGACCCACGTGGGCATCCCGCTCACGGTGCACGCCAACACGGGGGCCATCGAGCAGCGCCTGCCCTTCGTGGTGCACTTTCAGGTGTGCACCGTGCACGGCTGCGAGGTCCCCGAGCGCCGCACGGTCCGCGTCGCGATTCGGGTGGTGCCTGCGGCGCGCTCGGGCGACGCCAAAGACCTGCTTTAGCGGCGCAACGCACCACGGCCACGGGTCTGCTGTCCTGCGCCCTCGCGCGCCGACACGTCACCGACCGGCTCCGCATGAATTCCACCGTGATGCGCAGCGTTATGGGCCCAATTGCTGGCCTCCGCCGGCGAGACAGGTAGCCTCTGCCTACCACCCTGTGCGCACCAGCGTCCCCCGCGCCCCACGCGCCCGACCCGCGACCTCGCCCGGCAGCAGCTGCGCTCGCGTCGCTCGCCATCTCCCGGACCCATGAGGCCCCATGTTCGCTCGACTGACGCGCTCCGCCCGATTCATCCCGCTGCTCGTGCTGCTCGTTCCTTGCGTCGCTCAGGCGTCGACCTACGGCGGGCAAGCGTCGATTCTGGTGCCTGAGAAGAAGGCGCCCGTGCAGCTGCGCGAGCTGACCCTGCACATGGCCCTGCCGAGCAAGACCGGGCGGTGGCAGGTGGAGGCCCGCTACGTGCTCCACAACCGCGGGGCGAAGGACTACACGCTCGGGCTGCTGCTCCCAGAGCTGCACTGCAACTCCGACAAGCGCACGTGCACCAGCCCGACAGCCGGCCACTTTCACAACCTGAAGACCACGGTCGCTGGGGTCGAGGCCAAGCCGAAGCTGCACGCCGAGGGCGCCCCCAAGCCGGGGCGGCAGTGGCGCTTCGAGATCCCGGTCAAGGGCAAGAAGCGGGTCGAGGTGGTGCAGCGCTACGAGCTGGAGCCGACCACGGACCGCGAGGGGGTCAACGTGTTCGTCGGCATGGGCGAGAGCACGCTCTGGCACGGCCCGATCGTCAAGGCCCACGTCGAGGTCGCGGTGGCGGGTCGGCCTTGGACCGTGGGCTACCCGGGGCACTTCGCGCTGCAGCGCTACTCGGCCGACATCCCCACCGAGGGTGTGATGAAGGGGCTCGCCACGACGCACCTGAGCTTCAAGATGCGGCGCTGGCGCATCCAAGAGCCCTTGGAGCTGCACCTGGCGACCGCCGAGGAGGTCAGCGCGGCCCATCGCTGCCCCGACGTGCGCGCCGTCTCCGACGCGGACAAGAACAAGCAGTCGGCCGCGGCGCTCAAGCGCATCCTGGTCATGCGCTCCGACAAGGAGCTGGACCGGTGCCGCAAGCTCTTCCTCGCGCTGTACGGGTTCCCCTTCTCGCAGAAGGCGGACCGCGCCCGCTTCTACGGCAACGCGGTCAAGTCTGCGAGCGCCGTGAACACCGTGCTCGAGGGCGACCGCAAGTACCTGCGCTTCGGGCTGCGGTTGAACCCCACGTACACCGCGGAGCTGCACCCCAAGGCCCACAAGGCCTACATGGACGGCCTGGCGCGTGAGCTGCGGCGGCGGCAGAAGAAGTAGCGGGCGTCCTCAACGGAGCCGCGCGGCGATCAGCACGGCGCAGCTCGTGCACGCGCACCCCACCAGGGTCCAGGGCCCCGGCACCTCAGCGAAGATCCACCACGCGAGCAGCGACGCGCCCACCGGCTCGCCGACCGTCGCCACGCCCACCTGTGTCGGAGTGGCAGCGCGCAGGCTCCAGGTGAGCAGCCCGTGGCCAACGAGCTGCGGGACCACCGCCGCCACCAGCAGCGCCCACCACGCCTGGGCGTGCGGCGGCCGCAGCGGGAGCCCGACCAGCGCGGCGCCCGAGAGCAGCGCGGCGGCCGCCACCGCCGTCGCGAGCCCCATGAACGCGAGCACCGGCAGCTGCGGTCCGAGCCGGCGCACCAGCAACATGTAGCCGGCGATGGCCACCGCGCCGAGCAGCGCCAGCGCGTCGCCGACGAGGGCGGAGCGCTGTGACGCGGCGCTGCCGAGGCTCACCCCGTCAGGGCGAGACAGGCCGAGGTCTGCGCCAGCGATGAACCCCACGCCCACCGCCGCGAGCGCGAGCGCGCCCCAGAGCGCGGGCTTGGGGCGGTCACGACCCGTGATCAGGCTCCACCCCGCCAGCAGCAGCGGCGTGGCGGTCACCAGCGACACAGAGGCCGCGACGCTGATGCGCTCCAGTGAGCCCACCCACGCGGCGAAGTGCACGCCGTAGAGCAGGCCGCCGACGGCCGCCGCGAGCCCGTGGCGTCGGCTGAGCTGCCCGCTGCGCGCCGCGTGAACCACCCAAGGCGCCAGAAGCACCGCCGCGAAGGCCAGGCGAACCCCCGCCGCTACCGGCGCCGGCGTCGGCGCGGCCAGGCGAAACAGCGGCGCCGCGACGCTGATGGCGGCGACCGCGACCAACAGACCAGCGCTCGCCAAGCCAGCGCTCGGTGGCGACGCCTGGGGCGAAACGAACGACGCCCCCGTCGCGCGAGGCGGCGGGGGCGTCGGTGCGTTGGGCAGGGCCAAGGTCTCTAGAGACCGAGGTACATGCGGGCGACACCCTCGAGACCGTCGGGCGGGTAGCCACGGGGACCCTGGTACTTGTAGCCGTTGATGTACACGGTCGGCGTCCCGGAGATGCCAGCGCGCTGGCCCTCGGACGCGTCCGACTGGACCACCGACTTGTACTTGCCCGAGTCGAGCGCGGCCTTGAACTTGGCCATGTTCAGGCCGATCTCCTTGGCGTAGCCCTCGAGGTTGGCGCGCGCGAGCGCCTGCTGATTGGCGTAGAGCTTGTCGTGGTACTCCCAGAACTTGCCCTGCGCCATCGCCGCCATGGACGCCTCAGACGCCAGCTGCGCCTCCGGGTGGATGCTCGTGAGCGGCATGTGCTTGTAGACGATCTTCACGTCTTTGGGGTTGTTCTTCTGGAAGATCTTCAGGCTCGGCGCGAGCTTGCTGCAGAAGGGGCACTGGAAGTCCTCGAACACCACGACCTCGATCTTGGCGTTCTTGGGGCCGAACGTGGGGCTGTTGGTCGTGTTGAAGTTCTGCTTCGGCCCGGCGTACTGCTGGAAGAACTTGCCGCCGGCGATGGCCTTCTCGTACAGGTTTTTGTCGGTGGCGCCCTTGGCCTTGAGCTCCTCGGCGCGCTTGAGCTGGCCGTCGATGAGCGCGGTCAGCTGGGCGAAGTCCTTCGGCTTCTTGATGCGCACGCCGTTGGCCAGGATGTTCGGGAAGCTGTGCGCGCCGATCTCGTTCGCGAGCACGCTGTCGCGGGTCAAGATGCCGCGGTAGGTGTGCTTGTCGAGCGCCTTCTTGAACTTGCGCATGTTGAGGCCGAGCTCCTTGGCGTAGCGCTCGAGGCTCGGGCGGTCGATGGCGAAGGTGTTCGCCATGAGCTTGTCGTGGAACTCCCAGAACTTGCCCTGAGCGTTGGCGGCCATGGACGCCTCGGCGGCGATGACGCTGTCGGGGTGCTGCGGCGGGATGATCTTGTGCTTGAAGCGGAACTGCACCTTGTCGCCGTACTTGGTGGCGGCCTGGTCCATGGCCTTGGCGAACTCGGAGCACGTGGGGCAACCGAAGGCCGAGAGCACCACGACCTTCACCGGGGCGGTGTCCGGGCCCTTCTTGGGGTCCGTGTCGTGGATGGCGACGCGCCACACCTGGTCGCCCGCGGGGGCGGCCTTCGCCGCCGCTGGCGGGGGCGGTGGAGGAGGCGGGGGCGGCGGGGGTGTGGTCGGCGCTGCGGGGGCTGACGTCGCCGTGCCAGGGGCGGTGGCCACTGAACCCGCCGCGGGCGGCGGAGCGGCGGCCGGGGCCGCACCACCTGCCTGAGGTGAGGTCATGCGTCCGGCGCCGTAGCCGACGACGAACAGTCCGATGAACAGCAAGTACGCTTGCTCTTTCTTCATCTTGCGATGCTCCTTGCGAAGTGCGGCCGCTCCGGGCCTGAAAGGGGGCGCGAGTCTAGCGACGCGCTGGCAGGCAAACAACCCTTGGACGTGGCAGAGATTCCACGGGCGCAAGATAGCCTGGGGAGGACCGAGACGATGCCGCCACGCTAGCCCCGTCGGAGGACCGTTTCGCCCGAGAACGCGGCCTTGGCGAACCCGCCGCTCCGCGCGTGCCAGCGCGCCGGCTCAGAGCACCCGCGTGACGGTCGGGGAGGCCGGCACGCGCAGCCCTTGCCCCCGCGCCAGCGCCAGCACCAGCTGCTCCATCCATCGGCTGGAGGAGGCCTCGCGGTCTCCGAGCTTGGAGCTCTTCAAGATCTGGTCGGCCTCAGCGAGGGAGGCCACCGCGCGCTCGATGTGGCCCCGCCGGGTCCGACGCAGCTGCTCCGACATCAGCTTGACGCGGTAGGGGTGCAGCCGGGTCGTCCGAGCGATGTCGGGCTCGCCCTGCCCCGCCGCCAGCCCGGCGCCGACCTTCATGAGGCCGCGGTAGTGGCTGGCGAGGAAGCCGACCATGGCCAGCGGCGTGGTCCCGTGATGCAGGAGCAGGTGCACCACTGCGAACGCGCGCGGGATGTCGCCCTTGGCCAGCGCGTCGGTGATCGCGAAGACCGCGGCCTCCCGGTCGATGGGCACCACCTCTTCGACCCGGGCCCGCGTGAGGTGTCCACCGGGCCCGACGTCGAGCAGCAGGCGGTCGGCGGTCTGCCGCAGGCGCGCAGGGTCGGAGCCGCCGAGGCGATCCCAGATCTTCTGGGCCACGTCACGGTCGACGCGGATGTCGAAGGGGCTGGCCGACTCCGCCATGTACCGCTGCAGACGCGCCGGACTCAGCGGCGCCACCGCGACCTCGACCGCGCGGCTCAGCACCTGCTTCCACGCCTTCTTGCGGCGGTCGATGCGCGACGCCACCAGGATGAGCACGAAGTCGGCGCGGTCGTCCCGGCTCAGCGACTCGACCAGCGTCTCGAGCGGGTCGCCGGCGGACTTCTTCTTGCGGCGCGCCCCCGAGCTGGCCGCCCCGCCCCACGCCAGCTCGCCGGCGTGCACCACGGTGACGACGCGCCGCCCACCGAAGAGCGACATGGAGCGCGCCTCGCTGGCGATGACCTGGTGCACACCCGCGCCCTGATGGTCGCCGTCGATGTAGTCGACCCGCGCGTGGTCCAGGTTTGGATCGCCGCCGGCGAGTGCCGTCGCCTCCACCGCCGCCGTCGCCGCCTGGAGCGCCCAAGGGTCGGCCGCCGGCGGCTCCTGGTCCCGCCGCGCAGGCTTGCCAGGCTGCACC
>JAUIAC010000467.1 GCA_030425545.1 bacterium | reverse complement strand
ATATGGCAAACACCATCAACCGCCGTGACTTTCTCCGCATCCTCGGCTTCTCGGGCGCCGCGCTCGGGGTCGGCGCTGGGCTCGGCAGCCGCCCGTCGCTGGCCGACGGCGGCGCGCAAGCTGGGGACCAGGCGCCCATCCGTCGGCTCATCGTGCTCTCGCACTGCCACGGCTGGACCTACGACAGCTGGAAGCTCCGGCCCGCCGGCGTCGACGAGAGCAAGCCCTTCACGGTCGACCTCACCCAGCTCGCTGAGGCGGACTGGAGCAAGCCGCTGCAGCCGCTCTTTGCCCACCGCAAGCGTATTCTGCCGATCGATGCGCTCTCCCTGGCGACCGCCGAGCTCGACATGGACGGCAACCGCCACGACACCGGCTGGGTGCACGCCTGGACCGGCGGCAACGTCGACTTCTCCAAAGCCGAGGCCGCGGCGACCGCTGTGTCGATCGACCAGCTCGTGGCGAACCACATCCACCGCGGGGACCGTCTGCCCTCGCTGGAGATGTCGGTCAACGACAGCGGCGAGCCGGGCCGGCCGGTGAGCTACGACGCCAAGGGCGCGCGGCTGCCGCTCGAGGGCGACCCGGTGAAGGTGTGGCAGCGCATCTTTGGCCCCTCGGCGAGCCCGAACCCGCTGTCGCAAGGCCACCGGGCCGCGCTGGACTACGCGTGGAACGAGTACGCCGCCGTCGCGCCGACGCTGGGCGCGAGCCAGAAGCTGCGGCTCGAGGCGCACTACGATCTCGTGCACCGGCTGAGCAAGCGCATCGAGGGCATGGCGTCGCTGCAGTGCGACGCGGCCAGCAAGGCGCCGGTGGCGACCGCGACCTATGACGAGCGCTACGACGCGATGATCGAGCTCATCGGTGCGGCCTTTTCGTGCGACGTGACGCGGGTGGCGACGCTCTCGCTCGGCGAGATGAAGACCGGCGAGTTTGGCGCGGGGCACATCAGCGACAACGTGCACAAGGGCATCGCGCACAGCATCTACGACAGCGCCGAGAAGCACGGGGCCATGACCAACTACCTGCATCGCCACGCGGGGCAGGTGGCGCGGCTGGTGAAGCTGCTCGAGGCGCTGCCGGACCCGCAGGGTGGCTCGATCATGGACCACACGCTCATCGCCTGGGGCTCCGAGCTCGGCGACCCGTGGCACGGCTACTGGCACTACTGCCCGGTGCTCATCGGCGGCGACTGGCACTTCAAGACCGGGCGCTATGTCTACCAGCCGCACGCGACGCCCATCGAGATGCTGGTGCCGGGCAGCGTGTCGAACACCGGCTTCACGAAGGTCAGCGGGGTGCCGCATCAGCGCTACCTGGTGAGCGTGGCGCAGGCGATGGGGCTCGACGTGGACACCGTGGGGCTGCACGCGGTGCAGGGCCAGCGCGGCGACCGGGTCGAGCTGCGTGGGCCGCTCCCTGGGTTGGTGTAGGCTCGCGCGACGAACCGGGCGGTGACGCCGCTGTTTGAGGCAGGAGAGGAAGATGACGGCGAGACACACCACGGGCGCCCTTGTTGCGCTGAGCGCCTTGATCTGCGGGCTCCTCGCGGGCTGCGGCAACGAGGACGGCGCGGCGGCGACCACCGACGCGGCGACCACCGACGCGGGCGAGTGGTGGGCGGTAGACGCCGGTACGAACGGCGGCCAAGACGGCGGCCAAGACGACGGGACGGCCAACGACGCTGGCACTGCGAGCGGTGTGGACCAGACCTGCTACGACGCATGCATCAAGAAGGGACAGCCCAAGAGCGTCTGCGAGCCGGCCTGCTCCAAGGGTGGCGGCACGAGCGGGGACCTCGACAAGACGTGCTACGACGCATGCATCAAGAAGGGACAGCCCAAGAGCGTCTGCGAGCCGGCCTGCTCCAAGGGTGGCGGCAGTGGAGACGTCGACAAGACCTGCTACGACGCGTGCATCAAAAAGGGCGCAGACAAAGACACCTGCACAGAGGCCTGCCCGGCCAAGGGCAGCGGAGACGTCGACAAGACCTGCTACGACGCATGCATCAAAAAGGGCGCAGACAAAGACACCTGCACAAAGGCCTGCCCGGCCCAGGGCGGCGGCGCGACGTGCTACGACAGCTGCATCAAGAAGGGCGGGTCGCAGTCGCTCTGCAAGACCGGGTGTACCTGCTATGCAGACTGCGTCAAAGAGGGGAAAGGCGAGGCGACTTGCAGCAGCACGTGCTTTGCCAAGGACCCGGGCAGCGGCACCGGCGGCGGGACCTACAAGCAGCCCTGCTACGACGACTGCCTGAAGAAGGGCGAGAGCAAAGACGTGTGCGCCAAGGCCTGCCCGGCCGAGGCGCTCAAGGCCGACTGGGCCACGGTGCACGCGCAGATCATCAAGCCGACCTGCGCGGGCGGGTACTGCCACGGCGGCGGCTCCGGCTCGTTGAAGCTCACGGGCGACGCCAAGGCCGACCACGCCGCCCTCACCGGCGGCACCGCGGGCAGCCAGGACGCTGCCTCGTGCGGCGCGAGCGCGTACGTGGTGCCCGGCAAGCCGGACCAGAGCCTGCTCTGGCTGAAGGTCGACGCCAAGGCGAGCCACGGCTGCGGCAAGAAGATGCCCTCGGGCAAGGACGGGCTCGACGCGAAGCTGAGCGGGCTCATCAAGGACTGGATCACGGCGGGCGCGAAGGGGTGAGCGGCTCGTGTCGAAGCGGCCTCCTGTGGGCGACGCTGCTCGCGGCGCTCCTGGGTGGCGCGTGCGGCGCGGACGGGCCCGGCGGTGATGCGACCCCAGCCGGAACGGACGCAGCGGACGCGCTGGACACCGCCGACCGCCGCTCGCCGCCGCGGCGCGTGCTGCTGATCATCGCGGACGACCTGGGCGTGGATCAGCTCGACGTCTACCGCACCAGCGACAGCGCGCCGGCGAGCGGCCACGTGTACCCGACGACGCCGACCCTGAGCGGCCTGTGCGACAGCGGCGTGCGCTTCGACTTCGCCTGGTCGGCGCCCACCTGCTCGCCCACCCGCGCCACCATCCTCACGGGCCGATACGGCTTTCGCACCGGCGTGGGCTGGGCCGTGGCGAAGAAGAACCAGCTGAAGCTCAGCGAGACCACCCTGCCCGAGCTGCTCGCTCCGGCGGGCGTCGCGACCGCCAACGTGGGCAAGTGGCACCTGGGCACCGACGACGACATCGGCGGCCTCAGCGCGCCCAACCAGGCGGGCTGGCAGCACTACGCCGGGCCGGTCGACGGCGTGCTCACCGACTACGCCACCTGGGAACGCACGGTCGACGGCGAGACGGCGACCTCGACCACCTACGCCACCACCGCCAACGTCGACGACGCGCTCGCCTTCGCCCAAGCCCGGCGCGCCGACGAGCCCTGGCTGCTGTGGGTGGCCTTCAACGCGCCGCACACGCCCTTCCACAAGCCCCCGAACGCTCTGCACGACAGCGACGGGCTGAGCGGCGCTGCGGCCCACGTCAAGAAGAACCCAGCGCTCTACTACCGCGCCATGGTGCAGGCGCTCGACACCGAGGTGGGCCGCCTGCTCAGCGAGCTGAAGTCCCGCGGACAGGCGCCGACCGACGTCGTGTTCGTCGGCGACAGTGGCAGCCCGGGGCAGGTCGCCGTGGCCCCCTGGCACGTCGACAAGGCCAAAGGCTCGCTCTACGAGGGGGGCGTGCGTGTGCCGCTCTGCGTCGCTGGCCGGGCCGTGACGAAGCCGGGCGTGTCGGGCGCGCTGGTGCACACCGTCGACCTCTTCGCCACGCTCGCGGGCTTCTTCGGGGTGGCCACGGGCGACGCCGGGCAGGACAGCCACGACCTGGCGCCCCTGCTCGCGGACCCGAGCGCCGCCGGCCGCGACGTGGTCTACACCGAATCCTTCGGCAACCCGCAGGGCGATCCCAGCGAACAGGGGCGCGCGATCAGCGACGGCACCTACAAGTTGATCCAGCTCGAGGACGGCAGCGAGCGGCTCTTTCACCTCGCCAGCGACCGCCACGAGGGCACAAACCTGCTCGCCAGCGCGCTCGCAGCCCCGGCCAAGCAGGCCTACGACGCCCTGGTGGCCCGGCTGGCGACCCTGAAGTGAGCGCCGGCAGCGCTGGCGATCCACGGCGCGCCGCGCTACACGTGAGCCGTGGTAGTTCCAACTCGGACGTTGCCCCAGGTCGCCCATGCCCACCTCGCCCCGCGGCGCGCTCCGCCGACACAGCGCCGACGTCTACACCGCGCGCACGCCCTGTCGCCTGCTGCCGGGCAAGTCGCACTCGACCATGTCGGTCATCCGCACCGGCGCGGGGCTGCTGCTCTACTCCCCGACGCCCATCGACGACTCCATGCACGCCCAGATCTCCGCCCTCGGCGACGTGGTCTGGCTGGTGGCGCCCAACCCCTTCCACAACCTCTACCTCGCCGACGCGGCGGCGGCGTTTCCCCGTGCCCGGGTCTTCCTCGCGCGCGGGGTGGCCAAGCGCAGCCCGGCGTGCGCGGCGCTCCCCGACGTGGCAGACACGCCGCCGGCGCTGGGTGACCTGACCTGGCACCGCCTGCCGCTGCGGGGCGGCGCAGAGGAGCTCGTG
>JAUIAC010000466.1 GCA_030425545.1 bacterium | reverse complement strand
TCGGCGACGACGTCGATCAGCTCGAAGTCGGGAGACGCCCTCAGGGCCTCGACCTCCGCCGGGTTGCGGACGCTGTCCACGACCCAGTCGCCGCCCCCCTCGGCGTGGATGTGCTCCAGGCTGCGCGCGCCCAGCACCGCCGCGCCGCCCTCTCGTCGCAGCCGTCGGCCACCGGCGATGAGGTTGTCGCGCGTCACCTCGAGGCCGCGCGCGCGCAGGTCCCGACGGATGGCGTCGCTCAGCGAGGTGAAGCGAAAACCGCGCGCGGTAAACCACGCCGCGACGGTTCCCTTGCCGGCGCCGTTGCGACCGGTGAGGCCGATGATCATGGCGAAAACACCTCCGCGCGGGTGGTTCCGCGCAGCTGGAGCGTGGCGCCGCTCGGCACGCTGAGCAGCGCGTCGGGCGCGTAAGCGCGTCGTTGCACCAGCCCCAACCCGAGACGTGCGCCGCTGGGCAGGGTCACGCCGCCGCCGAGCTGGCCGCCTCGTTTGCCCGCCGCGGTCCGCAGCCGCACGCCGGGCTCGAGGGCGGCGTCGGAGGTCGGCGCGAGCCAGCACAGGTGCCGACGCAGCTGCCCACGCCAGGTCTGCATGGCCAAGGCCTCGTGGCCCAGGTAGCAGCCCTTGTTCAGGTGCACAGCGTCGGCGAGCCCCAGCTCCAGCGGGGTCGAGCCCTCTTGCAGGTCGGTGCTCAGCCGCGGGACGCCGGCGCGCACGCGCAGCGCCTCCCGCGCGGCGTGGCTGCCGGCGCTGGCCCCCGCGTGGAGCAGGGCCTTTGCCAGGGCGCCGAGCGAGGCCCGCGGCAGCTGCAAGGTGACTCGGGGCAGCGGGCCCGCGGCGCGCCCGAGCTGCGGCAGCGCCCGTGCCCAGACGACCAGCTCGCAGGGATCCGCGCCGGTCCACGCCACGCGCCGCGCCACAGCGGTCAGCGACGCGTCGGCGGCGGCGTTGTCAGTGGCAGCGTTGTCGGTGGCAGCGTTGTCAGTGGCAGCGTTGTCGGTGGCAGCTTTGTCGGTGGTGGGCGTCTCTGTCGGCGCGGGGGCGCCCGGCGCCTCGTGCGCGTCCGCCAGCCCCTCCCGCGTCGCTTCGTCCAGCGTCACGCCCAGGACCTCGGCCACGACCCTGTGGGCGCTCGGGCCGATCACCTCCACGAGGGCGAGCGCGTCGTCGACCGCCAGCTTGACCCGCTCCGCGACCCGGTACGCGAGCAGCTCTTCGACCAGCGTGTGGGCGCCGTGCCGTGCGGTCCACAGCACATCGCTGTCCGCGCCGACCACCTGGGTCCACCACCCGCGCAGCGCCCCCTTGGCCGTGCACAGCGTGTTGCGCGTGACGACGCCCTCGAGCGCCTGGTCCAGCTTCTGCGTCGTGATCGCGTGGAGAAAGCGGGTGCGGTGCTTGCCCCGCGCGACCACAGCGAGCAGATCGTCTCGACCGAAGAGCACCGCGCCGCCGTCACAGGCGTCCACCGCGGCCTCGTCTCGGGGCGAGAGCGCTCGCCACGGCGTCGTGTCTCCGGCCTGGATGTTGGGCATGGCACCTGCTGTGACGGTGGGGCGAGGTTTCAGGCGGCGACCGACTCGCGCTACTGCCCGACGCTGAACGTCTTGCCATTGGTCGCCCACGAGCGCCAGTCCCCGAACTCCAAGTCGAAGGTCGAGAACGCGTTGATCGACAGCTCCGGCGCGAAGATGCGGTCCACCCGGGCCACGTAGGGCACCTCCAGGGGCACGAACACGTCGATGTTGTCGAGCGCCTTGAAGTTCGGCAGGGCGACGCTGGTGCTCTTGGGGTCGACATAGAGCCACCAGAAGGGAAAGCCCGCGCCGTCGAGGTGCACGCGGGTCACCGAGGGAGACGGCCCCGGCGCGACGGACCACTCCACCTTCATGGTGTCCGGCTGCGCCACAGCGATGGGGCGGGTCACGGTCGGCACCCGCAAGAAGGGCCCCAGCCAGAGCCCGGGCTCGCCGACCACCACGGCGTCGCCGTTGGCCATGACCGCGGCGCCCAGGGGCAGCACGTTGCGACGCTGCGGGCTCTCGTCGGTCAGCCCGAGCGCGGTCCGCCACCACACGCCGCCGTCGCGGTCGGCCAACACGAGCGTGCCCTCAGACGCCACCGCCACCCGCCGCAGCGCTGGCAGCGCGTCGCCCTTGGTCCCCGCTGGCAGCCCGGACTTCCAGGACTTTCCGTCCGTGGACTGCAGCAGCAGCCCGACGTTCTGTGCGTCACGACCGACCGCCCACAGCGTGCCGGTGGGGCCGCGGGCCACCCCCTGCAGGTCGGCCACGCCGGACACCGCGAGGTCCTCGGCGGAGGGGACCGCGCCGCTCAGGTCGACTCGGACCACCACGCCACCGTCGCCCACCGCCACGGCGCCGCCGGGGGTGCAGACCACACCGCGCAGGTCCGACGAGGTGCCGCTCGGGACCAGGGTCCACGTGCCTTTGACCGTGACCTGCAGGGCGCCCTTGTCGCCCACCGCCACGCGCCCCAGGGGGCCGTGACACACCCCGCGCAGGTCGCTGTCGGTGGTGCTCTTCTCGACCACCACCTTGCCGTAGCCGTTGCCGTCTTCACTCAGCCGCCGAATCAGCCCGCCGGCCCCCACGACGGTGGCGTCCGTGGGCGTCCCCGCCGCGGCCAGCACCGCGACCGGCTGCGCGTAGGGATCCAGCACGGGCGGCAGCCAGACGGTGTAGGGGTCGTCGACCGAGCCGCGGAAGATGCGCCCGTCCCGCGCCACCAGCAACACGTCGGTCGCCTCGCCGGGCAGGGCCGCCACCAAGGTCGTGTGGATGCCCACGTGCGCCTCCTGCCAGGTGCCGTCGGTCCGCACGAGCACGTTGTCGTCGCCCGGGCGAACCACGCTCGCGTGCAGGGTGCCCGCCTCCATCGGCGCTGGCGTCGTGTCCTGGCTGTAGTCGACCACGGCCCGCCAGGTGTACGACGTGTCCGTGAGCGTCTGCGGCAAGGTCAGCGGCTGGGCCGGCAGCGTGAGCTCGTCGACGACGCCGGTCCCCGAGGTCTCTGCCGCCGCCAGCCCCTCGTGACGGGCCACGGGGATATAGCCGTCCGAGCCCAGCTCCAGCCAGCCCTCCACCGTCAGATCCCCGCCGTTGTTGGCCGGGAAGAAGGGCTGCGGGTGGTCGAGCCGCACCGGCAGGGTTCGCTTGAGCGGGATGTCGAGCTTGATGTCGAGGCCCTCGATGGTCTGACCCGGCTGCGGAAAGATGTGCCGACGCACGCCCATGGACGTCGGCAGGAAGACGCCCTTTCGGCGGTAGCCGCCAACGCAGTACACCGCCAGCTCGTCGAGCCGAGAGGTGATGGCGTAGTCCCCCGTCTTCTCGTCCACCGCGCTGCCCGGGCCCGGGTCGGGGTTCACCGTCTCGAGCCCGCGCGTGCTGGTCTTGCACGTGATCTCGCGGATGCCGAGCGAGGGCTGGCAGACCTTGCGCTTGCCGTCGACTACGTCGAGCGTGCAGACGAAGTCCTTGTTGTCGTCGCAGTCCGTGTCGGAGTCACACTCGTTGAAGCAGCGGGCGCTCACGCCGCCCGTCTGCACACAGGCCCACGTCTTCGACGCGCCGCCGCTCGCGGTCGAGCAGTCGGCGTCGACCTTGCAGAAATCGCAGAGCGGGCCGCCCGATGAGGGCTTGAGGCACGTGGTCGGGGGGCGCAGCACGACCTTGTCGATGTCGAGCACGCGCCCCTTGAGCGTCGCCAGGGGCAGGCCGGGGCCGCCTCCGCCACCGCCGGGGCTGGGCGGCACCCAAGGGAAGAGCAGCAGCGTCGCGTTGCCGACCTCGAAGTTGGCGATGGACGACGCGGAGAACTGGGGCTTGGCCGCCGACACCGTCACCGGTGGCTGCAGGTCGGTGCCCGAGAACACGATCTGCCCGCTCGCGTCGGTGTAGCCGCTGTAGCTCGGGTAGTCGCCGGTCCCGGGCTGGCCCACCTGCACGAAGGCCTTGTCGATGGGCTGCAGCGTGTAGATGTTCAGCACCGTCACGTTGAGGGTCCCGGCCAGCGGGCTGCCGTAGGTGCCGCCCTGCGGGTTGGCCGGGCTGAAGTAGGTGAAGCCGTCGATGAGCGTGTCGCTCTCGTCGCCGCGCACCACGTCGACCGCCACCGCGCCCGGATCGTGGGCGGGGGTCTGGGCTGTCAGGGTCCCCGGCCCCTTCCACTGCACCGCCTTGCCCACCTGACCGTCGAAGTACACCGCCGTGTCCGGCGTGAAGCCGGAGCCGTGGATGGTGACGAGGGTGCCGCCGCCGGTCGCCCCCTCCGCCGGGAGCACCGCGTCGATCTGCAGGCCGCCGGTGTCGTAGCCGTAGGGCAGCTGCGCCGTCTGTCCGCCGCAGGTCACCCGCACCAGGGTCGGGCCCGGGGCGCCGGGCGGCGTCGTCACCGTGAGCGAGGTGTCGGGTTGACCCGCCGAGGGGGCGACCACCTGCGCCTCCCAGCTGCCGAAGCGCACGGTGCAGTCGGGGGAGAGCCCCGCGCCCGTCAAGGTCACCGTCTGGCCGCCCGCGGTCGGGCCGGTGGCGGGGGTGAGCG
>JAUIAC010000465.1 GCA_030425545.1 bacterium | reverse complement strand
CGGAGCTGGTTCGCCGCTGTGCCCGTGCTGCTGCTGCTCGCGGCGTGCAGCGTGGGGCCCGTGGCGGCCTTCGTCCGGCGCGACCCGCCGCTCAGCGCGCGCTGGGTGCGCACCTTCCTGTCGCTGCTGCTGCTGGGCGCGTGCCTGCCGGCGGCCCTGGCCCGCGCGCGCCTGACGGCGCCGCCCGCCTGGCTCTGGGGGCTGTCGGTGGTCGGCGGCGCGGCCTACGTCGGCGTCGCGCCGGGGCCCGTCACGGCGGTGGCGCTCTTCGGCGCGGGCGCGCTGCTCGTCCGGGCGGCGCTGGTGTCGGCGGGCGCGCGGACCGACCTCCGACTGGGCGTCGCCGCGGTCGGCCTCGGGCTCCTGGTGGTCGCGCTCCGGCTGACGCCGCTGTCGACCGCCTTGGCGGTGGCCGGCGTCCACCTGGCTGTGCTCGGCCCGGTGCTGCACGGGCTGTGGGGTCCTGTGGATCGCACGCCAGCGCTCGCCTGGGTCACCCAAGGGACCGCTGTCGCCATGTGCGCCGGCATCGTCGCGGGCAGCGCGAGCGGGCTCGTCTGGGCGGCGTGGGCCGGCGCGGCGGTCGCGACGCTCGTGGCCGGCCGAGCCCTGGTGCAGGCGACGCGTCCACAGCCCGACGCGTCATCACCGTGAGGTCGCCGTCACGGTCGGGGCCTCGGGCGCCTACGCCGGGCCGTCGGAGTCCACCTCGTCCATGAGCGTGTCGAGGTCCGGGATCGTCACCACGCGCCCTTGAAAGTAGGCCACCCCGTCCCGCTCCAGGGCCTTGGTCGTGCGCGCCACGGTCTCCGGCCGGGTCCCCAAGAGATCCGCGAGGTCCTGTCGGCTCACGGGCAGCGTGAGGGTCAGCACGCCGCCGTCGTCCACGGCGCCGTGGCGGTCGCGCAGCTGGAGCAGCGCGTGGGCCATGCGGGTGCGCACCGAGCGGCGGGTGGCCATGAGAAAGCGGTCGTCGGCCTCGCCCAGCTCGCGGGCCAGACGCTTCATCATGCCCATCACCACGCCGGGGTCGCTGTGGAGCATGGTGCGCAACAGGGCCGGCGTCAGGAAGCAGAGCCGCACGGTGTCGAGGGCCTGCGCCTGCGCGCGGTAGGTCCCCGTGTCGAAGAAGCAGCGGTACCCCAGGGCCTGCCCCGGGTGTACGAGACGCAGCAGGACGCTGTTGCCGGCCTCGTCGAACTTGCGCAGCGCCACGGTGCCCCGCTGGACCACGTAGAGCCCCGTGCAGCGCTCGCCCTGCTGATAGACCACGTCGCCCGGGTTGACGACCCGCACGCGCTTGCGCTGGTCGAGGACGTCGAGCTGCTCGGGCCCGACCTGCTCCCAGATGGAGCCGCAGCGCGCCGCACAGGTGTGGCAGCGAAGCGACGAGGCCGCGCGCCAGCCGGCGCGCCGAAGTTGCATGTCCACGGTGCGCTCCCAGCGTCGGCGACCCGACGTCCTCTCCAGCGAATCCTGGGTCTCTCCCCCGGCGGTCCCGCTCCCCGCGGGCGCCAGCTCGGACAATGTAGACCTCGACATCCGAATTGCATCGCTCACTGACGCGCTCGACGGCCTCGACGGTGGTTGACGGGGATCAACCGAGCGGCCGGAGCTGGATCTACGTTGCCTCTCGCCGCGACCCAAGGAGAGGAACGCCATGTCGACACCCACCCAAGCGACCCCTTTGTCCACCTTTGCCGCGACGCCGCTGTCGGAGCTCACGACCGAGCGGCCGGCCTCGCTCCGGGTCCTGTACCGCCACCGCATCGACTTCTGCTGCAAGGGGGCCCGCTCCGTCGCGGACGCCTGCGCGCACCGGGGTCTCGACGTCGCGCAGCTCGCGGCGGAGATCGACGCCGTCGAGGCGAGCCTCCACAGCCCGCCGACCCGCTGGGACACGGCGCCGCTGGGCGTGCTCATGGACCACATCATCGCCCGTCATCACCGCCCCCTCGACGAAGAGCTGCCGCGCCTGCAGGCCCTGGCCGAGAAGGTCGCGCGGGTGCACGGCGAGCGCTTCCCGGAGCTGCTGCCCACCCTGCGCGACACGGTCATCGCGATCCGCGCGGACGTGGTGCCGCACATGCTCAAAGAGGAGCGCATCCTCTTCCCCTGGCTCCGCAGCGAGCGTCGCGGTCAGGCCACCGCGCCCATCGCGGTGATGCGGGCCGACCACGCCCACCTCGGCGCGCTCTTGGACCGGCTGGCCGACCTCACCGGTGGCTTCACGCCGCCTGAGGCCGCCTGCACCTCGTGGCGCGCGCTCTACGCCGGCCTGGCGGACCTCGACGAAGACCTCCGCACCCACGTCCACCTCGAGAACAACGTGCTCTTTCCGAGGGCCCTCTCTGAGACCACGAGCGATGCGGCCTGAGCCGCCCCTGCCCGCCTGCGAGCGCGCCCCCGCCGGCTGTGCGCCTGCGCGGGCTCGATGCCGGCCCCGCGCCGCTTGACCCAGGTCAAGTGGCCTGACGAGCGTCAAGCAACCCCGCGGCGCTCCGCTTTTCATGACTCGCGACGGCCATCCACGGCCGCGAGGAGCCCGTCATGCTGTCGAAGTCCGCCGCCCGCGCCTTCTTCTTGGGGGGGACCGCCATCGTCTCCCTGACCTTCATCGGCCTCACGGTCGACACCCTGAGTCAGGTGCCCGCCAGGAGTCACGAGTCGGAGATGACCGAGGCCGTCAAGCGCGGCCACGAGATCTGGAACGACAACAACTGCATGGGCTGCCACACGCTGCTCGGCGAGGGCGCCTACTACGCGCCGGAGCTGACCAAGGTCGTGTCGCGGCGCGGCGAGCAGTGGATTCGGGTGTTCATCAAGGACCCCGAGGCCATGTATCCCGGCCGCCGCAAGATGGTGAAGTACGACTTCTCGGAAGAGCAGATCTCAGACCTCATCGCCTTCTTCAGCTGGATCGAGCGCATCGACACCAACGGCTTCCCCCCGGAGCCGGACCTGGTCGCCGGCGAGGGCGGATCCCCCCAAGCCCACCGCCCGGCCACGGCCAAGAAGGTCGGCTCGGACGCCCTCGCCGGTGCACCAGAGAGCTTCAAGAACCTGTGTGTGGCCTGCCACCGCTTGGGAGGTACGGGCGGCAACGTCGGCCCCGCGCTCGACGGCGTGGGCGCGCGCTACGACGAGAAGACCCTCGACCAGTGGCTCGCCGACCCGCCGGCCGTGAAGCCCGGCACCAAGATGCCCAAGCTGCCGCTCACCGACGCCCAACGCGGCAACATCGTCCGCTTCCTCCTCAAGCAGCAGCCCGCGAAGTAGCGCCTGACCGGTGTGCCCCAGGGTGCGCCCGTCGACGCCTCCAACCCAGCTCGCCCACCCCGTCGCCAGGGAGTTCATCATGACCGCCGTCGCCGCCACGTCCGCGCCGCCCGCCTCAGGTCAGGCCACCTTCAACCGCACCGGCTCGCAGAAGCTGGCGTGGACCTTCTTCGCCACCTGCATCGGCCTCTTCGCGCTCCAGATTGTCTACGGCTTCATCATGGGCTTCGCGCGCATGGGCTTCGACAACCTGCACGAGTTCATCCCCTTCAACGCCGCGCGCGCCACGCACACCAACCTGCTGGTGGTCTGGCTGCTCAGCGGCTTCATGGGCGCCGCCTACTGGATCATCCCCGAGGAGTGCGAGCGCGAGCTGGTGAGCGTCAAGGCGGGCTGGGTGCAGTGGGCCTCGCTGGTGGTGGTCGGCGTGGTCGCCATCATCGGCTTTCACCTCAACTGGTGGGAGGGGCGAAAGTTCCTCGAGATCCCGCGGCCGCTCGACTACCTGGTGGTCGTCAACGTGCTGCTCTTCATCGGCAACATCGGGCTGACCATGTGGAAGGCCCCGCGCATGACCACGACCTCCATCGTCCTCTACTTCGGCCTGCTGGCCGCGGCCCTGCTCTACCTGCCCGGCATGATCACCTTCGACAGCCAGGTGCTCGACGCCTACTTCCGCTGGTGGGTGGTGCACCTGTGGGTCGAGGGCGTGTGGGAGCTGATCATGGGCGCCATCTTGAGCTACCTGCTCATCAAGATGACCGGCGTCGACCGCGAGGTGCTCGAGAAGTGGCTCTACATCATCGTCGGCGTCACCTTCCTGAGCGGCGTTCTGGGCACGGGGCACCACTACTACTACATCGGCACGCCCCGCTACTGGCTGATGATCGGCGGCATCTTCAGCGCCCTCGAGCCGCTGGCCTTCCTCGGCATGGCCATCTGGGCGGTGGGCGTCGCGCGGCGCGGCGGCCGTCAGCACCCCAACACCATCGCCCTGAAATGGTCGGTGGGCTGCGCGGTCATGAGCTTCGTCGGCGCCGGGTTCCTGGGCTTTGCGCACACCCTGCCGCAGGTCAACATCTGGACCCACGGCACGCTGGTGACCGCCATGCACGGCCACATGGCCTTCTGGGGCGCGTACGCCATGCTCGTGCTCGCGCTCATCGCCTACGCGGTACCCGAGATGACGGGGCGCAAGATCTACTCGGGCTGGCGCGCGGAGTGGGCCTTCTGGACCAGCAACATCGGCATGACCGGCATGACTGGCGCCTTCGCCGTGGCCGGCATCGCGCAGGTGTACCTGG
>JAUIAC010000464.1 GCA_030425545.1 bacterium | reverse complement strand
TGTCTCCATCTGCGAGTGCAGCACCACCGCCGACTGCGCCGACGACGGCGACAAGTGCAACGGTACGCCCCTCTGCGACACCCAGAGCTTCCCCCACCGCTGCGTGACCAACCCGGCCTCGGCGGTCACGTGCAAAGCGGGTGACGATGCCTGCAAGCCGACGGCCTGCGATCCGAAGACCGGCCAGTGCACACCGACCCCCAAGGCGGACGGCGCCGCCTGCGACGACGGCGACGCCTGCACCAGCGGCGACGCCTGCCAAGGCGGGGTCTGCGAGGGTGCGACCGACACCTGCAGCTGCACCCAGGACAGCGACTGCAGCGACGCCGACGGGGACCCCTGCACAGGGGTGCCCTACTGCGACACCAAGGGCGGCAAGGGGGCGTGCAAGACCAACCCCGCGACGGTCGTGACCTGCTCGAGCAAGGCCGACACGGACTGCACCAAGAACCAGTGCAACCCGGCGACAGGCGCCTGCACGCTGACCCCGATCAAGGACGAGTCACCTTGTGACGACGGGGACAGCTGCACCAAGGGCGAGACCTGCGTCGGCGGCAGCTGCGCGGGCGGCACCGACACGTGCAAGTGCGCGGCGGACATCGACTGTGCCGGCACCGACGACGGCGACAAATGCAACGGCCTGCCCTTCTGCAACAAGGCCACTGGCAAGTGCGAGACCAACCCCGCCACCGTGGTCGTGTGCGCGACCGCCGGCGACACGGAGTGCGCCAAAAACGTCTGCCTGACCAAGACCGGCCAGTGCGCCGTGTTGGCGCGCTCCCAGGTCAAGCTGGTGGGCTGCGTCGACGTGGAGCTGGGCGGTCTCGTCGGCAAGCAGTGCGTGTTCAAGCAGGCCGCCAAGCCCGGGACCGGCAGCTACGCCTGCAGCGACGACAACCCATGCACCTCGGGCGACTCCTGCGACGGCAAGGTGTGCAAGGGCAAGGTGACCTGTGCGTGCAGCAAGGACAGCGACTGCGTCGACACCGACGGCGACCTGTGCAACGGCGCGCCCTTCTGCGACAAGACGGTGGGCCAGTGCAAGCCGAACCCGGCCAGCGTGGTCTACTGCTCCAAGAAGGACGACACGGCCTGCGAAAAGGCCGCGTGCAACCCCAAGACCGGCACCTGCGCCCTGCAGCCGGCCAAGGGCGGCCTCGCGTGCGACGACGGCGACGCCTGCACGACCCAGGACGCCTGCGACGGCAAGGGGGGCTGCGCTGGCGGCGCCAAGGCCTCGTGCGATGACAAGGACCCGTGTACGCAGGACAGCTGCGACGCCAAGGCTGGTTGCAAGCACCTCGCCAAGAGCTGCGAAGACGGCAACGCCTGCACCGACGACAGCTGCGACGCGACGACCGGGCAGTGCAAGAACGCGGCGAAGAAGGACGGCTTCGTCTGCAACGCCGACGACAACGGCTGCACCGTGGCCGACGCCTGCAGTCAGGGCAGCTGCGTGGCCGGCGAGCCCATGGTGTGCAGCGCCAAGGTGGGCGCGTGCGAGGTGCAGCAGTGCGTGTCCAAGGGGCCGAGCACCGGTGAGTGTGTGACCCAGGCTGCGAAGGACGACTCGCCCTGCCCCGACGCAGCGGGCGCCTGCCTGCTCGGCGCGACGTGCAAGTCCGGGTCCTGCCTCGCTGGCAAGACTCCGCGCCTGTTCTCACTGCTGCACGGCAAGACGGGCGAGGACGCGTTCTACGCTGACGTGGCTGTCGGCATCGACGGAGACATTGTGGCGGTGGGCGGGCGCCGCGTGAGCGCGACCTCCAAGTCGATGGGGTGGTACGTCGCGCAGCTGTCCCCGCTTGGGAAGTCCAGGTGGGCGAAGGTGGTGGACGGCAACGGTGAGTCGCTCCTCACCTACGCCAAGGCGGTGGCTCGGCCGTCGGACGGGGCCACGTGGGTGCTCGGCGCACGCTACGCGGGCAAGCGCATCGACACGCACCTCTACCGCTACGACCCGACGGGCAAGATCCTCAGCGCAAAGTCGCTGGACAAGGCGGGGGACAGCACGGGCCCCATGGCGCTCGCCGAGGCGCCGACCGGCGGCGTGGTGGGGATCGCCAACGTGCGCCCGACCGGGCAGTCCAAGACCTGTCTCCTGGTCTTTCGCATGACGCCGATCGGGACCCTGGGCTGGACCAAGACCTACTGCATCGGCGCAGACGCGTCCCTCGCGACGGACGTCGCGCTCACGGCGACCAGCGCCGTCATGACCGTGAAGGCCAAGCAGGGCGGCTCGTGGCTGCCGGGGGTCCGCGTGGTCAGCCTGACAGACGGGACGCCGAAGCATGGCTACCTCCTGGCCAACGACACCTGGTCGCCGGCAGGCGTGGTGCACGTCCCGGGCGTGGGGCTCAACGTCTTCGGCCTCAAGCCTGGCGCGCCCTCGGTCCTTGGCCTCGACCCGGACGGCAAGGTCAACGGGCTCGAGTCGCCTTTGTTGGCGAGCTTTCAACCCGCCAAACCCGCGCTGCTGGCGAAGGGCGGGGCGAGCGTCATCGCCGGAGCTGCCAACGCCAACGCCGCGCTCGCCAAGGTCGACCGGCTCGGCAACCTCCAATGGACCGTCAACTATCCGACACCGCTGACCTCGGAGTTCAGCGCCGTCGCGCCGCTCGGCGACGACCTGGTCGCCGTCGGCGCGGCGAGCTACCAAGATGGTTCGCGGCGGCCGTGGATCGTCCGAGCGAGCGCCTTCGGCACCGCCTCGTGTGGCAGCCTCGGCAAGTGCGCCGGGCTGACGGCGAAGGGTTGCGACGACCAGAATGAGTGCACGCTCGACGTCTGCGACCCGAAGCTGGGATGCGTGCACGACAGCCCAGACGCCTACCACTGCACGTCACCTGAGGGTTGCTCGCGCTTTGGTGTGTGCACGGCTGGGAAGTGCGGGTCGGCCAAACAGGGCACGCTCTTCGCGCAGCGATTCGTCTGGGACAACACCAAGGGCCACGCCGTGATCGCCATGGCAGAGCTCCCAGACGACGGGGTTCGGGTGTGGACGTTCAAACCGTCTCCGGGCCAGGTCGCGTCTGCAGAGATGGACCGTTGGGGGGCCGCGCAGGTGCCGACCGTCGCCGGTGTATGCAGTGGCTTCACCTTCGTCGAGCGGGCGGAGCCCCGCGCCGACGGGTCTGTCGTCATCCTCGGCAGCCAGGGCAAGCTCGGCACGACCGCTCAGCGCCCGGCGTTCTGCATCATGACCAAGGCGCTCAAGCCAGCGACGCCCCAGGTCCGCTCGGTCACCGCCAAGGCGCCCCAGCACTCCAGCTACGTCACCGCCGCGGCGCAGGCGAAGAACGGCGCCACCTTCCTGGTCGGCGTGCACCGCAAGCTCCTGACCAGCGGTGGGTCGAAGAACCTGCTGCTGGTGTCGAAGCTCGACGTCAAGGACGAGGTCGTCTGGACCACCGCCCACGAAGGGACGGCGCCCCTCTCGGCGAGCCGAGCCGCCCCGCTGCTCGACGGCGGACTCGCGGTGGTCGGCAACGCGATCGTCGGTGGCGCCCAGAAGCACCACGGCGTGGTCGCCACGCTGAACCATGACGGCACGCTGCGCTTCATCTCGCCCGTCGACAACAAGCTCACGGAGGCCTTCCTCGCGGTCGCCGAGCTCAGCTCTGGCGCCGTGCTCGCGGCCGGCGGAGGTGACGTCAACAGCAGCTCGTGGCGCTCGATTCGCCTGGCGGTGTCGCCCAAGACAGGGAAGAAGCTATGGCAGGTGACGCCCACGCAGGCGGACCTCAGCTACGTGTTCTCTGCCACACCGAGCGCGGACGGCGGGGCTGTGCTCGCGGGCAACGTCAACGTCTTCGGCGAGCAGCGCGCCTATATGGAGCGCGTGGACGCCAAGGGCGCGAGGGTGTGGCGCAGGGACTACGCGTTCGTGGCCCCGGCCGGTCAGCCGACTGGCGCGGTGCCGACCTTCGCCAAGGTCGTGCAGCCGTGGAGCGGCGGGTACGTTCTCGGAGCGGAGGGACGCTACAAGGAGAGCGGTGGCGTTGTGCACCGGCCCGGCGTCATTCGCACCGACTTCGGGGGCTACGCCGGGTGCCTCGCCAGCGGCGCCTGCCTCGGCAAGAAGGCCGACGCGTGCGACGACAAGGACCCCTGCACGGTCGACTGGTGCGACGCGAAGCTCGGCTGCAAGTCGCAGAAGATCTCCGGCTGCCTGTAGGCCGTCCGTGTGGGTGCCGCGTGTGGGTGCCTGGCGACTCACAGTCGGGCGTCTCACGGTCAGCGCCGAGCCAAGCTACACAACGTTGATGGACGCGCCATGAGCGTGCCGGGGGTGGCGTCAGAGCGCTGCGCTGGCCGCCCGAGGGCACGCTCAGGACGCGCCGCCCCACCCCACCGCCGCGAGCAGCTTGCCGCCGAAGAACACGTCGAGCGCCACGGTCGGCAAGAACGCCAGCACCGTCGCGCTCAGCACCCGCCCGAAGGGCAGCGGCACCACGCCGAAGAGCACCTGCACCGGGTGCGCCGTGAAGGCGAAGAGGCGCACCACGAAGGCCGCGCGCCAGCCGCCTCGCACCAGGCGGTCCTGCATCGACCGCAGGCGCGGCGACAGGCGGGCTTGCACGGCGTCGAAGGCCAGCCAGCGCGTCACCCCCAT
>JAUIAC010000463.1 GCA_030425545.1 bacterium | reverse complement strand
TCCCCTTCGACGCCCAGACCAAGGCCGGCTTCTCCCAGGCCTACTGCTTCGCCCCCTTCCTCTTTGTCGACCAGCGCACGCAGGCGCCCTGCAAAGGCAGCCTGCCCACGCCGTGAAGCCTGGCCATGACGCGCTTTTGACGCGGTGCGTTGACACGCCCGAACAGGCCTCTATGTTGCAGCCGCCGGGCGCGCTCGCCCGGACTGGAGCTGCGCCATGACCACCCCACGCATCCTCATCTCCGACAAGCTCGCCCCCGAGTGCCGGGCGATCTTCGACGACGCCGGCTTCGACGTCACCGAGCAGACCGGCCTCGCCGCCGACGCGCTCGCCGAGATCATCGGCGACTTCGACGGCCTCGTGGTGCGCTCCGCGACCAAGGCCCGCGGAGACGCCTTCTGGAGCGCCGCGAAGCAGCTGAAGGTGGTCGGGCGGGCCGGGACGGGCGTCGACAACATCGACCTCGACGCGGCGACGGCCCACGGCTGCTGGGTGCTCAACACCCCGGGCGGCAACAACGTGAGCGCCGCCGAACATGCCGTGGCGCTGATGCTCTCGCTGGCGCGGAACGTGCCGCAGGCGAGCGCCGAGGTCACCGGCGGCGGCTGGGGCAAGTCCAAGTACAAGGGTGTGGAGGTGACCGACAAGACGCTGGCGGTCATCGGGCTCGGCGCCATCGGCCGCATCGTCGCGGACCGCGGCCTCGGGCTGCGCATGAAGGTGGTGGCCTACGATCCCTTCGTCGCCCAGGACCAGGCGCCCGAGGGCGTCACCATGGGCTCGCTCGCAGACGTGCTGGCGGCGGCGGACTTCGTCACCATCCACGTCCCGCTCAACGACGCGACCCGTGGCCTGATCAACGCGGAGTCCCTGTCGTGGACCAAGCCCGGCGCCCGGCTGATCCACGCCGCCCGCGGCGGCATCGTGGTCGAGGCGGACCTGCTGGCGGCGCTGCAGTCCGGCCACCTCGCTGGCGCGGCCCTCGACGTGTTCGAGGTCGAGCCGAGCAGCCCGGACAACCCCCTCTTCGCCCTGCCCAACGTCATCGCGACGCCGCACCTGGGCGCGAGCACCCACGAGGCGCAGGTCCGCGTCGCCGTCATGGTCGCCCACCAGATCGTCGCGCTGCTGCGGGACGGGCAGGTCGTGCACAACGTCAACGCGCTGCCGCCCGCGGCCTGATTCGGCGACACAGGCTCGCGTCTGGCCCGGATCTCCGGGCGCGTGGACCGACCCCGCACGGCGACGTAGACTCCGGCCATGGCCAGCTCCGGAATCTCAGGTCTGCCTCCGAAACGCCCTGTCGAGACGGCGCTCACCTATCTCCCGGGGGTGAGCCGCGCGCGGGCCAAGGCGCTGCTCGACCGCGCCCGCATCGACCCCGACACCCGCACGGACGATCTCAGCGAGCTGCAGGTGGACCTGCTGCGCCGACTGCTGCGCAGTGACGACGACCGCGCGGACCCGAGCGACAGCGACGAGGGGGCCGCGGAGCAGCCCTGGCTCCACGGCGCGGGAGTCGCCTTTGCCCCCTATCTGGACCGCGTGCGGGCCATGCTGCAGCGCTACCTCGTGGTGCTCCGGCCCTGGGACCGCTCGACCGAGGACCCGACCCAGAACCCGCTGCCCGCGGGGACGGTCCAGACCCTGGACTCCACCTGCCTGCGCTGCCTGCGCGGCGAGGCGATGGACCCGGAGCGCGTCGCCTATGTCAGCAGGCTGGAGCGGCGGCTCGCGACCCCCTACGACCAGCTCGAGCTCACCACCGACGAGAGTCGCCGCTTCGACGAGCTGCGCGCGGTCTTCGGGCTCGACGACCTGACCTGCGACCTGCTGTGGATCCTGCTCGCCGCGGAGCTGGTGCCCGAGTTTCTCTGGCTCTACCGCGCGTTGTGGCGAGACACGGGGCGCATGTTGTGGAGTGAAGACTTCCTGGCCCACTGCGCCGACCCCTTCGCGGTGCGTGGGGGGGCCGTCCTCGCCGCCCTGGAGGCCACCACCAGCCTGCGCCGCTACGGGTTGGTGCGCACCGCGGCCGACGACCACTCGACGCTACGCCGATTCCGCGCGGCCCCCTTTGTCACCGGTTTTCTGCTCGGCCGCCAGGTCAGCTTGGAAGACCTGCCCGGCGCGCTCTGGCACGAGGCGCCCGCCGACGAGCCCGCGACCCAGGCCGTGCCGCTCGCCCCCGAGGTGAAGAAGGCGCTGCAGCGCGGCTTCCGGGGGCGGCGACGCTTCGTGGTCCAGGGGCCAGCCCGCAACGGCGCGCTGCGCATCGCGCGCGAGAGCCTGCACGCCTTCGGAGAGGGGCTACTCGAGGTCCGGCTGGGCGAGCTGCTCCAGGGTGGCGTCGCGCGCGTCGGGCATGTGCTCGGCCGGGCGCGGCTCGCGCGGGCGGGTGTGTTCTTCACTGAAGCCGAGCAGATGGACGCGGGAAAACACGGCGCCGAGCAGCTGGCGAGCCTGGTCCGTCTGCTCCGCGGCGAGACGATCACGATGTTCTTCCACAGCCGCGGCGGCAGCATGGACGACAGCGTGCGCCTGACGCCCTACGCCCACCTCGCCCTCCTTCGTGAGCTGGGCGCGGTGGAGCTGCCCACCTCGGTGCCGGACATGGACGCACGCCAGGCGCTGTGGCGAGAGCGGCTGGCGCCGGACATGGACGCCGACATCTTGGAGCCGACCGTCATGCAGGTCAGCGTGTTCAAGTTCGGCGTCGACGAGATCGATCTGGCGGTGAACCTCGCGCAGGCCCGCTCGCGCCAGCGCAAGGCCAAGAACCCACGGGTGACCCTCGGCGACGTGGAGCACAGCTGCCGTCAGGTCGCGGCGTCCCGCCTGGCTGGGCTGGCCACACGCATCAACGTCCGCGGCACGTGGGAGACCACGGTGCTGCAGGAGGAGACCCAAGAGGTCCTGCAGGAGATCGTCGCCTGGGGGCGCTACGCCAACCTCGTGCTGGAGGAGCACGGCTACGGCCGGACCATGGGCTACGGCCGCGCGCTCACGTCGATGTTCTCGGGCCCCTCGGGGACGGGCAAGACGCTGTGCGCAGGGCTGGTCGCGCGTGATCTCGGGCTGGAGCTCTTCCGTGTCGATCTCGCGAGCGTGGTGAGCAAGTACATCGGCGAGACCGAGGAGCGGCTCTCGCAGCTCTTCGACGCGGCTCAAGACGCGGGCATCGCCCTGCTCTTCGACGAGGCGGACTCCCTCTTCTCCAAGCGCACCGACGTCTCGAGCTCGGTGGACCGCTACGCCAACCTGGAGGTGAACTACCTCCTGCAGCGGCTCGAGGACTACGAGGGCGTCATCATCCTCACGACCAACTATCCCGACTCGATCGATCAGGCCTTCCTGCGCCGCATCCGCTTCAAGGCAGACTTCCCCTCGCCCGAGGCCGAGGAGCGGCTGCGGCTGTGGACGGTGATGATCCCGAAGGGCGCGCCGCAGGAGCTCGACCTGAAGCTGCGCTACCTGGCCGAGGACTACGAGCTCACCGGTGGCCAGATTCAGAACGCGGTGCTGCGCGCGGCGATCTGGGCGGCCCGAGACGGCTGCGCGCTGACCTTCGACCAGCTCGAGCGTTCAGCCGAGCGCGAATACAAGGAGATGGGGCGCGTCGTGCGGGAGTACCCGGACGAGGCCGAGGAGCCCGAGATCGTCATGCCCTGACCTCGAGGCAGCCCGGGCAGCGTGACCCTGGCCGACCTGGTCCATGCCGGCCCCCACGCTCCCCCTCCCGCGCAGCGCGCGTCGCCTGTCCCTGTCCCTGTCCAGCCCCAGCCCCCGGAGTGCCCCATGAGTGAGTTGAGCAAGAGCGCGTTCGTCGCCATCGTCGAAGACATCGTCTCGGGCTTCGAAGACCCCGCGTTCCAGGCCGCCTTTGCCGCCGCCAAGGCCGCCAGCGACGTCCCGCAGATGATGACGCTGCCGGCCAAGATCCAGAACGCGGCCTTCGCCCGGCAGGGCTTGGACCCGGAGACCGGCCCGGCGATCTTCAAGGCGGCCGGGCGGGTGCATGCGACCGACCCGGAGGTCGGCGCACTGCTCGTGCGGATGAAGGCCGCGCTCTGAGCCAACCAGGCCGCCACACAACTCCTGCAACTTCAGCCTGTTGACCCGATCAACGGCCAATAATTCCGCGTTTGCGCGGGGGTTCGTTATCCTTCACACATCGCGTTGACGCCCTGGTGTCACGCCCTCTAGCCTCACAGGGCCTATGATCCGTCCCCACCTCCACGCCCGTACGCTCGTCTGGCTCGCAATCGCGGCGGCGCTCGCCGTGGGCTGCAGCGGCGCGCCCCCCCGCGTGGTGCGCTTCGCCGCGCCGAAGGTCGAGCCAGACGCCGCCCGCTACGCCCGTGCGCTGCGTCTCGCCGCGGAAGGTCGGGTCAAGGCGCGGGCAGGGCTGGACGCCGACGCCGCTGAGACGCTGCGCCGCAGCTACGGCCTGGTGCCCGACCTCCGTGTGCTGATCGACCATGCCGAGGCCGCCGAGCGGGCGGGCAGCCTGGGCCAGGCGCACGCGGCGTGGCTCGAGGTGCTGCGTCACCCGCTGACGCCGGCCCAGAGGAAGCGGGCCAAGGCTCAGGCCGACCGGCTGTCGACTCAGGTGCC
>JAUIAC010000462.1 GCA_030425545.1 bacterium | reverse complement strand
GGGGTGGAGAGGGCCGCCCGGGGCCGAGCGCGCGCCGCGCGTGGACACAGACGTCACGCGCGGGCGACAGTCCGAGGCGGAGCCACTGGCGCGTCACAGGGCCGCGACCCGGTCTCCGCTCAGCCGCGCCGCTGCGCCCCAAGGAGCTCGCCCACCGCACCATGCACGCCTCCCCTGCCAGCGCGAGCGCGACCGATGCGTGACGCGGTCCGCCAGTCGACCGGGACGCGCGTGTGGGACCACGTGTGGGCGGGGCCGGTGGGCCGGGTCTTTCGCCGGCTCCCAGGGCTCTGGCTGGTGCCCTTGGTGGTCTTCGTCGCCGCCATTGGCGACGGGACGGTCAACAGCGGGCCGGTGCTCTGCCTCTTTCGCCGCGTCTCGGGGGTGCCCTGCGCGGGCTGCGGCATGACCCGCGGCTTTGTCGCGATCACCCACGGTCACTGGCACGTGGCGGCCGACTACAACCTCTTCGCGCCGCTGCTCTTCGTGTGGCTGTGCGCGTGGTGGTCGGTGGCGGTCGCGGCCTTGGTGCGGGACCGCGAGCCGCCGGCGCATCCGGCGTGGCTGGTGAAGGGCGCGGTCGTGACGCTGTTCGGCTACTGGGTGGTCCGCGGCGCGTGGTTTGTGCAGCAGGCCGGCGCGTGGGACGACATGGTGGCGGTGTCCCCGGTCATGCGGATGGTGGACGCGCTGCTGTGAACCAGGCGGTGAGCCCGGCGCTGAGGGCGGAGGGCTCGTCGGTGTCGGTGAGCCGCAGCGCCGCGTCGGTCTTGCGAAACCAGGTGCGCTGCCGCTTCGCGTAGCGACGGTGGCCGACCACCAGGATCTCCGCGAGCGCGTCGCGCTGCGTGGCGGGCTGGGTCCCGGGCTGGTCGGGGGTGAGGCCTCGCTGACGGACCATGGCCATGGCCTCGCGATAGCCAATGGCCTGCAGGCCCGGCGACGCGGGGTCGACGCCGCGCGCCACCAGCGCCTCTGCCTCCACCAGCAGCGGCGCCGCCATGGCGCGCGCGCGGGCCTCGAGCTGCGGCAGGTGGCGCTCCCGCGGCGGGGCGAGGACCACGGTGTAGCAGTCGTAGCGGTCGGGGCTGGCGGCGTGCGCGGCGTGCCACGCGCTGAAGGGAGTGCCCGAGAGCTGGTAGACCTCGAGCGCGCGCAACACCCGCTGCCGGTTGGCGGCGGGGGTCTGGGCAGCGTAGTCCGGGTCGACCTCGCGCAGCCGCGCGTGGAGGGCAGGCAGCCCGTCTGCTGCGGCCTGCGCCTCCAGGGCGGCACGCACGTCGGGGTCGGAGGGCGGCAAGGGCGCCAGCCCACGCACCACGGCGCGGTGATACAGGCCGGTGCCTCCGACCAACAGGGGCCACGCGCCTCGGGCGGTGATCTCGGCGATGGCGGCGTCAGCCATGCGGGCGTAGCGGCCAGCGTCCGCTCGGTCGGTGGTCGCCAGCACGTCGACGAGGTGGTGCGGCACAGCACGCTGCTGCGCGAGCGAGGGCTTGGCGGTGGCGGCGTCCAAGCCACGAATCAGCTGGAGCGCGTCGCAGCTGACCACCTCCACGGGCAGGCCGGCGCGACGGAGGGCGACCGCGAGCTGGGTCTTGCCGGAGGCGGTGGGGCCGAGCAAAGCGGCGATACGGGGCGGCGGCATGGCGAGGCTCGTCGGGTCGACAGGGGTGCGGAGGGCGCGGAGGGGCGCAGAGGGGCGCGGAGGGGCGCGGCGGACCATGGCTCAGCCGGTGCCCTCGCCCCCTTGAGACGCCGCCGCCATGTCGCTCTCCGGCGACGAGGTGAGGGTCGGGTTGCCCCCGACGGCAGCGGCGTCGTGCGGCGCCCCAGCGAGGTCGGCGAAGGCCACGAAAGAGAGGGCTGGGCTGCCGTGCGGGCAGAAGCGCTCCAGGGGCTCGTCGGCGAGGGCGGTGAGCACGCGCTGGGCCCACGCTGGCGTCACCGCGTCACCAGCACGGACCGCCGCCTGGCAGGCCAGCGCCGTCGCCGCGCGCGACGCGCTCGGCGCGTGACCCAGGGCCCCGGCGACCAGATCGCTGGCCAGCGCGCGCAGGCTGGGCTCGATCTGATCGGGGCGAAGCACGTCGGGGCTGGTGCGGACCAACACCGAGCGCTCGCCAGCGGGCGCCAGCTCGAAGCCCAGCGTCGACGTGAGCGCGTCGTGGCCGAGCAGGGTCGCCGCCGCCATGGGGCCGAGCGCGACGACCCGCGGGATCATCAGCCGCTGCGCGGGCAGCGCGCCCTCGGACAGCTGCGCGCCGAACTGCAGCTGCAGCGCGCGCTCGTGCGCCGCGTGCTGATCGACGAGCGCGACACCCGAGGGTGTGTCCAGCACCAGGTAGCGCGCGCCGACCTGTCCGACGTAGCGCGCTGCGCCGAGGTTCAGTGCGGACGCCGCGCGGACGTCCCCGAGGAGTGTCGCGTCAGCTCCCCCGGCCGCGGAGGCGGTGGACGTCGGGGTCGCGTGGGGCGGACCTCCGTGCGGAGGCGCGACGGAGCGTGCCGCTGGCGGCGCCGCGCCCCATCCCCGCACGTTGCGTGGCCACGTCGGGTGGCCCTCACCCACCGGGCGGGCGGGCCTCCCGGCCCCAGCGCGCGGGTCAGCCGCACCCCGGGAGCTCGACCTGGACTCGGCCCACGGCGCGGGCGTCGCGCGCTGCCGACGCGGCTGCTCCCAGGACGCCGCGTGGCGAGGGGTGGCTGCCGCTGGCTCGGGCGCGCCGCTCGCCTCGGCGTTGTAGGGCGACGCACGCTCTTGCAGCAGCGGCGGCTGAAGCCAGGGCGTCGCAGCGAGCATGCCGCGGACCGCGCGCCCGACCGCCCGGTGCACCGCCTGGCTGGAGACGAAGCGCACCTCGGTCTTGGCGGGATGCACGTTGACGTCCACGGTGCCCGGGGGACAGCGCAGGTGCAGCACGCCGACGGGAAAGCGGCGGCGGTCCAGCAAGGTCCCGTAGGCCTGAACAACCGCGTGTTGCAGCGTCTTGTCGCGCACGGGACGACCGTCGACCAGGAAGGTGAGGCCGCTCGGGCTGCCGCGGGTGGTGTCCGGGTCGGAGAGCAGCCCCTCCACCGCATAGTCCTCTTGCGAGGCGAAGGTGTAGAGGCGCGGGGCGAGCTCTGCGTCGAACACCTTGCGAGCGCGGGCCTCGAGGCTCTCGGCGGCCGGGTAGTCGCACAGGGTCTTGCCGTTGTGGACCAGGGTCCAGCTCACGCTCGGCCGCGCCAGCGCGACCGCGTCGATCAGCCGCAGCACGTGCCCGAGCTCGGTCGCAGCGGTACGCAGGAACTTCTGCCGCGCTGGCACGTTGAAGAAGAGGTCGTCGATGCACAGGTCGGTGCCTACAGGGGCCGCCACGGGCGAGGTCGCCAGCGCGGCGTCGCCACCACCGGTGATCCGCACCCCCAGCTCGTCTTCGGCGCGCCGCGTGATCAACGTGACCCGCGCGACGCTCAGGATCGACGCCAGGGCCTCACCGCGGAAGCCGTAGCTGCCGATGCGCATGAGCTCGTCTGCGGCCGTGATCTTCGAGGTGGCGTGCCGAGCGAAGGCGAGCTGCGCGTCCTCAGGCCCCATGCCGTGGCCGTTGTCGACCACCCGGATGCGCGCACGCCCGCCCTCGTCGAGGTGCAGGGTCACCGCGGTCGCGCCCGCGTCGAGGCTGTTCTCGAGCAGCTCCTTGACGACGCTGCTCGGCCGCTCGACCACCTCGCCCGCAGCGATCTGGTTCGCGACGTGGGGGTCGAGCTGGCGGATCTTGGCCGAGGGCATCGTGGCAGGCGCGGTGGACACGCGGCGAGGCTACCGGAGGGCGACTTGGGGGTCGAGCGTGGGCGCGGCAGGCACGGCCAGCTCTGCGGAGCGCGTCGCGACCGGCCCCGTCATGAAGGGGCCGAGCCGGGTCGCCGCAGGGACGAGGGGCGCGCGGCCCACGGTGACCGCGTCGAGCTCCTGCCACTGCGGGTAGAGCCAGGCGTAGGTGGCGGCCGTGGTGCAGACCCGCATGGCATAGGCCGCCGCACCTCGATAGGGGATCGACTCGATGAACTCGTCGGTGGGCACAACGCCGATGCGACGCAGCCAGCGGCGGACCGCGTAGGGACCGGCGTTGTACGCCGCGGTGACCAGCGGCTGGCTGTCGCGCAGGAAGCGGCTCAACTCCGCGAGGTACCACGCGCCCAGCGGCAGGCTGACCTTGGGTCGACGCAGGTGCCGCGCCCGCGGCTTTCGCTTGCCGTAGAGCCCGGCGATGCGGCGCGCCACGGTGGGCAGCAGCTGAACCAGGCCGATGGCGCCGGCGCCCGAGGTGGCCGAGGGCACGAACGAGCTCTCGTGGCGGGCGACCGCGTAGAGCAGCGCGCGGGGGATGCCGGCGTCGGTGGCCGCGCGGGTGAAGAGCTTGGACCACGGCGTGGGGAAGGCCTGCCGCCACAGGCTCACCGCCCCGCCGCCCGGGCGCACCGCGCTGCGCGTGAAGCGCTGCAGGACGGCGAGGGCCGAGCGCGGGCGCCCCCCCTCGGTGTAGAGCGTGGCCAGCAGCTGCACGCCGCCGCGCGACAGGCCCTTGCCCAGCAGCGCCCGCAGCCGCAGCCGCGCGCCGCGTCGATCGCCCAC
>JAUIAC010000461.1 GCA_030425545.1 bacterium | reverse complement strand
CACGGGCGTGCCTCGTGGCCCCTGCTCCAGCCGACCGAGGGCCGGCAGGGCTGCTGGCGCGGCCCCCACCGCGACGGCGAAGCTGGTCGTGCCGGAGCGCGGCCGCTGCGCGGCGGTCCACGCCACGTCGACGACCAGGAAGCCCCGCGCCTGGGCGGCGCCGGTCACCGTCACCAGGCGCTGCTGCACCCGGCCGGACCGCGGGATGTCGAGCGCCTGCGGACCGCCGCCCTGCACGGCGACGCCGCGCACGCCGCGGAGCGTGGTCGTCAGGCTCGACACGCCAGCGTCCGCGGTGATCGCCACCCGCACCTGCGTGGGCTGGCCCGCCACCACGGAGGTCAGCGGAGACGTCGCCACGTGCACCGGCGCGCGGCCGTCGGTGGCGAGCCTGTGGTTGGCCAACTGCGGGCTGACGGCGACTGGGCGGACGGCAACTGGGCGGACGGCAACTGGGCGGACGGTAACTGGGCTGACGCCCCCGTGGCGGCCGGCAACCGCAGCCGGCTGCGTCGGCGCCCGGTCGCGGGGCGCGGTCGCCGACGCCGC
Organism: bacterium; assembly: GCA_030425545.1. Taxonomy (GTDB): domain Bacteria; phylum Myxococcota_A; class UBA9042; order UBA9042; family UBA9042; genus UBA9042. The sequence goes on along the minus strand of JAUIAC010000461.1, from coordinate 4,087 downwards.
GACGGCAGGGTGAGGCCGCGGGTCGCTGCACGCACACACCGAGAACGCGCACGTCGCCCACACCAGCGCGCGCGTCGCCGGCGGCCAGGAGCGCGCCCGTCGCGCGTCGGACAGCCCAACCCAACCCTCGCGACGACTCATGGCGTCACCTCCAGGTCGTACGCCGAGACGGTCGGCGGCTTCTCCACGCTCGGCGAGCTCACGACCACGACATAGCTCTGGCCCGGCGCGCTCAGGAAGCTGACCGACGGGCACCCGGCGCTGCTGCCGGTCTTCGCCGTGTTCGACGCGACGACAGCGTTGCCCCGACGCACCTGCAGGTTCAGCGCGTCGGCGGTGCAGGCCGCCCCCTGCAGGTTCTTCACCGCCACCGTGGTCACCTGGCCCGTGCCGACCAGCCGGTAGTGTCGCACCCCGCCCTGCTTGTTGTAGGGCGCCTTGTAGCCGGCCGGCTGCAGCTGGTCGTGCGCGTTGGCCTTGCGCAGCCCAGATCCCAGGAGCGGGTAGAGCTGCCAGAACGCCGGCCCGTAGAGCGGCCCGTTCTTCTGCGGGTAGTGGAGTCGATTGGCGTAGGCGAGGCCGAGGTCGTTGTTGGCGTCCCACACGTCCGCCACGTCGCCCTTGCCCGAGCAGCTGCCCACACACACGGCGTCGAAGGGCGAGTGCAGGTGCACCTCGAAGAGCGTCCGGAGCCCCTCCGCGTCGCTGCCGAAGAGCGCGTTGTAGTAGGCCACGAAGGCGTGCAGCGACGTCAGCGCCGGGGTGCTCGTCTGCGGTCCAGCGAGCACCTGGTAGATGCGGTCGAAGCTGCCGCTGTTCGGGAGCGGGTCGCGGTTGTCCCAGAGTCGGTAGAGGGCGTGCGCCACCGCGGTCTCGCTGAACACGCTGGCGTCGTCGCTCGCCGGCGCCTGGCCGAAGGGCACGTCGAAGCCCCCTTGCTGCCCCTTGCCCCGCACGGACACGTAGGTCGGGTCGTGCCACACGATGCCGGCCAGCCCGTTGCCGTAACCCTCGCCAAAGGCGGTGCGGGGGTTGAGCACCTGGCCGAAGGCGTGCGAGCCGCCGATGGTGTCGCTGCGGAAGAGGAAGCGCTCGAGGAAGTGACCGAACTCGTGCGCGATGGTGTGTTTGTTGTACTCCGCGGTGTCCACGTCTTCGAGGCCCTTCAGGTAGATCTGCGGCGCCCCCTTCTCGGTGGTGAAGTGGTTCGCACCGCCGATCTCGCCCTTGCTCTTGTCGCCGGAGACGGGGGCGTTGTTCACGCTCCAGTTGACCGAGATCAGCGGCAGCGACAGGTCCTTCTTGCCCTGGCACACGGTCTCGATGGTCTGCAGGCAGCTGTTGGCGATGGCGAAGGGCGCCGCGAAGCGCGCGCCATAGGCGCCGTTGGCGTAGGTCAGCGCCGCGTGCAGGTCGTGGCCCGACTTGGGCGCCTTCACCGGCTTGGCGTCGAGCACGTAGAGGCTCTTGCCCTGGGTGTTGTCGACCACCCGCACGTCGTACACCGCGCCGCTGCACGCGTCGTCGGCGATGCCGTCCGCCAGGCTCCCCTCCGCGCGGACGCGGGCCTGGGCGCGCACGACCGTGTCGGTGCCGCCGGGCACCGCGAGGGTGTAGGCCCCGGCGTCGTTGGTCGTCGTCTCCGCCACGAGCTTGCCGGCCTGCAGCGCCTGCACCACCACCCGCCGCGCCGGCTTCGGCGCGATCTGGGTGTAGTCGAGCTTCACGCCACCCTGCGCCTTGTTGAGCACCGGCACGTCGTCCCAGGTCACCGTCCCCGAGATCAGGTTCCCCGCCCCGCAGCCGGGCGCGCTCGGCGTGAACACGCAGGCGCCTGTGAGCCCGTCGCAGCTGTCCTTGGTGCAGGGGTCGCCGTCGTCGCAGACCTGGGGCTTGGCGCCCTTGCACGCCCCACCGCTGCAGGCCTCGCCCAGGGTGCAGGGGTCGCCGTCGCTGCACGCCACGCCGACCGGGTTCTGGGTGCAGGTGCCCTTGGCGGCGTTGCAGGCTGCGAAGGTGCAGGGGGTCCCGTCGAGGCACGTGGGCGAGCCCTGGCACACACCGGCCGCGCACACGTCGCCGGCGGTGCAGGGGTCGCTGTCCGAGCAGGCCGACTTGTCGGCCTTGACGACATAGACACAGCCGCCCTTGACGCAGCTCGCAGCGGCGCACGGCCCGGCGCCAGCGCAGTCCCCGACGGCCTTGCACAGCTCCACGGTGAGGGCGTCCGATCCCGTCACGGTCTTGGGCTTGTTGGTGTAGCCCCACGAGGTCTTGCCGACGCCCAGCGCGCCGGCCGTGTTGCGCCCGAAGCACTGGACGGCGCCCGTGGTCCGCAGCACGCACGTGTGCAGGTAGCCGGCGCTCACCTGCGCGGCGCCGCTCGCCACCGCCTGCCCCGCCACGGGGACGGCCTCGGTGTAGCTGGTGCCTGTCTGGCCGTTGTTGCTGCGGCCCCAGCACCACACGCTGCCGCCCTGCCGCACGACACACGCGTGCCACGCGCCCACGGACAGCGACACGGCGTCGTCGATCAGCGACACGCGCGTCGGCTTGGGTCGGTCGGTGGTGGTGCCGTCGCCGAGCTGACCATAGGTGTTGCGCCCCCAACACCACACGCTGCCGTCGGCCTTGAGCCCGCAGGCGTGCTCGCGACCCGCGTCCACCGCGACCCCGGTCCAGCCGCCGAACACCGGCTTCAGCGGCGCGGTCGCGCTGAGGGTGTTGTGCCCGCACTGGCCGTGGTCATTGGGCCCCCAACACCAGGCCGCCCCGGCCTCGTCGAGCGCGCACGACAGGTTGTATTGGTGGTCCACCCCCTGCAGCCACGGCGCCCCCGTGACCTTGGTGGGGCTGTAGTAGGCCACGGCCTTGGTGAACCCGAGCTGCCCCTGCGTGGTCCGCCCCCAACACCGCACCTGTCCCCCGGCGCGGAGGGCGCAGGTCGAGCCGTAGCCGGGGCGCACGTCGACGGCGTCGGTGAGGTTCTTGACCAGCTTGGGCGACAGCTCTTTGCTGCTCTTGGCGCCGAACCCCAGCTGGCCGTTGGTGTTCCAGCCCCAGCAGCGCGCGGTGCCGTCGTTGAGGGTCGCGCAGGTCACATAGCCGCCGTTGCGGATGGCGCGGACGCCGGTGAGGCCGGGGACCGTGGTCGGCGGGTCGGTGCTCGGCGAGGTGGCGCCCAGGCCCCGTTGGCCGTAGTCGTTGAGCCCCCAGCAGGTGACCGTGCCGCCGCCGCGGCGCACGCACGTGGTGTGCCAGCCGGCGGACACCTGGGTGGCCCACTTCAGTCGGCACACGCTGTTGACACAGGCGTGCTCGGCGCCACACACAGCGCCGTTGGCCCGCGGGACCTGCACGCAGCCAGCCTGGGCGTCGCAGGTCGCCGCGGTGCAGGGGTTGCCGTCGCCAGCGCAGGTCTTGGGCGCCCCCGCGCTGACACACGCGCCCGCCTTGCACGCCTCGGCGGCGGTGCACACGTCGCCGTCGCTGCAGCTCGCGCCGTCTTTCACCGCCTTGTGGCTGCACGCGCCGGTCTCTGCGTCGCAGCTGTCGACGGTGCAGCCGTTGCCGTCGTCACAGCTCTTGCTCCCGCTGGTGCACGTGCCGCCGGCGCAGCGGTCGCCGTAGGTGCAGGCGTCGTCGTCGTCGCAGAGGTGCCCCGCCGGTGCGCTGCTGCAGGTGCCCTTGACGCAGACGTCCAAGGTGCAGGGCTCGCCGTCGTCGCACTTCGCGCCCGCCGCCACGCACTGACCGGACGAGCAAGCGCCCCCCTGGGTGCAGGGGTCACCGTCGTCGCAGGGGGTCTTGGCCGGCTTCAGCCGTGAGCGACAGGTCCCGCTCTCGCAGACCCAGGCCGCGCAGGGCCCGAGGCTACCGCCGCAGTCCGCGGCGCTCTTGCAGCTCGGCGGCGCGGTGGAGCCCGTGTTCGCGACCAGCTTGGGGACGCCGACCGGCCCACCCGCGAAGCCGAGCTCCTGCCAGCTGGTGTTGTGCCCCCAGCACGCGACGCCCCCGCCCACGAGGAGCCCGCAGGTGTGCCAGGTGCCGGCGCTCAACGCGCGGAAGCGCAGCCCCGTCTTGACCG
>JAUIAC010000460.1 GCA_030425545.1 bacterium | reverse complement strand
GAAGGCCGGGTAGGGCTCGACGAAGCCGTCCGGGTGCTCGCAGGCCACGCCGCCGGTGTAGCTCTGCTTGGCGTAGAGCAGGGTGTCGTGCCGCAGCTGCGCCCACGACGCGAGCTGGGTGCGCAGGGTCTTGTCGTGCCAGGCGGCGGTGTGCATGGCCGCGGGGTACTGCTTGTCGGTGGTCGGGGCGTTGAGCTGGCGCAGGCTGTCGAGCCACAGGTTGTAGACGTTGGAGCCCCAGAAGTCGGCGCTGTAGCTGTCCATGATCCAGCGCATGGTGTGCAGCGCGCCCTGGTAGGGGAACTTCGCCATCTCGGCCTGCAGGTGCGTCGCGGCGTGGTCGTTGCCCAGGGCGAAGGCCACGTCGAGGGGGCTCGGCAGCACGCGCTGGACCTTCTTGCCCTTGTGCACGATGCGGTCGTAGACCACGTTCGCCATCACGTGGCTGTCGACCACGAAGCGCTGCCCGAGGAAGGCGAAGCTCGGCGGCAGGGGCGTGACCTCGCTGCTGTGGGGGTTCGTGCTGAGCCAGTGGCTGGCGATCTGCTGGCTGCCGTAGACGCCCGCGATCATCTTGCCCTGCAGCGTCTTCAGGTCGCTCTCGGCGGTCTGCGGCACGTCGGTGGCGACCTGCCAGGTGCTGTCGTTGGCCAGCTTGGCGATGCCCGAGAAGTCGATGTAGTCCACCGGCCCCACCATCAGCGTCACCAGGTCGTTGGCCTGCTTCCACTGCGGCAGCGCGCCGCTCTTGGCCGTCAGCTGCCAGAGCACCAGCGCGCTGGCCACCTGCCGCGGCCGCCAGATCCACTGCTCACCCGCGCCGCCGAAGGGATCGGGCTCCAGGAAGCGGAGGTCGACCCGCCCCATCCACATCATCGCGCGAAAGTAGCGCTCCAGGGTGGCGTCGCCCTCGTAGTGCCCCCGCGGCTTGAACTGCGAGAAGTCCATCTTGCGCTGCACGCCGAAGAGCTCGGTGGTGGTCATCTGCTCGGCCGTGACCAGCTTGAGCAGGTGGTCGACCTGGGTCTGCGCCGCCGTGCCCGTGACCGCGGCCACGGGGGCGCCCTGCAGCAGGCTGCGCGCCACCGTCAGGTAGACGTCGACGTCCTGCCGCACCGCGTCGGCGAAGTCGCCCTGCCCGAGATCGTGGGCGCTCAGCGCGCCGTGGGCCAGGCCGAGGGCCTTGCCGATGCCCGTCACCAACACCTCGCGCTCGAGGGTCTTGAGGATGTCGTCGTAGCTCGCGTGCAGGGCCTGCAGGATCATGTCCGTGGTGACCAGGATGGGCAGGTCGTGCTGGAAGACCTTGAGCAGCGCCTCGGCCATGGTCGGGTGGTTCCAGCGCTCGCTGACCACGAAGCCGTTCTTGGCGAGCAGCGCCTTCTCCGCGGCGTTGGGCTTCAGCTTGGCGTCGACCAGGTCCATGTAGGTGGACTTCAAAGGGTCGTAGCCGAGCTTGGGCGCGGCCTGCGGGGCGTCTTTGGGGGTGTAGGTCGAGGTGAAGGCCGACAGCTCGAGGGTCTGCGCCTCGGTGAGCACCTTGGCCAGCTCCTTGGCGTAGGTCTGCTGCTCCGCGTTGGGCACCAGGGCCACGGACTGGGCGTTGGGATCGGGCTTGTCCGGGCCAGCGTCTGCAGCGGTGGCGTCGCTGGCGCCGGCGTCGGGCTGCGCGCCGTTGCCGGGCTCGGCCGTACAGGCGGTGACGGTCAGGGTCGCGAGCAGAAGGGGGATCAACGTACGCATGGCGTGCTCCTCGTGGGGCCGGCGGCGCGTCGGGGAGGGGGTTCCCCAGCGTCGCTTCGTTCTCTGTCGCTCAAGAGAAGCAAGGCCCGTGCCAGAGTGTCAGAACCTTGGTTTTGCAGGGTTTTCGTTGGGGACCCCGGTCGGTGGCGAGGTGCTTGTGTGGAGTCTTTCCACGATCGTGTCGGCCGTGGTGTGGACTGTTTCCACAGCGCGCGTCGAGCCGGTCGAGCCAGCGGGGGGCTCAGGGGTTCAGGCGCTCAGGGGCTCAGGGGCTCAGGCGCTCAGGGGCTCAGGGGCTCAGGGGTTCAGCGTCGCGCCGTAGGGCCGGCGTGCGACGGCGCGCACCCACTCCCGCTCCGCGCGGTGGTGGGCCAGCGTCTTGACGTTGTCGCGCACGTGGTCGACCCGCGCCATGCCCACCAGGGCGGTGGTCACCCCTGGGGCCGAGCGCCCGAACTGCAGCGCGGCGTGCGCGGCGGCGCGGGCCTCGTCGGGGGTGGCGGCGTCTTCGTCCAGCGGGCGGTTGGTGCCGGCGACGCGGGTGAGGCGCCCCTGGTGCAGGGTGCCGCTGGTGAAGGTGACCAGCCCCAGCTCGGCGGCGGCGTCGAGGAGGTTGAGCTGCTTGCCGCCCACGGTCTGGTTCACCAGGGCGACGGCCTCCGGCAGGTGCAGGCTCAGGGGGAGCTGCACGGCCTTGAAGTGGTGACCGCTGCCGGCCACGTCTTCGGCGCACTGCACCAGCTCGGCCAGCGAGAGGTAGTCGCGGTCGGCGCGGTCGGCGCGCAGCCCGGGCCAGGTGGCGACGCCGTAGACGCGGATCTGCCCCGCGGCGACGGCCGCCTCGAGCTCGGCGAAGGCGCGGCGCATGCGGTCGAGGAAGACCTCGCGGCTCACCTCCTGCAGCTGACTCTCGGGGTTGTGCACGAAGTACACGTCGAGGGTCTCGAGCTGCAGGTTGGCCAGGCTCTGCTCGAGGGTCGCGCGCAGGTAGGCGGGGGCGATGCAGTGGCAGCGGCAGTTGAGCTCGCCCTCGGCGGCGAGGCCCTTGTCGATGGTCTGGCTGCGGAACCAGCCGTCGGGGTCCATGGGCGGCAGGTCGCCCATGGGCACGAAGCCGGCCTTGGACGTGACCAGCACCTCGCTGCGGTAGACCTCGCCCATGGCGATGAGCGCGGCGAGGGCGCGGCCGACCGCGCGTTCCGAGCGCTGGCTGCGGTAGTTCGACGCGGTGTCGATGACGTTGATGCCCTGCCGCACCGCCTCGATGATCGCGGCCTCGTAGCGGGCGTCCGTGGCGTCGTCGGGGCGGCCGAGGTAGGTGCCGATGCCGAGGGACGACAGGTGCAGCTGGCCGTGGACGCTGGTGTAGGCGTCGTCGGCCTTGCCTGCGCTGTGGCGCTCGACGAAGCGGCGGGTGCCGGCCTCTGTGGCCCAGCTGCGTTTGGCGATGAGCTCACTGACCACGGTGGAGGCTCCAGGCGCGGGGAGGGCTTGCGGGGCGTCGCCCGGGTCGGCGGGCCACCGAGGCCCGAGTCCCGACGATGGTGCCTGCGTCCGCGCTTTCGTCAAACGCGCGCCGGGGAGCCGAGGGGGGCGCCGCGGGTCGCGGCGGCGTGGGGCTGTCCCAGGAGCGACATTTTGTCGCCTATTTCCCCCGGCGAGCTGAGCGACATTTTGTCGCCTATTTCCCCCGGCGAGCTGAGCGACATGTTCAGGCGGCGGCGGTGCGGAGCGCGGCGATGGCGGCGGCGTAGTCGTCGGCGCCGAACACGGCGCTGCCCGCGACGAACCAGTCGACCCCGGCGGCCCGGGCGGCTGCGATGGTGCTAGGCTTGATGCCGCCGTCGATCTGAATCTTCAGCCCGGGGTTGTGGGCCCGGCGCCACGCGTCCACCGCGCGCACCTTGTCGAGCACCGCGGGGATGAAGGCCTGCCCGCCGAAGCCCGGGTTCACGCTCATGATCAGCACGAAGTCGAGCTCCGGCAGGATCGGCTCGAGGAGGGGGAAGGCCGTGTGCGGGTTGAGGGCCACGCCGGGTGACATGCTCAGCGCGCGGATCTGCTGCACGGTGCGGTGCAGGTGGGTGCAGGCCTCGAGGTGCACACTCAACATGCGGGTGCCCGCCGCGGCGAAGGCCGGCAGCAGCGTGTCCGGGTCCGTCACCATCAGGTGGCAGTCGAGCAGCAGGTCCGTCGCCGCCGCGAGGCGCTTCACCACGGGTGGGCCGAGCGTCAGGTTCGGCACGAAGTGACCGTCCATGACGTCGACATGGAGAAAGTCCGCGCCCGCCGCGCCCACGGCCGCCACCTCGTCTGCCAACCTGGCGAAGTCGGCGGAGAGGATCGACGGGCAGATCGCCAGGCCTGGAGCGTCCGGGCTCCAGCGTGGGGTCGAGGTGGGCATGGCGTGGCTCCGAAGGTGAGGCGGCGTCATCGTCCGCGTGTCCGGGGTAGCGCACCGCGGGCGCGCTGCCAAGCGTTCGGTTGACCCGGTCGCCGGCGCGCCCGATCCTCCCGGCCACCCAACCTGGAGTGCGCGTGTCTCCTGCCCTTGTCCGCAAGTCTGTTCGCTGGTGGCGCGCCCTCGGGCCGCCGCCCGGCGCGACCGTGGCCGAGGCGCGCTTCTACAACGTCGCGCTCGTCGGCACGCCCATCGCCGGGCTGGTGCACGTGTCGCTGCTCCTGCTCTTCGCGGGGCTCGGCGTGTGGCCCATGGTCGGCTTCAACATCGGCAGCGTCTTCGCCTGGTGCGGCATCGCGGTCGCCTGCCGCGCCGGCGCCCTGCGTTTCGGCCTCGCGTTCGGCGTCGTCGAGGTGATCGCCCACGCCGTGGTCGCCACCCGCGCGTTGGGCTGGGAGTCCGGCTTCCACCTCTTCCCGCTCACGGTCGCCATCATCTTGCTGG
>JAUIAC010000459.1 GCA_030425545.1 bacterium | reverse complement strand
CAGCTCATGGACGAGCTGAGCGAGATCCGCCGCCTGCAGCCGCCGGACAACACCCTGCTGGTCATCGACTCGATGATCGGTCAGGACTCGGTGAAGACCGCCAAGGCCTTCAACGAGCAGGTCGGCATCGACGGCGTGGTGCTCACCAAGCTCGACGGTGACGCCCGCGGCGGTGCGGCCATCAGCGTCAAGATGGTGACCGGCGCGCCCATCAAGTACGTCGGTATGGGCGAGGGCCTCGACAAGCTCGAGGAGTTCCGCCCCGAGGGCATGGCCAGCCGCATCCTCGGCATGGGCGACATCGTCGGCCTCATGGCCGACTTCGAGAAGGTCGTCGACGAGGACAAGGCCGAGGCCGACGCGCAGAAGATGCTCTCGGGCGACTTCTCGCTCACCGACTTCCTCGAGCAGATCAAGACGCTGAAGAAGATGGGCTCGCTCCGCGACGTCATGGAGAAGCTGCCCTTCTTCGCCGACGCCATGGCCGACGGCGCCAACTTCGACGACAAGGAGCTGCATCGCATCGAGGCGATCATCCAGTCGATGACCAAGAAGGAGCGCAACCACCCCGAGCTCATCGACATGAGCCGGGCCAAGCGCATCGCCAAGGGCTGCGGCCGCAAGGTCGGCGACGTGCAGGACCTGCTCAAGCGCTACGACGTCATGCGGCAGATGATGGGCCGCATCGGCTCGAGCCCGGGGCTGCTGAGCAAGCTGCCCGGCTTCTCGCAGATGGGGCAGCTCGCGCGCATGAAGAACATGGACGTGGGCGAGTTCTTCGACGAGCTCGAGGCCATGCCGGCGCAGCACGAGGGTGGCGTCGCGCCGGCCTACTATGAGGAGCGCCGCGTCTTCGACCGCAAGAAGCGCAAGACCAAGAACAAGCAGGCCAAGAAGGCGCGGGCGAAGAACCGGAAGAAGAAGAAGTAGGACCGCTCCATGAAACGCCACGCCGCCCTCGCCCACCTGTCGAGCGACCACCACGACGCCCTGCGTCTGGCGCGCGCGCTCGAGGACGCGGGCCGCGAGGGGGGCGCCGCGGTGACCCGGGCGCTCGGCAAGCTGGCCGTGACGTGGAAGGGCGAGCTGCAGGGCCACTTCGCGTGGGAAGAGCGCTGGTTCGGCCGCGTGCTCGCCGACACGCCGACCCTGGCGCAGCTGCTGGCCGAGCACTGGCTGCTGCGGCAGCACATCGAGCCTCTGATCTCGGGCGCCCTGGGCGACGGCACGTCGGGGCCTGCCCCGCAGCGTGAGCTGGCCCACCGGGTCGGCCACCTGGGGACGCTGCTGCGCGCCCACGTCCGCTGGGAAGAGCGGGTGCTGCTGCCCGAGGTGGAGCGCAGCGCCAGCGCCGAAGACCTGGCTCAGATGGCCGCGAGCACGCAGCACCCGCCGAGCGGTTTCTAGCAGACTGCGGCTCTAGCAGGCCGCGCCGCTGACGCGCAACGCGCCAAGCCCTAAGCTGTAGCTCTCGACGTGGAGCGTGCAGCGTGGCAGTTCGGCGACTCAAGACCTCAGGACGCGGCGACGCGGTGGACTTCGCCGTGGCGGGCAACCGCGTGCGGCTGCTGCACGAGCCCGAGGTCTGCCTGCCGGCGATGCTCGACGCCATCGCCCACGCCGAGCGCGAGATCTTGCTCGAGATGTACTGGTTCGCCTCCGACCACACCGGCTGGCGCTTCGCCAACGCGCTGATGGAGCGGGCCCAGAGCGGTGTGGTGGTGCGGGTCATCTACGACGCGGTCGGCTCGCTGACCGCGGACGACGCGCTCTTCGCGGCCATGGCTGTGGCTGGCTGCCGGGTGGCGCAATACAACCCCGTGGCGCCCTGGCGGCACCGCTTCCACGCCGCCTCGGTGAACAACCGGGACCACCGCAAGATGCTGGTGGTCGACGGCCGCGTGGCGCTGACCGGCGGGGTCAACATCGGCGACGAGTGGGCGGCGGTGGACGCCGGCGGTGAGGGCTGGCGCGACGACGTGATCGAGGTGGAGGGCCCTGTGGTGGCCCAGTTCCGCGCCACCTTTGGCCTGACCTGGCGCGAGCTCACCGACGAGCCGCTGGGGGTGCTCGAGCCCAGCGCCGCCGAGGTCCTGCTGGCGCCGGCGGTCACCGACGCCGCCCCGCCGGGCAGCAGCCCAGCGCTGTCGACCCCCGCGACCACGACGGTGCGCGTGCTGGCCAACCACTACCGCGACGAGCGCAAGGCCATCCGGCAGGCCTACCTGGACCGCATCCGCCGCGCGCGCCGCTACTTCTACGTGACCAACAGCTACTTCCTGCCCGACCGCCGCGTGCGCCGCGCCCTCTGCGCCGCCGCGCGCCGCGGGGTCGACGTGCGCGTGCTCGTGCCCGCCGCGAGCGACGTCCCCGCCGTGGACCTCGCCAGCCGCCACCACTGGGACCGCCTGCTGCGGGCTGGCGTGCGCATCTACCGCTGGCACGGCCCCATCCTCCACGCCAAGAGCGCGGTGAGCGACGACCTGTGGACCACGGTGGGCAGCTTCAACCTCGACAACCGCTCGTGGCTGACGAACCTCGAGCTCAACGTGGCGGTGGAAGACGACGCCCTGGCCGTCGCCATGCGCGACCGCGTGCTGGCCGACCTCGCGAGCGCCACGGAGGTCGACCGCGACACGCACCGCCGCCGCCCGCTGTGGGTCAAGCTGCTGGAGTGGCTGTTCTCGCTGGGGAGCCGGCTGCTCTGACGCTGGCTTTGCGAGTGCCTTCGGACGAGGGGCCAGGCGATTCGCTGGTCCGCGAGGGCGACGATGGCCGCGTCTGGATCGGTCCCGGGCCGGGCAACGTCCGTCAACCTGCCGGTGGCCTGCAACCAGGCGCGCGCAAACGGTAGCTTGGCCGCCCACGAGGAGCACCCATGGCCCACGCATGAGACCGCTCAGCCCGGCGCGCCGCGCGACACGACGCGAGGCCGCGCTCTACCGCAAACGCGTGGAGTGACAGCGATGGTAGGACCCCTCACAGACGACGCACCCGAGCTCGACGAGGCGGCGTTTGAGCGCAGCCTCCGGCGAGGCGAGCGTCAACGCTTCGTCGACGGGGACTTCCGTGGCGGCGCGGACGTCGCTGCGCTGCGCGCCTTCGTCGGGCTTACGCAAGTGCAGTTCGCAGGCGCGTTGGGCATCAGCGTCCGCACGCTGCAGGGTTGGGAGCAGGGGCGGCGGCGCCCTGACGGTCCCGCGCTGGCGCTGCTCCGCATCGCAGCCCGCAATCCCCGGGTGATCCGAGAGAACCTGGCCTCCGCGGCCTGACCCGCGGCCCGCCTGCGACCTTCCGCCGGTGAGGTGTCGCTGGTGAGGTGTCGGACACGTCACGAAGCGACGCACACCCGGTCGCGGCTACCCACGCTCCATCGGCCGGTAGCGCAGGGGCTTGGGCTCGTCGCCGTCCGTGCCGAGGCGCTCGCGCCGGTCCTTCTCGTAGTCGCTGTAGTTGCCCGGGAACCACACCACCTGGCTGTCGCCCTCGAAGGCCAGGATGTGCGTCGCGATGCGGTCGAGGAACCAGCGATCGTGGCTGATGACCACTGCGCACCCCGCGAAGTTCTCCAGCGCCTCTTCCAGCGCGCGCAGCGTGTTCACGTCGAGGTCGTTGGTCGGCTCGTCGAGCAGCAAGACGTTGGCGCCGTCTTTGAGCAGCCGCGCCAGATGCACCCGGTTGCGCTCGCCGCCGGAGATCTCGCCCACCTTCTTCTGCTGGTCGGAGCCGCTGAAGTTGAAGCGCGCCACCCAGGCCCGCGAGCTGATCTGGCGACCGCCCAGCTCCAGCGTGTCCTGGCCGTCGGAGATGACCTCCCAGATGGACTTGTTCGGGTCCAGGTCGTCGCGCCCCTGGTCCACGTGCGCGAGCTTGACGGTGTCGCCGACACGGAAGGTGCCGCCGTCGGGCTGCTCCGAGCCCGTAATCATCCGAAACAGCGTCGTCTTGCCGGCGCCGTTGGGGCCGATGATGCCGACGATGCCGCCCGGCGGCAGCGAGAAGTTCATGTCCTCGACCAGCAGCTTGTCGCCAAAACCCTTCCGCACGCCCTGGGCCTCGATGACGACCTTGCCCAGGCGCGGCCCGGGCGGCAGGAAGATCTCCAGGTCCTCGCGGCGTTTTTCGCTCTCGCCGTCGAGCATGGCCTCGTAGCGCTTGATGCGCGCCTGGCCCTTGGCGCGGCGGCCCTTGGGCGACATCTGAATCCACTCCAGCTCGCGCTTGAGGACCTTCTGGCGGTCGCTCTCGCTCTTCTCTTCCTGGGCGAGCCGCTTGCCCTTCTGGTCGAGCCAGCTCGAGTAGTTGCCCTTCCACGGGATGCCCCGGCCGCGGTCGAGCTCCAAGATCCACCCGGCCACATTGTCGAGGAAGTAGCGGTCGTGGGTGACCGCGATGACCGTGCCTTCATAGCGACGCAGGTGCTGCTCGAGCCAGCCCACCGACTCCGCGTCCAGGTGGTTGGTGGGCTCGTCGAGCAGGAGGATGTCCGGCTTGCTCAGCAGCAGCCGACAGAGCGCTACGCGCCGACGCTCACCGCCGGAGAGCACCGCCACCTTGGTGTCGGGCGGAGCGCACCGCAGCGCGCCCATGGCCATGTCGAGCCGGGCGTCCAGGTCCCACGCGTCGGCGTGGTCGATCTTGTCCTGCA
>JAUIAC010000458.1 GCA_030425545.1 bacterium | reverse complement strand
TCCAAGCGCAGGGCCAGGGCGTCCGTCACGGCGTCGACGTCGATCCGCGCGGTGACCGACGAGCCGACCGCGCGTCGCGCGAGCTCGCCGCCGGCCACCCGCAGGTCGAAGGCCATCTCGTCGAGCCGGTCCCGTGCCCCGAGCTGCGCCAGGCACGCGCCGGGGGCGAGCCGCCACGGGGAGGCGACCTCGGGCGCGTCGAGCGGCGTGGTCAGAATGCCCGGCAGCGCGGCGACCAGCAGCGCGTGATCTTCGGCCCGGCGATGCCCGTGCCGCGCGCCCAGGGCGGCAGCCAGGTCCAGCGCCTGCTGCGGCGTCCCAGGCCCCTTGATGTCGGGCAGGGCCCGCAGCGGCACCTGCGCGGCGAGCGAGGCGAGGGAGCCACGCGCGCGCTCCATGGCCGCGCCGGACATCACGGAGGCAGAGAGCCCGTCTGGGTCGGTCGGAGCGAAGTCGAGCTGCTCGAACACAGCGTGGACCCAGACCCCCACCGTCGCGCCGCCCCACATCCTCGCCAGCGGCAGCGGCGTCGACGCGAGCGACGCGCGCTCTGCCGCGCTCACCACAGGCTGCCGGCTCAGCTCCGCCACGCTGGCGAAGCGCGCCGGCGCCTCTGCAGCGTCTCCGTCGTCTTCACCACCCTGCAGGTCCCCGAGCACCGCGGAGGCTCGCGTCCCTTCGCCGGCGGGCTCCAGCCCGTCGACCTCCGCCGTCTGGGTCGCGCGCGGTGCGTCCCCGTTCCCGACGTGCCCGTGCTCTGCGTCGCTCTGGACGGCGGTCGCCGGCCCCGAGGACGGCGAGGCGGGGGCGCGCTGGTCCGCCGCGCCGCCGGCGGCCCGAGCCACCACACCCGAGGCGCCGTCCGCGGCCGACTGCATCCCGCGCCCCGACGCCATGGACGTGTAGCTGGCGCGCTGCCACGACGAGCGCAGGTGAGTCCGACCGCCCATGGACGCGACACGGAGCTCCCCAGGGGCAGCCCCGCCGTCGCTGGCCTGCGCCCGGCGCGCCGCCCGGAGCTGCTCACGCAGCGCGCGCTGGGCCCTGGCAGAGGGCTCGACGTCCACAGCGACCCCGATGTCTCCAGACGAGAAGCGCCGCCCGCTCCGCTCCAACAAGCGCGCCGCAGCGGCCTCGATGGCCGCCCACTTGGCCTCCCGGGTCTCGGGCTTGCTGGAAGCGGTGGGCGCGCTCGCGCAGGCCGCCTCCAGGTCCTCTCGTGCCTCCGGCGAGGCGTAGAGCAGGCGGTTGAGCGCAGACTGACTCGACTGGCCAGCCACCGCGCCAAACCACGCGACGCAGTGGTGCTTGGCGCGGGTCAACGCGACATAGAGCTTGCGCGTCTCCTCTTCCAAGAACTCGTCGGTCGCCAGCTCGAGGCAGCCCTCCCGCTCCGCGCTCTTGGGCGCGTGCAGGTCCATCACCGCTTGGGCGCGGAGCTCGGGCGGCGCCGCGGTGTCGTCGCGGTAGGGGTGCATCACCAGCGGGCCGAGCTCGTTCTTGGGCGGCTTCGCGATCCAGCAAAATGGCATCAGTACGACTCCGTACTGCAGACCCTTCGACTTGTGCAGGGTCACGATCTGGACCGCCTCGGCGTCGCTCTCCAGACGAAGGCTCACCGCCTCCGCGCTCGACTGCGACGCGCGCTCCTTGCGGAGCCAGTCCGCGAGCCCACCCGGCGAGAGGTGGTGCTGTCGCTCGGCGGCGTGACCGAGCTCGAGCAGGTGGCGCAGATCCGTAGCGTGTCGCTCGCCGTCGTCGAGGGTCAGCACCCGCTCCAAGACCTGAAAGTCCTGCATCAGCCGCTGCACCACGCCGGCAAAACGGCGCTTCTCCCATTGTCTCGCGGCCGACAACAGCGCCTCACGCCAGCGCTCCCACACCAGCTGCTCGGGCCACGCGGCGCTCTCCAGCTCGCCCCCGGCCCCGCCCGCCACGGGCGTCGCGGGGCCCTCGGCGGGGTCGGCCGCCGCGTGGAGCGCCGCGTCGAGCTCCGCCAGGGTCCAGCCGAAGAGGGGCGTCACCGCCAGCGTCCGCGCCCGTCGCTCGTGCGCAGGCGCGGCCAGCGCGTCGAGCAGCTGGATCAACCAGCGCGCGGCCTGGCTCTCGAACACCGTGCCCCTGCCGGCGGTCACCGCCATGACGCCCACACGAGCGAGGGCGCGCTTGACCATGGCGCCCTCGCGGCCCGTGTTGACCAGCACAGCGATGTCGCCCGGCCGCAGCGCTCGCTCGACGGCGCCCTCAATACCGGGCACGCCCTCCGCCAGGGCCACGCTGGCGCTCAGCAGACGAGCGACCTCGGCCGCAGCGCAGCTCGCCGCTGCGAGGCGGGCCGCGGCGGTGTTGCCGGGTCGACGCGCCGCCCCCGCTGGGCTCACCGAGCCCGCCAGCCAACGCAGCTCCAGCGCGCGGCGGCTCCGGGTCCCTGGCGCGGTCGCTCCCGCCTGGGCCGGCGTCACCGGCGGGCCACCGACGAGCCGGGTGTCCGGCGTCCCCTCCGGCACGTCGACGACGACGTAGTCCATGTCGAGGGCCCCAAAGGGACGCGGAGACGCGCACCAGAGCGCGTTCATGGCGCGCACGTAGCTGCCGTCCGACCGCCGGTTCGTGGTCATGGTGTAGCGGCCCGGATCTCCCGGCCGCGCCGCCGAGGCGGTGTGCCCCTTGGCCGCCAGGTAGACGAACACGTCCGCACCGCGGAAGGCGTAGATGGCCTGTTTTGGATCCCCGATGAGGAAGAGCCGCTTGCCGGGCGCCCCCATGAACACGTGTCGCAGCACGGTCCACTGGCTCGTGTCCGTGTCCTGAAACTCGTCGACCAGCGCGACGTCGTAGAGCCCGCGTACCGCGTCTGCGAGCGGCGTGCTGCCCGTACCCAGCTCGCGCGCCACAGCCTCGGCCAGTCGGCGCAAGATGGTGTCGTAGGTCAGCTCCTGGCGACGCCGGAGCTCGGCCTCGAGCGTCCGCTCCGCGTGGGCCGCGAACCCCGCCAACAGGTTGGGCGTCTGCCCCTCGAGCTCCGCGACCGCGGTGGCAAAGCGCCCGAGCCCTGGGTGCTCGAACGCGACCTGCGTCGACTTGCTCGTCTTCGCTGCCACACCAGCGGAGGTGAAGGCCGCGATGAAGGTCGCCGGCTTGGTGCCCGTCTTCGACGTCATCGTCGCCTGGGCGGTGGGGGCGCCCGCCGCCAGCCACGCGCTGACCTTGGCGGCGTGGGCCCGGACCTTCGCTGGCGCGTAGATCGACCTGTGCAGGCCAAAGCGCTGCTGGACGCCGTCGGCGCACAAGGCCTCGACCAGCGCGCCGCCGCCCTGAGGGTCGGCCCACCAACGACGCACCTCGGCCAGCATGCGCTGATGTGGCGCGAGCGCCTCGAGCGGGCCCGCGGTCGGCGCGGTCGCCGGCTGAACCGGGAGGCCAGCGCCGACTTTGTCCACGACGCTGGCCAGCGCGTCCGCGGTCCACCCCAGGCTGCGCAGCTGCGCCAGGGTCGCGTCGTCCACCCGGGCGTAGGCGTTCGCCAGGGCGTCGGCGACGAGCCGGTCTCGCAGGGCGCGCGTGTCCTCCAGCAAGGTCAGGCCCGTGTCCTCCCCGCTCTCGAAGGCGAGGGTCTCCAACATGCGCTGGCAGAAGCCGTGGATGGTCGAGATGGGAGCGAGGTCGAAGGCGCTGAGCGCCGCCTCGACGCGACGGAGCCGCTCCCGCCGGCCATCCGTGTCGATAGGCGCCCCGGCCGGCCCGTCAATCAGCAGTCGAAGCACCTCGTCCAAACGCTCACGGTCAACGGGATCGACCTCACTGTGGACGATGACCTGAAGCAGGCTGCGGACCTCCGCGAGACGGCGGCGCACCCGATCCCGCAGCTCCGCGGTGGCGGCGTTGGTAAAGGTGATGACGAGGACGCGTTCAATGGCCACGCCCTCTTCCACCACCAGCCGCGCCACCAGGCTCGCCAGCTGCCAGGTCTTGCCGGTGCCCGCGCTGGCCTCGAGCAGCCAGAGCCCCTCCTTGGCCATGGGCGCGTCGGCCTGCCAGATCGGCGCGCGTGAGGTCGCGTCTGTCATGCGTCCCCCTCGGCCGGCGGGCGCAAGAGCTGGCCGGCGCGGGCGGCAAAAGTCGTCTTGGCGCCGACGCCGAGCTTGCTCGTCCAAAGGCCCGGCATGAGGGGGCCCCAGACCTGCATCGCCGTCGCCACCCACCCCTCGGGATCGCTTTCGGTGGCGGGGGCTGCAGCGCCAGGCTCGGGTGGGTCGGGGAAGAGCGTGGCCCAGTCGGGCTCGGGGAACACCGCGGTCACCCAGGGGTCGTCTCCGTCCGCCAGGGCCCCGTAGGCGCTCCAGCCAGACATCGCTGCGCTGCGGACCCGACGCCGTCCGTCGAGGTCCAGCCCGGCCCAGGTGTCCGCGGTGTCGTCGCGCTGGAGCAGGCTGGCGAGCGCCTCGGCCACGGAGGGCGAGACCTCGGGCAGGAGCGGCACGGCCTCTGTCGTTGTGCGTTGCCACAGGGCGATGAGCTCCGAGAGCATCGCTGCAGCCCGCGCGCGCGTCGGCGTCCGCAGCCACCACGCGCTGGTCGTCGTGCGACCGGTGCGCACCACCACGAGCGCGCCGGCCAGAGCGGTCGCCGGCTCCGCCGCGGACGCGAGCAGATG
>JAUIAC010000457.1 GCA_030425545.1 bacterium | reverse complement strand
GGCGCGCGCACCATGCCCTGCTGCTGCCGCGCCAGGTCGACCTGGTAGCGCGCCACCTCGCTGCGCGCCTTGGCCGCGTCGGACTCCGCCTTGCGCAGGTCCGAGCGCGCTGTCGCCACCTTGGCCAGCATCTCGGCCTCGGTCTTGAGCGCGCCGGCCTTCTTCGCCGTCACCAGCGCGCGGGACTCGGCCTGCTCGGCCTTGCGCTCGCGCACCTTGGCCTTGGCCTTGGTGTCGGAGAGCTCGGCGAGCTCGAGCCCGCGGCGCGACTCGAGGCCCTCGGCGAGCATGCGTCGGCGCCGCTTGACGTCGAGCGCCGCCACCCGCTCGGACTCGATGGCGGCGCGCACCTTCTGCTGCATCGCGCGCACCTTCTGCTTGGCCATGTCGACCTCGAGGTGCGCCGCCTTGACCGCCTTGACCTTCACCTTGCCCCAGGCCTCGAACTTGTCGCGCGCGGCCTCCACCCGGCTCAGCGCCGCCTTCTGCGCGTCCTCGGCGGCGGCGAGCTTGGTCTGCAGCCGCTCGACGTAGCGCGGGTCGAGGTCCGCCAGCCGGCAGATGGGGTCTCCCTTGGCCACCCGCTGCCCCTCGACCACGTACCACTCGACGATGCGGCCCTTGATCGGCGCGTCGACACGCTGCTCCCGGTCCACGGGCGCGAAGGCGATGACCTTGCCCTCCGCGGGCGCGGTCTGCTGCCAGGGGGTGAAGCGCAACACCACCGCCACCAGCACGATGGCGCCCACCAGGGTCACGCCGATGGCGCGCAGCGGACGCACCGGAGCGGCAGGCATCAGCCCCGCGTCGCCCACCAGCGGCGGCTTCTCGGCGGGCGCCGGGCCCTCGCTGGTGTCGTCCTCGTCCACCGGCAGGTCGGTCACCGAGCCCAGCTTGTCGACCGCGGCGAGCAGGTCGTAGCCCTTGCCCAGGAGCTTGCCGAGCTTGCCCATGGCCGAGACCGTCGCCGCGGTCACCAGCTCCGCCGCCACCAGCTGGCCCAGGTCGAGCTCGCCCCCCAGCACGAGGAAGCCGCCGAGCACCAGCACGCCGACGCTGACCGCCACCTGCAGGAGCAGGACGCCGCCGACCTGCCGCATCAGCGCGCGAAAGTGCCGGCCGCGCGCGTCGAGCCAGTCGTGGGCGAGGCCCTGGGTGCGCGCGGCCAGCGCCTTGCCCGAGAGCACACGCTCCTTGAAGGTGGGGTCGTCCTCCGCCAGCCGCTCGAGCCAGCCCGCCAGCTCATACTTGAGCTTCGACTCGTCGATCGCCGCGCCCAGGGCCCCGTGCCCGAGCACCAGCAGCGCCACGGCCAAACCGGCGATGAGGGCGAGGTCCAGGGCCATGAGCCACGGGTGGTACGCGGCCAGCAGCGCCAGCCCCACCAGGATGCGCAGGGCCGCGGCGAGCCCGTCGAAGAGCCAGGCGGCCACGGCCTTCTCCACCGTGACCACGTCGAAGAAGCGATGGATGCGGTCGGCGGCCAGGGTGGTCGAGATCTCGTCCCGCGAGAGGACGCCCATGCGCTCGGCGAAGTCGTCGACCACGCGCAGGAAGAGGCGACGGCTCACCGACTCCACCGCGACCATCTGCGCGATCTCCAGCGCGACGGCGAAGAGCAGGCCCAGGGTCAGCAGCGAGCCCAACACCAGCAGTGGCTGGCGCAGCGAGCCGATGGCGACCGTGCGGATCACCGCCTGCGCGGTCACCGGCACCGCCAGGCTCAGCAGGCCGAGCCCGGAGGCCAGCAGCACCAGCAACGCCAGCTCGCGTCGCTCCAGCCGGGCGAACGCCAAGAGCCGCGCCCAGGGCGAGGGGCCAGCTTGCGAGACGGAGTGGAGGGCTAGGCGGCGCATGGCGGTCCCGACTTAAGTTCTCATCGACACATGTGCGTATATTCGCATTAATGATTCAATGCAAGCCTCGGCCGACGGCCCGGAGACGGCCGCCCTGTCGGTCGCGTGTCGATCGACACGCCCCTGAGGTGCGGGTCGTGGGTGGGATGCGGCCCGAAGCCCGCAGGTGTGCGCTGTCCACGCCCCGCCGACAGCCACGCAAGGACGCTGGGACGCGCGCGCAACCGACACCGTGGCCGCGCGAGGCTGTGCGACGAGCAGGCGCGCGCGCAGCCCCTCGCTCAGTTCAGATCGGCGCGGGTGGTGCGCAGCACCTCTTCGAGTGAGGTCAGGCCCTGGTTGATCTTCGCCAGGCCGGCGCGGCGCAGGGTCTGCATGCCGTCTTCGACCGCGACGCGCTTGAGCTCGTTGGCCGAGTAGCCCTGAAGCACGGCCTCTTTCAGCGCGTCGGAGATCGGCATGATCTCGTAGAGCGCGACGCGGCCCTTGTAGCCCGTGTCGCCGCAGACCCGGCAGCCCATGCCCTTCATCTGCGTCTTGCCGGCGCCCGCCTCGTACTCCGCCTCGGTCATGCCGGCGTCGATGCAGCCGGCCTTCTCGTAGGCGAAGGGCTCCTTGCACTCCTTGCAGATGCGTCGGGCCAGGCGCTGCGCCGCGATGAGGTTCAGCGAGGCCGTGACCATGAAGGGCTCGACGCCCATGTTGAGCAGACGGTTGATGGTGGCTGGCGCCGAGTTGGTGTGCAGGGTCGAGAGCACCAGGTGGCCCGTGAGCGCGGCCTTGATCGCGATCTCAGCGGTCTCGAAGTCACGAATCTCGCCCACGAGGATGATGTCGGGATCCTGCCGCAGGAAGGAGCGCAGCACCGACGCGAAGTTGAGGCCGATGCCCTCGTGCATCTGCACCTGGTTGATGCCGTCGAGGTTGAACTCGACCGGATCTTCGGCCGTGGAGAGGTTCTCGGTGACCTTGTTGAGGTCCGCGAGCGCCGAGTAGAGCGTCGTGGTCTTGCCGGAGCCCGTGGGGCCGGTGACCAACACCATGCCGAAGGGCTGGTGGATGGCGTGCTGGAACTTGGACAGCTCGGTCTGGTCAAAGCCGAGCTTGGTCATGTCGAGCTGCAGGTTGGCCTTGTCGAGCAGCCGGAGCACCACCTTCTCGCCGAAGAGGGTGGGCAGCACCGACACGCGGAAGTCGCACTCCTTGCCGTCGGCGAGCTTGAGCTTGATACGGCCGTCCTGCGGCAGGCGGCGCTCGGCGATGTCGAGCTGGCTCATGATCTTCAGGCGCGAGATGATGGCGTTTCGCAGCTTCATCGGCGGGCGCATGATCTCGTGGAGCACGCCGTCCATGCGGTAGCGCACGCGGAAGCTCTTCTCGTAGCACTCGACGTGGATGTCCGAGGCCATGCGGCGGATCGCGTCGACCAGGATCAGGTTCACCAGGCGGACCACGGGCGCCTCTTCCGAGCCCTGGCGCGCGTCCTCTTCGTCGAAGTCGTCTTCGTCTTGGAGGAACTCGATCTGCTCGTTCATGTCGTCGAGCAGCGCGAGCTGGTCCTGCTGACCGTAGAAGCGGTCGCGGGCCTTGAGGATGTCCTCGGCCGCGGAGACGACGACCTCGATGTTGAGGCCGGTCAGGAACTTGAGATCGTCGACGGCGTGGTAGTTGCCCGGGTCGACCATGGCGACCACGAGGGTCGAGCCGTGAAGGGCGACCGGGATGAGATCGTGGCGCTCGCACACCTCGCGCGGCACCAGCTTCACGATGTCTTCGGGGATGTCGACGGTGCCGAGGTCGATCGAGGGCACCTGGTACTGTCGCGACAGGAAGTCCACCAGCTGGGCGCCGTCGACGTAGCCCATGGACGTCAGCGAGTCGTGGAGCCGCTCCCCGGTGCGCTGCGCTTGCTCCGTCGCGTTCTGCAGCTGCTCGGGCGAGACGACCTTCTCGCGCAGGAGCATCTCTCCCATCTTGCGGGTGGGAACGGGCAGAAAGCCGGAGGTGCGGCGGCGCTCGTTGCTCATGGAGACTCCTGGGGGAAGGGTGCGCGACGGACCGATGGTACAGCGCGGACGGCGCGGACAGCGCGGACAGCGCGGACAGGGCGGACAGGGCGCTGCCTGAGGCTACGCGTCGCCATTTCAGAGCGTCAAGAAAGCCCGTGCGCGGCGGATCGTTGGGGGATCGTGGCCGCGGTCGCCGCCCCCCGTGCGTGGGCCGTGGCAGCGGGTGGTTGATCCTCGCCGCCGCGCGCGTCGACGAAAGCGTGCCAGACCACCGCAGCGGACGCGCCGGGGGCGAACGCTCCGCCCGCGTTGCGCAACGCGCGGCACAACCCTAGTGTCCCACCGCCCACAGCCCAGCGCCCACCGCCCTGAGAGAGTCGACCATGCCCCGCCCGCTCCGCATCGTTCACGTGCTCCCGGACCTCCGCATCGGCGGGGCCGAGGTCTTCGTGCCTTGGCTCGTGACCGCCCTGCGCGACGCCGGCCACGAGTCGTGGCTCTTCACCGTCCGCGACCGCGGCCAGCTGACGGGGACCCTCGACTGCCCGACCTGGAGCGCGCGGCGCACCAAGCGCGCGGAGCTGAGCGTGCTCACCCGCATGGCGTGGCAGCTGCGCAAGGTGAATGCCGACGTGGTCAACACGCACATGTTCACGGCCATGGCCTGGGGCAGCGTCGCGGCGCGCATGGCGCGGGTGCCGGTGGTCACCTTCACCCAGCACACCGAGCTCGACGTCAGCGAGCGCATCGCCCAGCTGGCCACGGCCGGCATCGCGGAGCTCATCGACGTGC
>JAUIAC010000456.1 GCA_030425545.1 bacterium | reverse complement strand
GCGGCGCCTGCCGAGTCGGCCGCGCCGCTGTCGCTCCCTGCGGCGTCCTCGGCGAGGGCGTCGGCGTTGGCCGCGGCGTCGGTCGCACCCCCGCCGGCGTCGTCGGCCTTGTCGGTGCCGCAGCCGGAGACGAGCAGCGCGGCGACCAGCGCGGCGCTGAGGGCCCTGGCGCGGGGCGCCGGGTGGGCTCGGGCGACGCTGAACTTGGGGGTGGGCTGGCGCATGGGGCCTCCGCGGGGGGGCTGAACCATAGCCAATCGCCGCGCGGCACGCATCCCTCTCACCGCGGGACGTGGCAGGCCGCTCGGTCCACCGTGACAGGTGCCGTGCGGCCACGCGCCGCCGGTCGCGCTCCGCTACCGCTTGGCGGGCTCCGGCGGAGCTGCCGTGGGCAGGTTCGCTGGCCCAGGCCGGGTCTGCCACCGCTTCAGCTCGTGCAGACAGCGCCCGTTCGCCGTGTCGCCCAGGTGGACGCAGCGCCGCAGCCACGGCCGGCCGTCTTCGCCGAGACGACGCGCCACCGCCGCGGCCGCGCGCAGCGCCTGGGGGTCGTGCGGCGCCGCGCGGAGGAGGCGGTCGCGGGCGGCGCGGGCGTCGGCCGGGGGGCCCTCGCGGCTGTAGGTGAACGTGAGGTCGCGCAGCCAGTTGGCGTCGCGCTCGCGACGGCTGAGCGTGCGCAGCAGGCCATGGCGGAAGCCGGGCGGCGCGGTGGGGAAGCGGACGTGCAGCCGGGTCAGGCCCCGCAGGGTGGTCAGCGGCACCGCCTCGTCGCCGAGCGCCGAGGCCAGGGGCGTCCCGGGCTCGGGGGGCCAGCCCTGGCGTTGGTCGGCGCGCGCCACGGCGTGGCTGCGCTCCCCGGCGAAGAGGGCGCGCGGCGCCCGCAGCTCCAGGAGCGGTCGGTCGTCGACGTGGATCTCGCCACCACCGGCGGCGAAGCGACGGCGCATGGCCTCTGGGGTCATGGCCTGCAGGCTCAGGAGCCCGGCCAGGTCTTGCAGCTCCACCCGGCTCAGGTCGCCCGCCGCCTGCGGCGTCCGCGCCCGCTGCAGCCGGGCCCGCGCTCGCGGCAGGTCCAGCGCCTGTGGCGTGTCGCTGGCGATCATCAGCAGGTCGCCGGGAAAGAGCGTCCACAAGCTCACGTGGGCGAAGCGCTCCGACACCGTGCGCAGCACCAGCTCCACCAGGGCGTCGTTCATCTCGTAGGCGTGAAACCACTGCGCGAGCACACCGCCGGGGCGCAGGTGGGCCTGCACCAGGGCGAAGAACTCCCGCGTGAACAAGGCGCCGTTCCCCGCCACCCACGGGTTCGACGGCTCGCTGATGATCACGTCCCAGCGGGCGTCGGTGTGCGCGAGCCAGGCGCGCGCGTCGTCCCGGTGCAGCCGCACGCTGGGGTCGTCGACCACGCCGTGGTTCCAAGGGCCGAAGTGGCGGGCGGCGGCGATGACGGCGGGCGAGATCTCGACCACGTCCACCACCGGCGCGAAGGTGCGCGCCACCCCTGCGGTGACCCCGCTGCCCAGGCCGATGATCAGCACGCGCTCGGCCCGCCGCGCGACCACCGCCGGCACCCACGCGCTGGCCACCTGGGTCAGCATGTCGCCGCGGCTCGACGCGTCGGGCTTGCCGTTGACCTTGAGCACCCGGTCGCCGCCGCGCTCGAGCACCGCCACCGACGCGTCGGGCCCGTCGGTGGCGAAGACCACCCGCTCGCGTTGGAGGCGCGCGCGCCAGGCGTCCCACGTCGGCACCGGCCGCGGTCGGCGACGAAAGCTGCCGGCGCCCAGGAGCCGCGCGTCCCACGGGCCCGGGTCCAGCGCCGCCCAGGCGGCGACCAGCGCCGTGGCGACTACGCCTGCCCGCCAGAGCCCTCGAGCCCGCCGGCGCGCCCGCGGGTCGCCCGGGCTGGGGTCGCCCCGGTCCGCCTCGAGCGCGCGCTCCGCCACCAGCCCGACCGCCGCGGCGGCGCACAGCAACCCGACCGCCACCAGCAGCGCGCCGTGGAGCCCCACCGCAGGGACCAACACGGTGCCCCCGAGCGCAGCGCCGACCACGCTCCCCACCGTGTTCCACGCAAACACGCGCGCCCCGCCGCTGGCCACCGCGCCCTCGCGCATGCCCAGCCGCGCGCACAAGGGCAGCACCAGCCCCATGGCCGCCGTCGGCACCGCCACCAGCGCAGCGATGAGCCCCAGCCGCGCCACCTGCCACGCCTCGAAGGTCTCGGGCTGCAGCCAGAAGCGCAGCCGAGCGAGCCACCAGGGCAGGCGCTCGTGGGCCGGCGACACCGCGAGCAGCAGCGCCGCCGCCAGCAGCGCCGCGGCCGCGATCCAGCCCGGCCGCACCGCCTCCGCCCGCATCAGGCGGCGGGCGCCCGCGGTGCCCACGGTGAGGCCTGCGATGAAGGCCGCGATCACCAGGGCGAACGCGTAGGCCGACGAGCCCAGGACGACGCCGAAGACCCGGAACCACAGGGTCTGAGCGACCAGCGACGCGAGCCCGACCAGCGCCGCGCAGATCCACGCGACCCACAGCGGCGGCGCGGGCGGGCGCCTCGTCCCGACGGCGGCGCTCGTCGACGCAGCGGTCGACGTCGGGCCCTGCTCCGACGTCGCGTCGCGGGCGGCCGAAGCGCCGGTGGGCTCGGGCCGGGCGGCCGGCGCCCAGCGGTCGACGGCCCAAGCCAGCGCGGCCACGGCGACGCTGCCCACGCCCGCCGCGGCCAGGGCGCCGCGCACGCCCGCGCGCTCGAAGAGCCAGAAGCCAGCCACGAGCCCGCCCACCACGGCGCCCGCGCTGTTGAAGCCGTAGAGCAGGGCGAGGGCGCGTCCGCCGGCGGCGGGGCCACCGCCCAGCAGCCGGACCAGCGCGGGCAGGGTGCCGCCCATGGCCACGGTGGGCGGCAGCAGGAGCGCGGCCGTCACCGTCACGCGCGTCGGCTGCCAGCGCCACGCCGCCGGCGCGGCGGCCACCAGCGTGTCGAGGGCGCTCGGGAACGCGAGGCACCACAGGCCGATGACGAGCTCGAGCCAGGCGTAGCGGCGGAGCGGCCGGGCCAGCCGGTCCGCGTCGCGACCCAGCCAGGCGTAGCCCAGCCCGAGCCCGGCGAGGAACACCGCGACCACGGTGGCGTGCGCGGTCGCGGCGTGGCCGAGGTGCAGCCCGAGCAGCCGGGCGAACACGACCTCGTCGATGACCCCCAGGGCACCGGAGACGACGAAGAGGGCGGCGATGAGGACGTGCACGGCGCGACCGTGCCGCAAGTGGTCGCCGGCGTCGACCGCCTTCGACCATCGCCCCCCCCCCCTCGAGCGCCTATGTCGACTCGGCGTCGCGGCCGAGCAGCAGCGCGCGGATCCCCACCACGTGGGCGACCAGCGCCGCACCGACGCAGAAGGGGACGATCCACGACAGCGGCGCCGCCAGGGCGACCAGCACCGGCGGCTCGTTCAGGTAGGTGCGCAGGGGCCCCGGCGCGGAGCGCAGGGCGATGCTGGCGACGGTGACCAGCAGCGCCAGCCCGACCGCCTGAAAGGCCCACAGCACCCAGCGCGGCGGCGACCCCTTCCAGGCCCACAGGCCGACCACGAGCCCCAGCACGCCCGTGACGATGTCGAAGTTGTGGCCCGTCCACGTCATCTGCACCGGCAGGGTGCCGACCGCCACCCAGTCGTGCAGCACCAGCTCCAAGGGCAGCCGAAAGCTGTGGAAGCCGACGAGCGCCGCCATGGGCAGCGCCCTGGCCAGGCGCCCCGCCAGCGGTGACGCGGCGAGGCCCAGGCACAGGAGCAGGTTGACCCCGACGAAGAGCAAAATCGGCGGCGGCGTGCGCACCACCGCGAGGGCCCCGGACTCGCTCAGGGCGGCGGTGACCACGGCCCACATCGCCAGCGCGAGCGCCGCCACGCCGCTCCAGCGCCCGCGCGCGCCGCGAGGCGCCGAGCGGTGCACCGCGAACACGGCCGCGGTGAGCACCGCGGCGACCACCAGCACGAAGGCGACCGTGGAGCCCACGCCGGGTCGGACCACCGGCGGCAGCGTCTCCAGCGCGGCCAGCGATGCAGGGGCGGGGTGAGACATGGGGACCTCCAGGGTGGGGGACTGCGGCTGGGCTCAGCACGCTCTGGCTAGACAAAAGACTATCAGTGACTATAAAAAAGTAAAGTGAGCGGCGCGGCGCGAGCCGACGTGGCCGAGCGACAGGAGGCGGCGTGGCGCGGAAGAACTATCGGCAGCTGTGTGGGGTGGCGAAGGCGCTCGACGTGCTGGGCGGGCGGTGGACCCTGCTCATCGTGCGCGACCTGCTGCTGGGGCCTCGACGCTTCGTCGACCTGCAGCGCGGCCTGGTCGGCATCCCGGCCAACCTGCTCGCGGAGCGGCTGCGGTCGCTGGTGGACGCCGACGTGGTGACCCGCCAGAGGCTGCCCGCGCCAGCGAGCGGGGTGGTCTACGCGCTGACGCCGGAGGGGCTCGCGCTGGAGCCGGTGATCTTGGGGCTGGGGCGCTTCGGGCAGCGGTGGCTGGCGACGCCGCAGGTGGACGACCGGCGCGACCTGCGCTGGCTCATGCTCTCGCTGCGGCGCCGCTACACCGGCGGCGCGGTGCCGGCGGGCGCCGTGCTGACCCTGGGCGTCGTGGCGCCGGAGCGGGCCTTCTCGGTCGAG
>JAUIAC010000455.1 GCA_030425545.1 bacterium | reverse complement strand
CCGCCATGCCGTAGGGGAGCGGCGCGGGCGCGTCGGCGCGGGCCTCCGGGCGACCGCCGCCGCACGCGTCGGGGCCCCCCGCCCTGCGCCAGCACTGCACCTCAGCGGCGAAGCTGAAGCCGCCGCACGACACGGGATTGTCGGCGCAGCGCACGCGGCGGTCCGGCGCGAAGCGCACGAAGCGCGTGCGGTTGTCGTGGTGGGCAGCCTGGCAGCCCGTGCACGCGGTGAAGTCCCGCGCCTTGTGGTCCATGCCCCCGACGGCCCAGGCCATCAGCCCGAACCACAGCGCCACGTGGACCCGGTTGAAGCGCGGCTCCAGCCACGCGGGTGACCAGCGGGCGCGGGCGGCGAGGCCGTCGAACCAGGGCACGAAGCAGTTCGCCAGCAGCACGCCGAGCACCTTGCCGTAGAAGTCGTGATCGAAGACGTGCTCGAGCGTGGCGCCGCACGCCCGCATGAACACGCCGACAGCGAAGCCGTAGAGCACACGCCCCAGCGGCTTGCGCGGGCTGGTCGCCGGGTCGGTCGCCAGCAGCACGATGACCAGGGTCACGGGCGCCCAGAAGGGCGAGAACGAGATGCGCCCCGTGGCGAAGCCGACGGCGTAGAGCCCGGCCACGGCCGACGCGCTCACGAGCACCACCGGCACACGCACCTGCACCACCAGCGCCAGCAGCAGCACCAGCTCGGTCATGTTGGGCGCGAGCGCGAACTGATAGGCGGAGTCGCCGTAGCCGAAGGCCGGCACGAAGAGCGTCAGCAGCCCCACCATGGCGGTGCCGAAGGCCGAGGGGTTGAGCACGTGTCGGCCCTGCCGGCGGATGACCCGCTTGGACACCAGCGCGAGCGCGATCGCCAGCAGCGTGAGGTAGCCCTGGCCGTAGATGAAGAGCACGAAGAGGTTGGTGCTGAGGGTGACCGGCAGGGGGCTGAACGACGCGTGCCAACGACGACGCGTCGCCAGGTCGAGGGCGGCGTCGACCACGTAGGCGAAGACGATCTGGAGCGCGATGCCGGGCAAGTAGAGGCGCAGGTCGCGGTAGTAGAGGGCCCAGTAGGCGAAGATGATGACCTGCAGCGCGGCCGGGAGCGCGTGCGTGGGCTTGAAGGTGAAGGTCACTCGCTCGCGCCAGGTGAGCTCGGCAGCGCGGTGCAGGCGCCAGGCGATCAGCGCGAGGGCCAGCAGCGCCAGGGCGATCGCCGCGAGCGCCCACTGCCAGTCGGGTCGCAGGTGGGGCGGGTGCGCCGTGTGGGTCTCCGGGACGATGAAGAGCTCGGCCGTGTCGTGCGCCGCGATGCTGGCGAGGGCCGCGCGGAGCACGCCGCCGTGGGCCTGCAGCGCTGAGGGCGGCGTCACCCGGAGCGCGAAGGAGCGCGTCAGCGTGTCCCCGGGCGCGGCCTCGCTGCGGTGTCGGAGCGTGACCGTGGCGACGACCCCGCCGGCCGGCGTGCGGAGGTCATACGCGACGGCGTCGCGCTGCACGCGGGTCTGGTCGAAGAGGACGCCGCCGGCGAGCGGACGATCGACGCCGACGTCGGCGAGCAGCCCCTGGATCTGGTTCTCGCGCCCCGCAGGGATGACGGGGCCTGTGGGCGCTGGACGGCGCCGCCCCGCAGGCCCCGGAGCGCGGGCGTGGGAGCCGCGATCGCGGTGTGCCCTGGCGGGGTCCGCAGCCTGAGCGGGCGACGGCGCCGAGGTCTCAGACGGTCTCCCGAGCGGCGTCTGGGCCGACGTCGGGGTCGGCGCGAACGCGGCGGCCAGGGCCGCAAACTGACAAATCCACACAGTCGCGCGGCGGGCGCGCTGGCTGTGGGCGCGGCTCCAGGTCCACTCCGGGCCGCGGCGGGTCGTGAAGCGAAGACGTGGCGAGAGAGCGTGCACCGCGGCAGTGTAGCGCCATCGCGCAGCGCACGCGCCCCTGACGACCCTCAAAGCTGACCTGGATCAACGTCAGGGCCCGCGGAATACGGGTTCGGACAAATCGATGTT
Organism: bacterium; assembly: GCA_030425545.1. Classification (GTDB taxonomy): domain Bacteria; phylum Myxococcota_A; class UBA9042; order UBA9042; family UBA9042; genus UBA9042. The sequence continues at coordinate 2,708 of JAUIAC010000455.1, read as the reverse complement.
GCGCTGCGTTCTGACCATGGCAGGCTGTTCCGCGGCGGCGCCCCCTCACCGCCCGGAGCCTTGGATGCGCAGCAGCAAAGAGTTCGTGGCCCACGTCAAAGATCTCCTGGAAGAAGTGCCACGGGTCCGTGTACGCGCCATGTTCGGCGGCCACGGCGTGTTCCGCGATGGGCTGATGTTCGCCCTGGTGTCGGACGATCAGCTCTACTTTCGCGCCGACGGCGCGCGCGGCGAGGCCCTACGCCTGAAGGGGTCGGCGCAGTTCCAGCCCGACATGCGCGGCCGCAAGATGTCGATGCCCTACTACCGCGCGCCCGACGTGGCGCTCGACGATCCGGACCTCGCCTGCTCCCTGGCCAAGGAGTCCTTTGCGGACGCCCTGTCGACAGACCAGACCAAGCCGAAGTCCAAGCGCAAGCACAAGCCGGCGCTGTAGCCCGGGCGTCGACGTGGTGCGCGCGCCAAGCGCCGCTGTGGACGCCGCTGTCGACGCCGCTGTCGACCCCGCCGTCGAGCGGGCAGACGGCGGTGGCCTCCTGCCCTGCGTCGCGCGATCGTACGCCTGTGCCGCGCGATCGTACGCCAGCACCGAACGCCGCTGTACCAGAAGTCCAGATGGCCCGAACGCGCAGGCTCTGCCACGCTAGGTTGGAGATCGGGCCAGTCCATGGGCGCGATCCGAGCCGACCCCCCAGGAGCAGTCCATGTTGCCTTCTCGCCTTGCCTTCCCGCTGTGTTTGACCCTGTGCGCGCTCCACCTCGGGTGTAGTGGCGACGACGGGGCCGGCGCGACGACCACCACCGACTCGGGCCCCGCGGACGCCGCGGTGGCCGACAGCGCTTCCGACAGCGGCGCGGCCGACAGCAGCGGCGCAGACAGCGCCGGGGGCGGCGCCGACGTCTCGACGCAGGACGCTGACACGCAGGACGCCGGCGGCGGCGACGCAGGCCAGGGCGACGCCGCGGCGACGGCGCCGACCTGGGCCACGGTGCACAGCACCATCGTCAAGCCGGTGTGCGCCAACGGCTACTGCCACGGCGGCGGCTCGGGATCGCTCAAGCTGAGCGGCGACGCGGCCGCCGACTACACCGCGCTGACCACGGGCAAGGCGGGCAGCAAGGACGCCGCGCAGTGCGCGGCCGGCAGCTACGTGGTGCCCGGCAAGCCCGCGGAGAGCCTGCTGTGGCTGAAGGTCGACAAGCAGGCCAGCCACGGTTGCGGTAAGAAGATGCCCTCGTCGACCGACGGCCTCGACCCCGCACAGAGCGCCCTCATCAAGGGGTGGATCGCGGCGGGCGCCAAGCAGTAGGACCCCCATGCCCCCACCCGACGTTGTCGTCATTGGCGCTGGACTGGCGGGCTGCGCGGCCGCCTGGCACCTGGCGGCGTCCAAGCGTGTGCTGGTGTTGGAGCAGGGGCCTACGGCGGGCGCCGAGGCGAGCGCGCAGAACGCCGGCATGGTGCGGCTGCTGGGGGAGGACCCGAGCGAGCGGGCCCTGGCGATGCGCACCCATGCGTTCCTGACCCGACCGGGGGCGGACTGGGCCGGGCTCGAGGTGTCGCGGCGCACGGGCGCGGTGCTCGCTCTGAGCCATGACCCCTGGCATCTGCACGACGGTGTGGCCCACCTGCGGGCCCACGGCGTCGACGTGCGCGCGGTGGCGGGCGAGGCGCTCGGACAGCTCGCCCCGGCGCTGGCTGGAGCCCCGGTGCGTCAGGCCTGGTGGTTGCCGGAGGCGCGGGTCGCAGACCCCCACGCTGTGTTGACGGGGTACCGGCGCGGCATTGTCCGCATGGGCTCGCAGCTGCGTTTCGGTGTTCAGGTGCGGCGGCTGGAGCAGGCCGGCGGACGGGTGCGGCTGCATGTCGCTGCCGGCGCGGACGGCGCGGAGGGAAGCGAGCCCCCGATCGACGCCGACGCCGTGGTGCTGGCGGCGGGCGCCTGGAGCGCGCAGCTGGCCGAGACCTTGGGCGTGCAGCGGCCCCTCTTCCCCCTGCGACGCACCCTGCTCACCACCCACGCGCACCCCGCGAGCGCGCCCGACCACCCGTGGTGCTGGATCGACGACGCCGGCCTCTACGTTCGCCCTGAGGGCGCCGGCTGGCTGGTCTCGGCCTGCGACGAGGCGGTGGACCCTCCCCGCGCGGGCCCCGGCACGCGGGGCAGCCCGCAGCCGACCGTGCAGGCGCTGGCGCTGGACAAGCTGTCACGGCTGATGCCGGCCCTGGCGGACGCGCAGCTGGCCGGCGGCTGGACCGGGCTGCGCACCTTCGCCGCCGACCGTGCGCCGTTGCTGGGCGCGGACCCGGACGTGCCGGGGCTGTGGTGGGCCGGCGCGCTCGGGGGCTTCGGCGTGACCTGCAGCTACGGCGTCGGCGAGGCGCTGGCTCACTGGATGAGCGGCCGCGAGGTGCCCTGGCTCCACCGCGAGAGCGTGTCGCCCGGGCGCCACCTGCTGCGCCGCTTCCCGATTCGCCCCCAGGGCGAGCTGCACCGCCCGAGGCTGATCGACGCGCGGCGGGCGCCGCGGCGGCGCACGGCCGCGAGCGACGCGTGAACGACCGGGGGCCCCGCTCGCAGCGCGCCTTCAGGCTGCGGGAGCTCGCGGCGCTGACCGCGCGGAACCGGACCCTGCTCCAAGCCATGGCGCAGGCGGCGCGGGCGGACGACGCGCCGACCTGGCTACAGGAGGGCGCCGCGCAGCTG